>JACDCD010000149.1 GCA_013694625.1 Actinomycetota bacterium | reverse complement strand
TCGAAACACCGGAAGAACAATCGGCGCAACCTGGAGACCGGGCCGGCTCCCAACAAGCCCCGGACGATGTCTCCGGGATGAGCGACCAGGAGTTGATCAGGATCATAAGCGAAGCGGCTAACGAGTTAGAGAACAGAAAAGAAGAGTAACTATCCGAGAACCCGTGGCACACGGTCCTAAAAGATAGGCGTGCCCGCACATGGACGTGTAGGTCCCTGAGCTACAGGCCATCGGGCGTTCACGTTAACGAGAGCTAGCACCGTCATGCTGGGTCACCCCGTACGGTCGATCCCCATTCTTTCTTCGCGCCGTTTCCGTCGGTCGAAGGGAGCGCCCACACGCGACCAAGTGTCAACACGCCAGCCCGACGCTCGTGACGTCGGGGTTGAATGCTTGTGCGGGTGGCGGGCCTGGCGCTTGCTACGCCCCGTGGGCCTCGACGGAGACGGGCTGCCACTCGTTCCACGTCGCCAGGCGTGACTCGTAGTCCTTGGTCGCGATCTCGATCGGCGCCTTACCGAAGAAGATCCGCAGCGGCGGCTCCTCGGCGTCAACCACCTTGAGGATCGCACCGCGGGTCGCCGTCGGATCACCCGGGTTTGCAGCCGACGGACGACTCTTTGCTGCTTCGCGGACACCCGCGTAGGCCGGGTTCTCCTCGCTGTGCTTCGCCGACGGGCCCGACCAGTCGGTCGAGTATCCGCCGGGCTCGATCAGTGTCACGTCGATGCCGAAGCCCGCAACCTCCTGCGACAGCGACTGCGAGAAGCCCTCGAGAGCCCACTTCGACGCGTGGTAGGCGCCGATCGCCGGGAACGCGGTGATGCCCGCCGACGCTCGACACCTGAATAATGTGACCGGAGCCCTGCGCGCGCATGATCGGCAGCGCCGCCTGTGTGACCCACAACGCGCCGAAAAAGTTCGTCTCGAGCTGCGATCGCACGTCGTCTTCCGTCAGTTCTTCGATCATGCCGAAGTGGCCGTAGCCGGCGTTGTTGATGACGACGTCGAGCTTGCCGAGTGATCGGCGGCTCTCTTCACAGCATCAAAGTCGGCGCCGCGGTCGGTGACGTCGAGCTGAATCGGCAAGACGGTGTCGCCGTACGTGTCGACGAGCGCGTCAAGGGTCGCGAGCTTGCGGGCCGTCGCAGCAACGTTGTCTCCTCGTTCCAGGGCAGCTTCCGCCCACTCCCGTCCGAAGCCCTTCGATGCTCCGGTGATGAACCAGGTCTTCGTCACGACGTTTCCTCCTTCTGAGTAATCGGTACGTGGTCCACCGGCCGAGCCGGGAGCGACGAATCAACGTAGAGACCCGAGCCGAAGCGAAGAGGGGCAGGACCTTGCCGTTCGATCACCGTCAGGATCAGCGCGCCGGAGTGTCTGGTTTCACCGGAGGGATTCGAGCCCCGACCTAGAGATTAGAAAGCTCATGCTTGACGGCAGAAGTCATGCAAGTTATGGTCTGCTCATGAAAATACGCATTTCCAAGGGTGGACAGGTTTCCTTGCCGGCGGAGATCCGGCGGCGCTGGGCGTCGAACGCTCTGGTCGTCGAGGATCTCGGAGACCGGGTCGTGCTGAGGCCCATTCCAAGCGATCCAGTCGGGGCTGTCGTGGGAGCGTTTCCCTCCCAGAAGGGCACGGCCCGCCAAGCGCGCAAGCTAATCAGCGAGGAGGAGCAGGAAGCCGAGCGCCGCAAGTATCCGAAGTGATCCTGCTAGATGCGACCGCTCTCGTGGGTGCCTTTCTCGGCGAGCCGTCCGCAGATGAGGTCGAGGCACTTCTTCGTGGCGGCGACACCGGGATCACTAGCGCGAACCTCGCCGAGGTGATCGACGTCCTCGTGCGGGTATTTGGAAACGATCTTGATGCCGTAGAGGCCAGGCTCGTCCCCCTAATCGCAACGACCTTGCCGGTTGTAGGTCTTGGTGAGGCAGAGGCGCGCCGGGCCGCGGAGTTCCGAATCTCTTACTACGACCGAAGGGTTGCTCCGCTTTCACTTGCGGATTGCCTTCTGCTGGGCGCTGCGAGGGTACTGAACGCCGGAGTGGCCACCAGTGACGCTCCGGTTGCCGGCACCGCGCGGTCGGAGGGTTTGGAGGTCGTTGCCTTGAGGGATTCGGCGGGGCAGAGACCCTGAGGCAGGTTCAGCGCGCCCGGAGGGATTCGAACCCCCGACCTAGAGATTAGAAGTCTCCCGCTCTATCCGAACTGAGCTACGGGCGCAGACCCCCAAGCTTACTGCCCACGCTATAGGGTCGACTGAACGTGACCAACCCCATTCAAAAATCCTCCACCGAGCGCCACGACGTCGATCTGTTGATCATCGGCGCAGGCCCGGCCGGCCTCTACTGCGCCTACTACGCGGGCTTCCGGGGGCTCCGATCGGTGCTCATCGACTCGCTCGACGAGCCCGGAGGCCAGGTGGCGGCCATGTACCCCGAGAAGCTCATCTTCGATGTTCCCGGGTTCCCTGCGGTCAAGGGCCAGGACCTCGTCGACAATTTGGTAGAGCAGGCGGCGCCCTTTGAGCCCATTTACCTCCTCGGCCATCGCGCCGAGGACCTCGTGCAGGACGACGACCACGTGACCGTGCGGAGCCACAAGGGCGCCGAGGTCGTTTGCAAGGCCGTTGTCATTACCGGAGGGATCGGGACCTTCACACCACGCCCGCTTCCCGATGCTCAGGCATTCGAGGGCAGGGGACTTCGATACTTCGTCCCGAAACTCGACGAGCTCGCAGGCCAGGACATCCTCATCGTCGGCGGGGGGGACAGCGCCTTCGACTGGGCTTTCAACCTACAGGGTCTTTCGCGCCGGATCACACTTATTCACCGGCGCGACAAATTCCGTGCTCACGAGCACACCGTCAAACAGGTCCTTGCTTCACCCGTTGAAGTGCTGACCTTCACAGAGGTGGTCCGCATCATTGGAAACGGCCGAGTCGAGGCGGTCGAGATCCACAACAAAAGCACGGATGAGAGCCGAACTCTCGAGGTGCAGGCGGTGGTGGCCGCTCTTGGGTTCACCGCCGATCTCGGGCCGCTCAAAAAATGGGGGCTCCACATCGAGAAGCGCCAGATTCTCGTGGACACGAACATGGCGACAAACCACCGGCGCATCTTCGCTGCCGGCGACATCACCGACTACCCCGGCAAGGTGCGGCTCATAGCGACGGGTTTCGGCGAGGCAGCAACTGCCGTGAACAACGCTGCGCCGGTGATCAACCCCGATCTGAACCTGTTCCCGGGTCACTCCTCCAACCAGTAGGGTAAGCCTGCACCCCAGGGCGGGTCGGACACACGTCGCTAGGAATCTATCGCAACACCACCTCGCCGTCGGTGGTCCGAACGCCGACTCCCACGATGCCACTCTCGCCCGGCGTGATCCGGACGTCGATGCTGTCTTCTCCGATCCAGGCGGGAATGACACCCGGGTCGCCTGATACCTCGACCCACGAGATACCGAGGGGTGTGACCTGGTGTTCGGCGACGATGCGCCCCGGATGTTTATTCGGAGGAACATCCCACTGGATGAAGAACGGTTTGCACGGATCGGCCATGGCTGCCTCTAGGCCCGCCAGCCTCCATCCCAATGAGCTTCCGTCCGGGGCGGTGCGTTCCATGGGCTCCGATTTCAGACGGAGGCGCCGGCCAACGGCGTCGATGCTCTCCGTTCGCAGGCAGAACGCGGCGATGCCCTCCCGGATGGCCAGCCGCCCGGCCACCCAGCACCCAAGCGGGCTGCGAGCGGCCTGGTCGATGTCGACGATCCCCATGAGCTCGATGTAGTCAGGGCCCAGAGGGATGATGCGGTTTCCGGTTCCCAAGCCCTTATGCCGGCCGCCGGGCACCGAGACGAGCCCGGTCGCGGCGCAGATTAGCTCACCGGCGGCGTCGAGGTCCGCCACCGCGAGAATCACATGGTCGAACCTGAGCTCCTCAGCACCGTCCACGAGTACGCCGTCACCCTCCGATATAGGACATCTCCACCTTGGGCAACCCGACGGTCTCCGAGGTGCGGATCTCCGAATAGCGGTCCCGGCGAGCCCGCCATACCGACGTGATCAGGTCGGCTATGACAGAGTCCGGCGCGCCGGCCCGCAGAGGGGCCCTGAGGTCTGTGCCCCCGGTCGAGAACAGACACGTGAAGAGCGAGCCCTCGACCGAGATGCGCGCCCGCGTGCAGCTTCCGCAGAAAGCTTGGGTGACCGAGGCGATGACCCCGATCTCGCCGCTTCCATCCCGGTATCGCCACCGATTCGCGACCTCGCCCGGGTAGTTCGGATCGAGCGGCTCGAGCGGCATCTCGGCATCGATCATCGAAATGATTTCGCGCGCCGGGACGACGTCGTCCATCTTCCAGCCGTTGCTGTGGCCGACATCCATGTATTCGATGAACCTCAGGATGTGGCCGGTGCCCTTGAAGTAGCGCGCCATCTCCACCACACCCGCTTCATTCAGGCCTCGCTTGATCACTGCATTGATCTTGACCGGCGCCAGGCCGGCTTGAGCCGCAGCCTCGATCCCGGCGAGCACGCGTTCTACGGGGAAGTTGACGTCGTTCATGGCCATGAAGACCTCGTCCTCGAGGGAATCCAGACTGACCGTCACCCTCTGCAGCCCCGCCGCTCTAAGGGCGGACGCTTTCTTCTCCAGGATCGATCCGTTGGTGGTAAGCGTGAGATCGAGATCCTCGATTGCAGCGAGCTTTGATATCAGCTGCTCGATGTTGCGCCGGACGAGCGGCTCACCCCCCGTGAGGCGGATCTTACTGACTCCGAGGCTCACGAAGATGCGGGCCAGGCGCTCGATCTCTTCGAAGGAGAGCAGATCGCGACGTTCGAGGAACTGATAGTCGCGTCCAAAGACCTCTTTGGGCATGCAGTAGACGCAGCGGAAATTGCACCGGTCGGTCACCGAGATCCGGAGATCGCGAACTGCCCGGCCGAAAACGTCGACGATTGCGTTCTGGTCCCCCATAGGGGACCATTGTCCCAGAACAGGGGTAGGTAACAACCATGGCCCACGCAGCCCGCCGTTCATTACTTCCAATATTTTACAAACGATGTATCATGAAGCTCACGGGTCGGGGTGTAAGCGGGCAAAGGGTGATGGCGGTGGACCGGGACGAGGCGGACTACAAAACCCTGGTAGAGCACGTGCCGGCGATGGTCTACCGGGCCGATGTCGGTGGGGCGGACGAATGGCACTTTGTCAGCCCTCAGGTGGAGGCCTTTCTCGGGTACTCGCCGACGGAGTTCACAAGCGACCTCTGGCTCAGCCGGCTCTACCCCGAAGATCGGGAGAGGGTTCTCGAGGAAGAGGCCCGTGACCGTGATCGGCCCGATGGCAGCACTCACAGGATCGAGTACCGCTTCAGGACAAAAAACGGGCGCGTCGTATGGATCAGCGACGAATACGTCCTCATGTCGGGGCCCGACGGTCACCGTTACTACCGCGGGGTGATGCTCGACATAACCGAGCGCAAGATATCCGACTCAGGGCTGGTCCCGCATGAACAACATTTCCGATCGCTCGTGCAGCATGCGTCAGACGTAATTCTGGTGATCGACGCCCAAGGCTCGATCACTTACCTGAGTCCTTCGGTCGAGCGAGTCCTCGGTTACTCGCCCTATGAGCGAACAGGCAGATCGATGTTTGAACTGGTGCATCCAGATGACCTCGAGCTCGAGAGGGAAACCATAGCGGAGCTTCTCAAACGTGCCGGGAGCTACAGCTGCATAGAGCTGCGTGTGTGTCACAAGGACGGCTCCTACCGTTGGCTCGAGGTGTCCTTGACCAATCTGCTCGAAGATTCTGGTGTCCAGGGCATCTTGATCAATTACCGCGACATTTCAGAACGCAAAAAGCTGGAAGAGCAGCTTCGCCACAATGCGCTGCACGACCCGTTGACCGGGCTTGCGAACCGCTCCCTCCTCGTCGATCGACTCGAGCATGCGATCGTGGCATCGGCGCGCCGCAATGAGCACTTGGCGGTGTTGTTCATCGACCTGGATGACTTCAAGCTGATCAACGATCTCCTGGGGCACGCCGCGGGGGACGAGATGCTGATCGCGGCGGCCGGGCGAATAAAGCCGTGTCTCCGCTCGGAAGACACGGCTTCCCGTCTGGGTGGAGACGAGTTCGTCGTGTTGCTGGAAGGTGTCGAACACGAGAGGGACGCGACCACCATCGCCGGCCGCATCCTGGAATCTCTCCACTTGCCGTTTGTGATCGGCGACCAGGAGGTGTCTATTCACGCCAGCATCGGGGTTGCGGTTGGCGATGCGCCTCAGGATCCACAGAAATTGCTGCGGGATGCGGATGTGGCAATGTACGTTGCAAAGTCACGCGGGCCCGGACGTTACGAGATCTACCGATCCCCTGCCCGCGCCGCCGTCGGGTCCTAGCGCCTTCGGCGCCCGGAAATCTTTGGGCTTCATGCGCGTCGAGTCCCGGCCCGACGAGGCGCCCAACCGAGGTTACTTCTTGGAGGCTTGGAAGTAGGGGTTGGTCCCGCTCTGGTGGTCGGTGACATCGACAACATGCGCAATGGCGGGAACGGCTTCTTTGATGGATACCTCGATCCCCTGGCTGAGCGTCACCGTTGCCATCCCGCAGCCCTGGCACCCTCCGCTGAGCCTTAGGTAAGCGGTATCGTCCTCCACCGCAACCAGGTCGGCGCGCCCGCCGTGTGCGGCTATTGATGGGTTTATCTGTTGTTCGAGAATCTGCGAGACCCGCTGGGCGACGTCACCGCTGAGATCGGCGGGTGGTTTCGCGCCCACGGCGGGGCTTGGGCTGGGGCCCGCATTTCCCAGAGGCGGGATATTCATTACCGGGAGCTTGGGCATCGCCGGCGCCGGTTTGTTGGGGTTGTCGAGCCATAGACCGCCGGTGAAGGCGTCGCCGGAGAAGTCGATCGTGGCGCCGGTCACCTTGTCGAGGCTCGAGCCGGCCACGACGATGGAGAGGTCGTCGCCGGGGATCACCACATCCTGTGGCCCGGCCTCCTCGACCGGAAGCAGGTAGATGTCGTAGGTGTACTGAGCGTTTGCCTCGCCGGTTACCTCGAGCCAGACCGCGAGGCGCCCAGCCTCCGCTTCCGACGCCCGGATCGACAGGACCCTGCCGCGCGCCTGCGAAGTGATGCGGACTGGCGGTCGGGCGACGGAGGGCCTGTCCGCAGGTTTCCTCTGCCAAAAAGCCAATGGCTTCTTCATGTCTGCTCGCTCCCGGCGACGATTGGGTAACCTGAGCTATCGCTGAGTCCATGATAGGCCAATGGCGCGTGTCCTATTGCTCCTGCCGACAGAGACCTACCGGGCGAGGGACTTCCTCGAGGCGGCACGAGCGCTCCAAGCCGAAGTGGTGGTTGCAACCGACCGGAGGCTCGCAATATCGAGCGTGTTGGGCGATCGTGCCGTGAGCCTGAATCTGGACGATCCGGAGGCGTCGGCCCACGAGATCGTGGAGTTGGCCAAGCGGGACCACCTCGACGCCATCGTGCCCGTCGATGATCAGGGGGTTGTGATTGCCGCGCTTGCAGCGAAGCGTCTGGGTCTTCGCCACAATCCTATCGAATCTGCCCTCGCCGCCCGTGACAAGGCTGCCATGCGCCACGCTCTCGGGGCGGCGCATATCCCGCAACCGGACTACCGTGTGGCAACCGAGTCTTCCAACTTTGCGGCCCTTGCAGATTCGGTTGGATGGCCGTGCGTGATCAAGCCCCTCTCGCTAGCCGCAAGCCGTGGGGTGATCCGGGCCGACAACCGCGCCTCAGCGGTCGCTGCGGCAGAACGCGCCCGTGCGATCTCCCGCGCCGCGGGCGGCGATGAACGGCTGCTGGTCGAGCGCTACCTTCCCGGCGCCGAAGTGGCGGTTGAGGGTCTCCTCGCAGGGGGCAGCCTCGAGATCCTGGCCGTTTTCGACAAACCCGACCCGCTCGAAGGTCCCTACTTCGAGGAAACCCTCTACGTCACCCCCTCGCGCCAGCCGGAGGCTGCACTTGGTGCGATTACACGGACGACAGCCGCGGCGGTGGCCGCTCTGGGGCTCGTGGAAGGGCCGGTGCACGCAGAGGTGAGGGTTCAGGGCGATCGGGCCGCCGTCCTGGAGGTGGCCGCACGCTCCATCGGGGGCCTGTGCTCGCGCGCCCTGCGCTTCGGGCTGGGGATCAGTCTGGAGGAGCTCATCCTGAGGCATGCGCTCGACCTGCCGCTTCGCCACAAAGGGCGGCCTTGGCGCGCCTCCGGGGTCATGATGATCCCAATAGAAGGGAGCGGCGTGCTCGAAGCTGTGAAGGGCCGGGACGAGGCGCTGGCCGTCCCGGGCGTGCTCGGCCTCTCTGTGACCATTCCTTTGGGAAGCGCTGTCGAACCGCTGCCGGAGGGGGATCGCTACTTGGGATTTCTCTTTGCTTCCGGAGAAGGTCCCGGTGAGGTCGAACAAGCACTGCGAACGGCCCATTCATGCCTCCAGGTCGTTTTGAGGCCCCAGTGAACGTCGTCCTGATCTCGACCTACGAGATGGGGCGTCAGCCCTTCGGCCTGGCGTCCCCGGCGGCGTGGTTGCGACGCGCCGGGGCGGCCGTGACATGCCAGGACCTCGCGATCGAGAAGCTCGCCGATGAAGCCATAGCCGGCGCAGACGTCGTCGCCTTTTACGTCCCGATGCACACGGCCACCCGCCTGGCTGTCGAAGCCTTGGCTCAGGTGAAGGCCATCAACCCGCGCTGTCACATCTGCTTCTACGGTCTGTACGCCCCGGTGAACGAGGATTACTTGCGATCACTGGGCGCCGGCACCATCTTGGGCGGCGAGTTCGAGCAGGGACTCGTTGATCTGGTGGCCAGACTGGCGCGGCCCGCGCCCGCGCACCAGTCCGAACCCGTCATTTCACTCGCAAGACAACGCTTCATGGTCCCCGACAGGCACGACCTTCCCCCACTGAGCGACTATGCACATTTGCATGTAGGGCCTGGAGATGTGCGCCCCGTCGGGTACACGGAGGCGACGCGCGGGTGCAAGCACCTCTGCCGCCATTGCCCCATCGTCCCGGTTTACGGTGGCCGGTTTCGCGTCATCGATGCCGACATTGTTCTGGCCGACGTAGCCGGGCAGGTCGCCGCCGGCGCAAGACACATCACCTTCGGAGACCCAGATTTCTTCAACGCTCCGGGCCACGCGCTCAGGCTTGTGACTTCGCTGCACGATAGGTTCCCGAACGTCACATACGACGTAACGATAAAGGTCGAGCATCTTCTTCAGCACGCGCGACACCTTCACACTCTCGAGCAAACGGGATGTCTGTTCGTCACGAGCGCGGTCGAAAGCATCGACGATGACATTCTTGAGATCTTCGACAAGAACCACACGGCGGAGGGTTTTCGGCAAGCCGTTGCTCTATGCGACGCCGTGGGGCTATTGCTCAACCCGACATTTGTGGCGTTTACCCCATGGACCACGCTCGAGGGCTACCGGGAGATGTTGCTCTCCATAGCCGAGCTGGGACTCGTGGGCAACACCGCACCTATTCAGTACGCGATTCGGCTCCTCATCCCGGCCGGCTCGAAGTTGCTCGAGCTGTCCACTGTCGAAGGGATCGTGGGCCGGTTCGACCCGGTCTCGCTGGTTTATCCATGGACCCATTTTGATGAACGTGTGGACCGGCTGCAGCGCGATGTTCTTGCAGCGGTAGAAAATACCGGCGCTCCGCGCGCGGAGGTGTTCCGGCAGGTGTTGGGGCTGGTCGAGTCTGCACTCGGGGTATCGAACGGTGCGCCGATCGTGCGCCAGCGCGTCACCGTCCCTTACTTGACCGAGCCGTGGTATTGCTGAGCGGAGCCCACCGAGGAGCAGTTGGCTCCCTTCTGACAGGCCGAGTGGGTGCTGGGTGTGAACGATGCACATCTATCACCCACTCGAGCCGAATGCCTCCAGCCAGGCGACGGTGTACTCGATCGTAGTGTTGAAGTCCTCGATCAGGCAATGCTCATTGGGCGCGTGGATGTTCGAGTCCGGGCGGCAAACGCCTGCGGGCGAAACCGTCGGTATTCCGAGGGTTCCCGCAATGGGGTGCATCGGCCCCGTTGCGATCATGAGGGGGGCAACTGCGGGCTTGCCCGCGTACACCTTCTCGGCAGCGGTAACAGCGGCGCGCCCGATATCGGAGTCGCTCGGTGACCGGACCGGATGCTCCATCGAATGACCGAGGATCTCGATCTTGTCGTAACCGTGCTTCACCAGATGCCTCCGCAGCTTGGCGACGATGTCCGCAGGATCCTGATCGGGAACAAGGCGGAAGTCGACCTTAGCGAGGGCCGAGCGTGGCAACACCGTCTTCGACGCACCCGGAACGGTGAAGCCTGCATCGATCCCAGCGATGTTGCAGGTCGGTTCGAAGAAGTAGCGGCGAACCAGATCGAGACCGGAGGCGCCTCCGACGAAGCTCTCGATGCCCAGCCGCTCCTTCTCGGCTTCCTCCTCGAAGGGCAGTGCTTCGAGCATCCTTTCGTCCGCCTCGGATGGAGGCACGACGTCGTCGTAGAAGCCCTCGATCAACACTCTGCCGTCGCGGCTTCGAAGCGAGGCCAGGGCCTCGACCACATACCAGACCGGGCTTGGAGCGATCACGGCAACAGAAGAGTGCTGATCGCTCGCCAACCCGAGGTGGTTGAGCTCGACGTATGCGAGACCCTTGGCGCCGAAGACCAGCTCGGGCCTCCCGGCGAGGTCCAGCCCCGCCCCTTCCCAGATGCATCCGTCGGCTGCCAACTTGTGCCCGTAACGAGCTACCAACCCCGGAAAGGAACGGGAGCCGGTTTCCTCTTCACCTTCGACCAGGAACTTGATGTGAAAAGGAGGCTCGCCATAGACCTCGGCGTAGATCTCGAGCGCGGCAAGGCGGGCGATCAGATCACCCTTGTTGTCCGCCGCTCCGCGCGCGTAGAGCACTCCGCTTCTCACCTCCGGTGAGAAGGGTTTGGACTCCCATAGCTCGATTGGGTCGACGGGCTGGACGTCGTAGTGGTCGTAGACGAGGACGGACTTCTCGCCGGAGCCCAGGGTGGCGAGGATGACGTCGGGCGCGCCCTCAAAGGTCAGCCGTTCGGTCGAAGCCCCCAGAGCATGGAAGCGTTCGTCGAGCCATGCTGCCATGTCCGCCAGAGAGTCCGGCTCATCGGCCAGGGAGGGTATGGAGCACGCCTCGATGTACCAGTCGAGATAACGATCGGCTCTTTGGGCGACAATTTCGGAAACACTCATGGATAACTCCTGTTCAGGCTCTCCACCCAATCGTGGCGCTGATCGTGCTATGCACCCCGAAGTTGGCCGTACGCCGGCACGATACCTTCTGGGCGGTGGCACACGGCTGGGACCACAGGCCACCTGAATCACATGAGGTCAGGACGCAACGGAGTACTCGGAAGGACGGCTTGGCCCGCCGTTCACCCGAGAGCAACCCTCCGCACCTCGGCTGCGGCACGCACGAAGACACACGCCGCCCGCCGGGTCAATTGGCTGGCTATATGCACACCTGCGCGAACTTCTCGGACGAGAAGTCGATGTGGGAACCGCCAAGTCCCTGAAAGACAGCATCCGGGCCCGGGTGCTCGCCGAGGCCGTGCCGTTGTGAAGTCCATCGTCGAGGAAGGTCCTAACCGTTCCGCCTGGTCGTGGCGCAGCGTCAAGCGGTCAGCAGACGCACCGGAAGGGACTGTTGGAGTGAAGACGCGGTGAGCCGCGTGTCTGCCGTGATTAGTTCGACTCCGAGATCCACCGCCAGCTGAACGTACAGCGCATCGTATGTCGTCACGCCCCAGTCCAACGCTCCGCGCAAGGAACGAAACCAATGGTCTGACCCGCCGACGAGCTCCAAGTCGAGCAAGGCGAGAGCGTCGAACGCGGCTAGCGCATCATCAGCATCGAGTACGCCCTGCGCTACTCGTTTCCGCAGCCCGTTGCCGACCTCGCCCACGGCGTGTTCCGGCGCGACCAGAGACAGGGATCCCTCGGCCAGATGGGTCAGCAGCCGGTTGGCTTCGTCGCTGCCGGCTTCGGTCACGACCCACTTCAACATGACCGACGCGTCGACGACAACGACCGCGGTCACCTGGCCGTGTCCCGGTCCTCTCGTATGAGCTGCTCGGACGGTGCGGCGCCGTCCGGCAGGTGGCTGCGGTTTCGGATCTCGCGAAGTCGGTCGATGGCCTGCTGCCTTGCTGACTGGTCGGCCGCAGGCTGGAGCGCCTGTCGCAGGAGAGCGATCGCCTGCGCCGACATCGATCGGCCCTCGGTGTCAGCCCGCTCGCGGAGAAGCTCGTGCAGCTCCCGGGGGATGTTGCGGACGTGCAACTCAGACATGGTCCCATGATAGTCCCAGAATGGGAACACGGCAAACGCCGGAACGCAGCCACGAAGTTGGCACGCCGGGGCCGCGCTGCATGGCCGTTGACTGTTGCGCTGATCGTTCTGGACTAGTCTGATCCGGACTAGTATTGCCCTCTGCTATGAGCCTGCCCACAACGACCTACGTCACCCTCGGCTTATCGCCAAACATCCCGGGTCCGGATACGATATCGCCGCCTTGGCCGAGCGCTCGATCGCGCATTTCTGGCCATTACCCAAGAGCCAGCTGTACTCGGAACTGACCCGGCTGGAGGACTTGGGCTTTGTGGCGGGGACGGCCGTCCGCCAGGACCGCTTTCCCGACAAGCGGGTCTACGAAGTCACCGAGGCCGGACTGGTAGCGCTACGCGAATGGCTCGATAACCAGGGCTTCGAGCGGCTGCGGAGCAAGAACGCGGCCTTGCTCAAGTTCTTCTTTGGCAAGTTTATGACGCCTGAACGGCTCGCTTCCTTACTGCAGGAGTACCGCAGTGACGCCGAGCAGCGGCG
>JACDCD010000140.1 GCA_013694625.1 Actinomycetota bacterium | reverse complement strand
TTGCCGTCCTTGATGATCGTCTCGCTTGAATTGTAATCCCACCTGAAGAAGGCGCTCACAACCTTGCTGATGGTCTCGACCTCCTCGCCGAGCTCCGGGCTGAGGAACGCATGGTCGACCTGATATCGGTTGGGTGCATGGTCTTATTGACCGCGTCGAGTAGCTCGGCGCTCAGGGAGTCAAGCTCAATCTCGTCACGCAGACGGCGCCCAGGACGGCGGAACCGTGCAGATACGCGCCGATGAGTTCCTCGCCTAGTACGTCGCGCAATGCAGCCAGGACGTGTGCGATTAAGACCGCCCCTCAACTTCTGCTGAGAGCAGGGTTACGGAGTTCAGAAAGAGGAGTGGAAGTGCCCGACGCAACTGTTTGTGATTGGGATTCAGATTCACTCCGTGAACCGTGTTCGTGCTGACGGCCTTGATCTCGTTGAGCGCCAGACGGGGAGTCTCATTGGACATGTACGTGATGAAAGCGTCCGGAACCTTTACACCCAGGACCTTCCACCATGGCTGTCGGCTGCGGCACTTGTAACCGATTGTGGAGTCCGATCCATTCACCAGATCTGATGTACTTCGCCGAAGCGCCCTTAGGCTTCTCTTCATGTGGGTAGAAGAGAAACGAGGGCTGGCGCGCAGAACTCAACCGAGTCATGTCAGCTTTCGTGAGCCGCAAACCTTGAACGTGTTCGGCCTTCGAAATGGCAGGTCGCAGATCCTCTTCCGGAATGCCTGCCCCCAAGGCGCTCTGTTCGTCGAGTACGAAGAATGAATTTGCGCCGGTCACTACCCCAATGTCAGTTCGACCGTATTCATGTAGGCGCCCGAAACCAGAGCTATGAGCACAGACCTCGTAAGCGCGAAGCTCTGACTGCTTAAGGAGGTACTTGGTCCACTTGCCCGTAGGTCGTTGAACCAACCTAGAACGAGATTTCGACCCCTGAATGACCTCATGGAGATTCTCTAGATCACTCGCCTCCCGGATCTGCAGTCCGGGTTTGCCGTCTTCGCTAGCTAGAACCAAGACGACCTCCTCGAGCGCTCCGGGGAAGACTCTGTCGTCGAAGGCCACAAGCACGACCGACGGAAACCGATGGACCAGGAAGTCCCTGATCGGTTGCGCATAGCTGGTCTGAAGGAGCTCAGCGGGAAGTACCTGAGCTAGCCGACCGCCAGGTGCGATGAATCGGCAGGTGTGAACGAGGAATGGAGCCCAAGAACTCGTAAGGCCGCTCAGCTTGACGCCGCCTTCGGCTGCTCGCCCAAGGGCAGCCCCGCGCACGTCACCGGCGAACGACTGATAGCGAATGTAGGGGGGATTTCCGATACATGCCTGAACCAGCGGAATATCGCCACCGGGAATCTCGTCGAAGAAACTTCCGCAACGAATCGCTGCCTCACAGTCTTCGAGGTTGAGAGCTGCGGCCAGTGCTTTCCTGGCAAGTTTTGCCACTAACCAATCTAGCTCGACACCGTGGACCTGTCGGCAAACGTTCTTTGGGGACGCTCCAAGCCGCAGCAAGCGCTCCGCGGCGCCCGTCAGAAACACGGACCCGCCGGCGCCGCCGTCGAGGACCTGATCCGATGAGCAGCGGATAGCCCACCTGACCATCGGCTCGACGATCTGAGACGGCGTGTAGAAGGCCCCACGGCCCTTCTGATCGAGCAGAGACTGCATAGGGGCAGCATTTCACGGGCCTATGACAAGTAACCGTAAATCGGTCGCCCTAGAGGCCATCCGCGGTGAGAACCAGAGGCGTAATGACGATGGAGGCGGGTGGCACCGTCATCAAGGTTGACTTACAGAGCCTGGCTAGCCTCTTAAAGGGTAAAATACGTGCGTGTAATTCCCCTTAGCCCCGATGCTGTGAGCTCATTCCGCCGCCGCCATCTTCCGAGGGCGCCCCGGCTCTCTCTTCCAATCCTGGACGAAGCGCTGCACATTAGTCTCAAACCACACCGGTCCAGATGCCAGCTCCGCAGTCGGCCGAGGGAAGTGGGTCGTGCGTGCCAGCTCGGAAGCACGATGACGACTGACCCCAAGCAACTCTGCAAGCTCGCTGACTCCCATCAGATCCGGATAGGTAGGCCGCTCGAGCTCTCGCTCAAATTCTCCCCACTCAGTTGCCTCGACTCTAACCACCGGCCACTCAGGCAGACCCACATCCATGGACGCTTTTGTCAGCAGTGAGATGGCTTCCGAAACCGCTTTGTCGGGTGAAGGAGCTTTGACGACAAGCCGGACACCATAGCGGCCCAGTTCATCGGTAGGCTCCTCGGCAGTCCCAGAAACGGACGGGTGATGAGGCAGCAGGTGGTCGACAAGTTTGTCGAGTTCTTCGTCCTTTACCTCATTGAAAACAACTTTGCCGGCGACTTCTACCGCGACGCTCCATTCCATGCTGGCTCCCTTTTTCACTGACGATCTTCCCTCGGCTTCTCACTTCTTCTTCGGCGGAGGCCACCTAAATCCCCGCCGCCGCATCTCTGCAATCAGGTTCTGTTGATCCCTTCTATCACCCGGAGTGCCGGCGACAACCGGCGATTGGGTCTTGTGATGACCTTTCCGCTGCTTGATTCTGGCAACGTCCAGCCGCTGACACACCTTCTCGGAGCGGTCTCGGCGGGCCCCATTCACAACCAGGCCCTCACGGGTTATCAGCTCGTCGAGTTCTACTCTTAGGGGAGCGGGCAACCGGACTCGAACCGGCGACCTCCACCTTGGCAAGGTGGCGTTCTACCAACTGAACTATGCCCGCAAGAGGCTCAAGAGAATAGCCCCGTCTTGTTCCGCCGTCGATTATAGAAGGGCCGGGGCCCACAGGGCGTTAACGGCCGGTGCTGCCAAACCCGCCCTCGCCGCGGTCCGAGGGGGGTAGGCGGTCGGTCACCTCCAACTGGACGTGCTCGACCCTCTGGACGACGAACTGGGCTATCTTCTCGCCCCGCTTCACCCGCACCGGCACCTCCGTGTCGAAGTTGACCACTATCACTTTGATCTCGCCTCTGTAGCCTGAGTCGATCAACCCGGGCGTGTTGGCGACCCCCAGCCCTTCCTGCAGTGCCCGGCCGGAGCGAGGCTGCACGAAGCCGGCATAGCCAGGCGGAAGCGCGATCGCCACGCCCGTCGGCACGGCCGCTCGTTCGCCGGGAGCCAGGGTCAGATCCTCCCTCGCGAGGAGATCCAAGGCGGCATCACCGGGCATGGCGTATCTCGGCAGCGGCAGTTGCGGGTCGAGAGCCACTGCGGGAACTCTCACGTAGAAAGATCGCCACCGAGCAACGGCGCCGGCGTGGCCTTGCGAAGGACAAGTCCGAGCTCACGTTCGAAATCGTCGAGCTCCTGGAAGTCCTTGTAAACGGAGGCGAACCGCAGATAGGCGACCTCGTCCAGGTCCCGCAGGCGCTCCAACACCTCCCGGCCGATCTCCGAAGAAGGCATCGGCCCCCTCGAGCCCGTCCTCATACTCTCCTCGATGTCCTCGGCCAGGGCGTTTATCTCGGCCACCGACACGGGACGGTTCTTGCACGCCCTGCGGATGCCCTCGGTGATCTTCGTCCGCTGAAACGGCTCCTCGGTACCGTCGCGCTTGCGCACCAGAATCGGCACCTCCTCGGCCCGTTCAAAGGTCGAGTACCGTCGCCCGCAGGTCAGGCACTCGCGCCGGCGCCGGATGCTTCGGCCTTCCTCAGTGAGGCGGGAGTCCACCACCTTGTCCTCTTCTTTGCTGCAGTAGGGACAGCGCACCTCTCAGCTTTCCTCTTTCGCCGGGACAAGGGTCAGGCCGCGGTGGGGGCGGCCGTCGCGTCCGAGCTCGCCGCGGAGGCGCCTCACTTCAGCCTGGTAGCGGTCGACCTGCCACCCCTCGAAGGAGGCCGCTTCCCTCTCTATCTCTGCACCACAGAGGGGACAGAGTGTGGGGACGAGCCTCAACTCGGCCCCACACTCCGTACATTTCGAGAGCTTCATCGGCGCCAGGCCACTACGAACAGCCGCTCGTCGAGCCGCATGCCGTGCACACGAAGCACGTACCGGCCGGCTGCATCAATGTTCCGCAGGTTCCACACATCGGCAGTGAATCCGTCCTGGCGTCGGCCACTGGGCCCAGCACGATCACGCCGGCGCCGGCCTCGGACGCACCGGCCGCCTCGGGTTTCGAGTGACCGTTGCCGTTGCCCTTCGGGGGCTCGGGGGAATCAAGCTTGCCTTCGATCTCGGACTGCCGTTCGCCGGAGGTCCTGATGCCGAGGCCGTGACGCTCGCCGGGGCTGAGATATTGCAGCGCCAGCCGCCTGAAGACGTAGTCCAGGATCGAGGTCGCCAGCCTGAACTCGGGATCGTCGGTCATGCCTGACGGCTCGAAGCGGGTGTTGGTGAACTGCTTCACGTAGGCGGACAGCGGGACACCGTACTGCAATCCCATCGAAACCGAGATCGCAAGGGCGTCCATGATCCCCGCCAACGTCGAGCCTTGCTTGGCGACCCGGAGGAAGATCTCACCCACGCTGCCGTCGTCGAACTCGCCTGATGTCAGGTATCCCTCCGTGTCGGCAACGCGGAACTTGAATGTCATCGATCGGCGTGCCCGAGGCAGTCGTCGACGTGTCGGTGACGGTTGAGCCACGACACCCGCTTCGCGTGTTGTCGGCCCGGCCTTCTTCGAGGCCGCCAGCGGTTGGGCCACCTTGCAGTTATCACGGTAGATGGCAAGCGCCTTGAGGCCCAGGCGCCATCCTTCCACATACACCTTCTGGACCTCTTCCACAGTCGCCTGCTCGGGCATATTGACCGTCTTGCTTATTGCACCCGAGATGAACGGCTGGACCGCCGCCATCATGTTGATGTGGCCCATGTAGTGGATCGAGCGGTCGCCCATCGCCGTGTCGAAGACGGACAGGTGCTCTTCCACAAGATGCGGCGCGCCGACCACATGCGAGTTCTCGTCGATGTACGTGACGATGTCCGCTATCTGTGATTCGTCGTAGTCCAGCTTCCTGAGCGCACGGGGCACGGTCTGGTTGACGATCGACATCGTGCCTCCGCCCACGAGCTTCTTCATCTTCTTCAGCGCCAGATCCGGCTCGATGCCGGTCGTGTCGCAGTCGAGCATGAACGAGATCGTCCCCGTGGGCGCAAGCACCGTGGCTTGAGCGTTGCGGTAACCGTGGATCTCGCCAAGAGCTACTGCTTCATCCCACGCCGACCTTGCGGCCTCCACCATCTCGGAGGGCGCCTGCCCTTCTGGGATCCTGGACGCCGCAGCCCGGTGCTTGTCCATGACCCTGAGCATCGGCTTGGCGTTGGCACTGTAGGCCTTGAAAGCACCCTGCCTTGCAGCGAGCCGGGCCGATGTCGCATAGCAATGGCCGGTCATGAGGGCGGTGATGGCGCCGGCCCATGAGCGTCCTTCGTCGGAGTCATAGGCCACACCCTGCGACATAAGCAAAGCGCCCAGGTTTGCATAGCCCTGTCCGAGCTGTCGGAAGTCGTGCGAGTTCTGGGTGATCTTCTCGGTCGGATAGGAGGCAAAGCCCACCGAGATCTCCTGAGCGATGAACATGATCCCCACGGCGTGCTTGAACGCCTCGACGTCGAAGCGATCGTCGTCGTCGACGAACTTCATCAGGTTGAGCGACGCCAGGTTGCAAGAAGAGTCATCCACGTGGAGGTACTCACTACAGGGGTTGGACGCGTTGATGCGGCCCGAGCTCGGGCATGTGTGCCAGTCGTTTATCGTCGTGTCGTACTGGAAGCCGGGGTCTGCGCATTCCCACGCAGCCTGTGCAATCTCGCTCAACAGGTCCGCGGCTGGAACCGTTTCGATCGTCTCGCCGGTTGTCACCGCGGTCAGATGCCAGTCCCGTCCCTCGATTGCAGCCTCCATGAACTCGTCTGTCACACGCACGGAGTTGTTCGAGTTCTGGTATTGGATCGAGTGGGAGTCGCTGCCGTCGAGGTCCATGTCGAAGCCGGCGCTCCGCAGGGCGCGCGCCTTTCTCTCCTCGAGCGCTTTGCACCAGATGAAGTCCCGCACGTCCGGGTGATCGGCGTTGAGCACGACCATCTTTGCGGCGCGCCGAGTCGCGCCACCCGACTTGATGGTGCCGGCGGACGCATCTGCTCCCCGCATGAAAGACACCGGCCCGGACGCGCCGCCCCCGGAGCTCAGCCTCTCTTTCGAAGAACGGATCGGCGACAGGTTGATGCCCGATCCCGATCCACCCTTGAAGATCGTGCCCTCTTCGACGTACCAGTTCAGAATCGATTGCATCTCATCCTCGACCGAAAGGATGAAGCACGCGCTGACCTGCTCCTGTCCCTTCGGGCTGGAGCCGACGTTGAACCACACCGGCGAGTTGAAGGCGGCCTTCTGGTTGACCAGAAGGTGCGTGAGCTCGTCCTTGAAGATCTGCGCTTCCTCATCGTCGGCGAAATACCCGCCCGCCAGGCCCTCCTCCGCGTAGCGCCCTGTAACCCGGTTGATCAACGTCTTGACCGAGCGCTCGCGCCGGGGGCTGTCGAGGGGGCCCCGGAAATACTTCTGGGTAACGATGTTGGTGGCGTTCTGCGACCACGTCCTCGGGAACTCGACATCCTTCTGCTCAAAAGCCACCTCGCCGGTTCTCCAGTTCTGGATCACCGAATCCCTGAGCTCCCATTCGATCTCGTCGTAGGGATGGATACCCGCGGTGGTAAAAAACCTCCGCACGCCCAGATCGGGGCTGCCGTCTGAAGCGTCCCGGGTCTCACTCCCTGGTGCGTTGAGGTTGATTGCCTGCGTCATTCACGAACTCCCTTCGAAGCCTGCCGACGGGCCGCCGGCGTTTGGGTTCCAATCCATCATCCCACCCAAGAGAGACAAACACAACATGTTGTGCTTCTGACCGGGGGGAGGCACCATATATGCCAAATCGCATGGATGAAACTACGCTTCTGTGAGTCGCAGGTCAAGGGGACATGGAAAAAGGGGCGGCCCTATTTGGGGAACCTCAAGCGCATACCCGCCTGCAGGGGACGGCCAACCAGATGGTTTGCGCCCACCAGCCTGTCGACGTAGTCCCGCAGATCTGTGCCGGGGGGAGAATACCGACGAGCGAGGCCCCAGAGGGTGTCACCAGGGGCCACCGAGCCCACGACGGCTCGTCGCGACTCCCCGCCGGGGGCGGCGGGGCCATCGTGAACCAGCGCCGCCGACACGATCACGACCACGACAACCACGGCGCCCACGGCCACCCGCCGTACGAGATACTTCGTCCGGAGGCGCCGATGAACGCCCGGGAACTGAAGCACCATTCCCTCGGACTCGAGAAGCTCTTCCCTTCTGATGGCCATCCGTCAACCTCTCCTCTCGCTGATGCCGACCACGCTAGTGAGCGCCTGTGACACTTTTTCTTTCTTCAGCCTCACTTTCTCTTCAGCCTCATTGGGGGTGCGATCGCCCGGCCGGGGACGAGGGAGACTCCTGAGAGGCGTCTATGGGAACCTGTGTTCGATAGTCTATCCGAACGTACGTTCGCCCACAAGGAGAAAATCGAACGTATGTTCTTGCTTTAAACCCTGCGGGCGCACTACAGTGGGGAACGTACGTTCGGCTGACACCGGACGCCCATCCGCAGAGTGCACAAATCGAGCTGCCGACCCAGCGGGCAGACCGTCCGGGGAGCGCCTGCCGGCGGGAGGGGCAGACGAGCATAGGGAGTGAACATGGCCGAAGGATTGACCGAACGACAACGACAGACCCTCCAGTTCATCTCCGACACGATCGGGGACAGGGGCTATCCGCCGTCTGTGCGCGAGATCTGCGATGCCTTGGGACTAGCTTCGAGCTCGACCGCCCATTCGCACATGCAGGCGCTTCAGCGCAAGGGATACCTGAAGATCGACCCGACCAAGCCGCGGGCAATTGAGGTTCTGTTCGATGCGGACACGGGTCTGGCGGCCGACCGGAGACCCACGCGATCGGTGCCGCTCCTGGGCCGAATCGCCGCAGGGCAACCCATCCTGGCCCAGTCCCAGGTCGAAGACGTGTACCCGTTCCCCGCCGACCTCGTCGGGGATGGAAACGTGTTCATGCTTGAGGTGAGCGGCGACTCAATGATAGAGGCGGGCATCCTCGATGGTGATTACGTGGTGGTGCGCCAGCAACCCACCGCTCACTCGGGCGAGATAGTGGCGGCCATGATGCCAAGTGAGTTCGGCGACGCCCCCGAAGCCACCGTCAAACGCATTCGCCATCGTGGCTCAGACATCATCTTCGAACCGGCCCACCCGTCCATGCAGCCCTTTGAGGCCTCACCCGGAACCGAGATACTCGGGAAGGTGGTCGCCGTCTTCCGCACCGTCTGACCCTTACGAAAGTTTACGCGGACGTGCGCAGGTACGGGGTCAGAGAGGCCAGGGAATCGCGCTCCACTCGCGCTGTCAGCTGGGTGCCCTCGTCCGTGTAGCTCTCCTGAAGGACCTCCCCCTCGTCGTGGAGCCGGGCCACGACTTCACCGTGGTCGAAGGGGACGTCGAGCTCGACCTCGACCCAGAGCCTCGCCAGCTCGGCTCCGATTCGCTCGCGCAGCCCGGGCACTCCCCCGCCGTGCTCGGCGGACAAGAAGACCGCATCGGCAAAGCGGGCACCCAGCCCGTCACGGGCCGCCGGGGTAAGCAGATCTGTCTTGTTCAAGATCAGCAGGGCCGGTCTGTCCGCCGCACCAATCTGTGCGAGGACCGTGTTCACCGCGTCGATCTGCCTCACCGGGTCTCTGCCGGCGTCCACGATGTGAAGCAGCAGCGAAGCCTCGACTACTTCCTCGAGGGTCGAGTGAAAGGCCTCGACCAGCTCCGTAGGCAGCTTCTGGACAAAGCCAACCGTGTCGGTGAGGAGCACTTCACGTCCATGCTCCAGCTCGAGGCGGCGGGTGGTGGGGTCGAGGGTCGAGAACAGCTGGTCTTCGATCAGGACACCCGCCCCGGTGAGGCGCCGCAGCAAAGTCGATTTGCCCGCGTTGGTGTAGCCGACCAGTGCTATCAGCGCAGCTCCGCCGGAGGCCCGGCGTTTGCGCTTGATCTCCCGCGTCTGCTCGAGCTCGACGAGGTCTTTCTTGACCCGTTGGATACGGCGCAACAGCGCACGCCTCTCGGCCTCCAGTTGCGTCTCTCCGGGGCCTCTCCTCGTTCCGATGCCGCCGCCCATGCGTGAGAGCACCTCGCCCCAGCCTCTAAGCCGAGGAAGCCCGTAGTTCAGTTGCGCAAGCTCCACCTGGAGCTTTCCTTCGGCCGAACGGGCGTGCTGGGCGAAGATATCGAGGATCAGCCCCGTCCGGTCGACGATCTTCAGACCGCGTTCGGCCAGGGGGTTGACGCCCGCCTGCTCTTCGAGGTTGCGGCCCTGCGCCGGGGTGAGCTCGTCGTCGAATATGAGCAGGCCGGCGTCGAGGGCGGCAGCGATGCCCACCACCTCGTCCACTTTGCCCTTCCCCAGGTAGGTGGTCGGGTCCGGCGAATCCCGGCGCTGGATGATCCGGTCCACGGCATCGGCCCCGGCGGTGTCGGCGAGAGCCTCGAGCTCGTCGAGGGACCATTCTGCCTCGTCGGCGCCACGGCGCCCCGAAGCCAGGCCCACCAGCACGGCCCGCTCCCGCTCGGGCCGGGTCACATGGGTATGCGCCGACGGGCTCATCCGAATGCCTTTCTCAGGCGTTCGACGCCCTCCTCCAAACGGTCGTCGGAGAGGGTGATCGAGAAGCGTACGAAGCCCTCTCCCGACGGTCCGTAACCGGTGCCGGGGGCCGCCACCAGGTCCGCCTCGTCGAGCAGCAGGTTGGTGAAGGACTCAGAGTTGTGTCCCTTGGGAACCGGCACCCACAGGTAGATAGATCCTCGGGGGGGCTCGAGGGCGACACCCATCGACGCCAGGCCCTCGCACAGCAGGTTGCGCCTCTGCGTGTATCGCTCGACGGTGGCCGCAAGGTGGTCCTGAGGCCCGTCGAGCGCGGCAACGCCCGCCGCCTGGACGGCGTCGAAGATCCCCGAGTCGATGTTCGTCTTCAGCCTCTTGATTGCCTCGATGGCCTCGGGAGCGCCCGCGACCCAGCCAATTCTCCAGCCGGTCATGTTGTAGGTCTTTGAAAGTGAGTGGAACTCGACTGCGCAGCTCCGCGCCCCGTCGGACTGGAGCACGCTCGGCGCGACGTAGCCGTCGAAGGTGATCTCGGTGTAGGCGGCGTCGTGGGCGAGCAATAGGCCGTGGGACCTGCAGAATTCGACCGCACGGTCGAAAAAGGAGACATCGACCGTCGCCGCGGTGGGATTCGAGGGGTAGTTGAGCCACATGACCCGGGCGCGCTCGAGAACCTTCGGCGGGATGGAGTCGAGGTCCGGCTGCCAGCCGCGCTCCGGGGCCAGCGGCATGAGGTAGGGCTCTCCGCCGGCGAGAATGGTGCCCGTCTCGTAGACGGGGTAGCCAGGATCCGGCACCAGCGCAACGTCGCCCACGTCGAGGAACGCAACGGGGAGATGGTAGATGCCCTCCTTTGAACCCACCAGTGGTTGAATCTCTGTATCCGGATCGAGGTTCACACCGAAGCGGCGGAGGTACCAGGCTGCAATCGCTCTTCGGAACTCGGGCATGCCCGTGTAGGCCGGGTAGCGGTGGGTCGCGGAATCGCGCGCTGCGTCCACGAGGGCTTCCACCACGTGAGGCGGGCTCGGAAGGTCGGGATCACCGACGCCGAATGAGATGATGTCGGCGCCGCGCTCCCGCGCTTGCGCCACCTTGCGGTCGATCTCGGCGAACAGATACGGCGGCAGCTGGGCGATGCGAGCTGCAGTCTTCATCGATACGCCTCCAGATCAAAGGTGCCTGCGAAGCTCTTGGTTGCGGGACCCGTCATCACCACCGGCCGGGGGCCATCGCCCGGCCCCGCCCAGGTGATCTCCAGCTCGCCTCCGGGGAGCTGGACGGTCACCGTGGGGTCGGTGTCCCTCAGCAGGCGCGCCGCGACCGCAGCCGCGCACGCTCCCGTCCCGCACGCCAGGGTCTCCCCTGAACCGCGCTCCCATACCCGCATCCCGATACGGGCGCGGCCGTGGACGGCCACGAACTCAACGTTCACACGGCTGGGAAACGCGGGGTGATGCTCGAGCTCCGGGCCGAGCGTCGTCACGGGGGCGGTGGCGGGATCGTCGACGAACAGCACTGCATGGGGATTCCCCATCGACAGACACGCCGCCTCAACGAGCCCTTCCCCGAGCTCGATCTTGGCATGCAGGGCGTCGTCCCCGTCCCATACAACGGGGATCGCCTGCGGTCTGAACTCCGGCTCGCCCATGTCTACCCGTACCCGCCCATCTTCCTGAATCTCGACGACCTTGATGCCGGCGCCGGTCTCGACCCTGAGACTCCGCCCGGTCGCGAGGTCCCGCTCGAGCGCGAACAATGCGAGGCAACGGATTCCGTTGCCGCACATCTCACCGACCGAGCCGTCCGAGTTGATGTAGTCCATCAGCAGGTCGCCGCCGGCACGCCCCGGCGCGACCCGGATGACCCCGTCGCCCCCGATACCGAGGCGCCGGTCGCATAGACGAGTCACGGTCCGTGGCGCGAGCCTCAATGCGTCGTCCGGGTCTGCGAGCATGACGAAGTCGTTGCCGATCCCGTGATACTTGTCGAAGTCCATGGGCCCTACGCTACCGCCAACCTGCGACACCCCGGGAGGAGGAGCCGGTCTCTCAGGGAGCAAGCGGCGCTCCTTGTGGGTCAGGGTGGCGGATCCGGGTCGGCGCGGAACCAGGCGATGAGGTCGTCGACGAGCCCCTCGGCACCTGCGTCGAACCATCGCACTCGTGGGTCGGCCTTGAACCAGGACTCCTGCCGCCGGGCGAACCTCTTCGTCGCCCGCACGATGGCGGCGCGTATATCGGCCACCGGCTTGTCTGGGGCCGCTTCGAGGATCTGCCGGTAGCCGAGCGCATACCGGGCCGTGCGCCCGATCCCCCCCGCCTCCACCGCCCTCGCCTCCTCTACGAGGCCGGCCCCCAACATCGCGTCGACGCGCCCCTCGATCCGGGCGTAGAGCTCGGCGCGCCCTCTGGTAAGCCCGGCCACGCGGAGCGCAAACGGGCCATCGGGTCGATCCCACGCGTAGCCCTGCGAGAACGGCCGCCCGGTGATCTCGACCACCTCCAGGGCCCGTACGACCCTTCTGGCGTTGCCCGGCTCGATTCGCTCGGCCGCGGCGGGGTCGAGGGCGGCAAGTCGGGCGTGCACTTCGAACGGGCCCAGCCTGATGGCCTCAGCCTCCAGTCTCCGCCTGACCTCCGGGGATCTCGGAGGAAAAGCCAGGTCGTCGACCACCGCGCGGAAATAGAGGCCCGAGCCTCCCACCAGCAGCGGCAATCGGCCCCGCTCGGAGACCCCGGCGATGGCGGCCTGCGCCCACGCCTGATACTCCGACACCGTCAGCTCGTGGGTTGGATCGACCAGGTCCAGGAGATGGTGGGGCACACGCCCGAGGAGCTCGGGCCCCGGCTTGGCCGTCCCGATATCCATACCCCTGTAGATCTGCATCGAGTCACAGGAGACGATCTCGGCGCCGAGGGCCTCGGCGAGCCCGACTGCGGTCTCGGTCTTACCCACCGCGGTCGCGCCGACGAGGGCAACGAGGCGGCGGGCGGGGCCATCCGAGGCGCCCCCTCCCGCCGAGGTCAACCGCGCTTCGTTCGTCAGGCGCCCGGGGCGCAACCTCTTGCCGCGCCCACCACGGGAAGGCTCACGCGCCGTGATCTGGTTCCCCCCCGTGCGAGGTGGCCCTCCAGAAAGTGCGGGTGGGCCCGGTCGACCGCCACATCGCACAGCGAGCCGTCCGAGAAATCCGGCTCGTCTCCGTGGAAATGGACGAGTTTGTTCGTCCTCGTGCGCCCGGTCAGCTTCGAGGGGTCCTTCTTCGAGGGGCCTTCGACGAGCACCTCGTGAGTGCGACCCACGGTGGCCTGGTTCTGCTCCAGTGAGATCTCCTCCTGGAGCTCGGTGAGCCGGTCGTAGCGACGCTGGACGACGGCTTTGGGAAGATGACCCGGAAGGCCGGCGGCAACCGTGCCGGGGCGCGGCGAGTACTGGAACGTGTAGGCCGCGTCGTACCGAACCTCCCGGACGACCTCGAGCGTGGCGTCGAAGTCATCTTCCGTCTCGCCGGGGAAGCCGACGATGATGTCGGTGGTGATTGCGACGCCGGGGATGGCCGCGCGCACCATGCGCGCCTTGTCGAGGTAGCGCGCCCTGGTGTAGGCGCGTTTCATGACCTTGAGAACCCGATCCGAGCCCGCCTGGAGCGGCAGGTGGATGTGCTCGCAGACCGAGTTACACTCAGCCATCGCTGCGACCGTGTCGGCCCTGAAGTCCTTCGGATGGGGGCTGGTGAAGCGGATGCGCTCCAACCCGTCCACCTTGTCCAGGGCCCGCAGCAGCTCGGCGAACAACGGCGTGCCGCCGAGGTCCCGGCCGTAGGAGTTGACGTTCTGGCCCAAGAGCGTGATCTCGACGACGCCGTCGGCCACCAGAGACTCGACCTCCTCGACGATCTCGTGGCCGCGCCGCGACACCTCTTTGCCGCGCACCGCCGGAACGATGCAGAAGGTGCAGGCGTTGTTGCAGCCGATCGAGATTGACACCCATGCGTGCCACGGGGAGGAGCGGCGCGCCGGAAGTGCGGACGGAAACACCTCTGTCTGCTCGAGGATCTCGAAGGCCGCCCCTCGCTGCGATTCCTCGAGCAGCCGGGGCAGGCTTGCGAGGTTGTGGGTTCCGAGAACGACGTCGACCCACGGGGCGCGCCTTTGGATGGCGTGACGATCCTTCTGGGCGAGGCAGCCGCCGACCACGATCCGCATGCCCGGGCGCTCGTCCTTGATCCGCTTTGCATGTCCCAGGTTGCCGTACAGCCTCGAATCGGCATTTTCACGGATGCAGCACGTGTTGAACACGAGAACGGAGGCGTCCTCCGGGTCTTGCGACCGTGTGTAACCCCCGGCCTCGAGCATCCCGGCCATGCGCTCGGAGTCGTGCTCGTTCATCTGGCACCCGAAGGTGCGGATGGAATAGGTGGGGGGGCCGGCGCTCACGACCCCGAGTCTACCGGGGCGGCGCCCCGATGACCGGCGCGCCGCCCTCGGCAGAAGCCTCTACGGCCGATCCTGGTTCATTCCCCTCCCCTAGAGGCGCGAGAAGAAGATGTTCTCCGTGAAGCCGGTTCCTCCAGGCACGAGCAGGTCCACGAAGCGACGCATGTCCGTCCACGCTGCGTTCGCGCTGCCGTCGCTGCCGTAATCCAGGCTGATGTAGTCCCCATGGAAATAGGCGCACTTCCAGCAACCCTCCTCCGCGGCACGGAAGTACAGCGAGTTGCGGGGGTGCGAGCCTGCGCTGGCAACCTCCGTGTATCTCCATGCCCGGGCGGCCCTCCGCCAGCGTCGTGCCGTAGAGCCTGTCACGCAGCCCGTCCTCGATCCGGTCGTGATACAACACGCCGACCTCTCCCGTCACGGGGTTCACGTCGACCGAGGGGAACCACTGATCTGTGGCCCGGTTGGTCACCGCCGTGGGCCTGGTCCACTTCGTCCCATTCGCAGATGACGTGATGTAGACGGTGGTGTCCGTCACGGGCCTCGCGACGTCGTGTCTTCCCGCGCGGTTGTCCATGAAGACGAGGTACAGCCTGCCGTTGCTCGGGTCGACAGCGAGATGCCCGAACGTGGGCACCCGGATCTGGTAGCCGGTGAGGGTCTGACTCTCGTCCACGTTGAGTGGGAAGTCGCGCGTCCCGTCCTCCAGGTCTGCAACGTGGACCGGGTTGCCCCAGGTAGCCCCTCCGTCCTCGGAGCGCGCGACCATGTACTGGTCCTCGAACTGCTCGCCGGATTCCCAGGCCGCCTCGTGCTGAGCGTTCTGGAAGGACACGTAGACCGTCCCGTCCGGCGCCACTGCGGGGACGGACCCCTGGTCCTCGTCACAGTCGTGGCCGCCACCTTGCTCCTGGTAAGTGCACGCCGGACTGCTGCCCGAGATCTCCTGCGGATCGGACCACGTCTCGCCACCGTCATCGCTGTGGGACTCCCAGATCGGGGACTCGATGTAGGCGCCGGACTCGAAGCGGAACCGCGACCAGGTGAGATAGGTGCGCCCGTAGAACGGGGAATCCCGGTTCGTGTCGGTGACCACCCACTGCTTGTCGTTGAAGAGCTGCACCGGATCGTCGTCATCGCCGATGCCATCCTGGACGACGATGGGCTCATCCCAGGTGAGCCCGCCATCCTTCGATAGAGAGACAACGACGTCTCCGTTCGTAGCGAGCCCCTCCTCGGTGAACTCGAAGTTCAAGGACGAGTGGATGGCGTTGCCCGACACCGGATCTATTGCGGTCACCGGGTCGCTGCCGATCGAGCTCGGGCTCTCCGCGGACATGTCGCCCGTCTTCCACGTCCTGCCGCCGTCGAACGTGGTGTAGAACTCGTCGCAACAGGATTCATAGTCGTTCGAGCTTGCGATCATGTGCTCGGAGTCCACCGGGTCCACGATGATGTGGGGCTCGTTGTTCGGGGACTCGAACTCCGGATCGTCACAGTCCAGGTTGAGGTTGTCCGATGCCCCCCTCACCGTGCACTCGCGTGACGAAGGGAGGAAGCCTCCCGGGGCGGCGGCTGCATTGGGCGCAAGAACCTTCAGCTGACGGTGCCGCAGAAAAACCTCCCCGATTCCCCAGATGAACCGGAACCTTGCTTTGCCCCTGCCGCTGCGGTCATCCCAACCAGGAGCAGGCACGCACATCCGAGCACAACACTTCGCCTCACAGGTTCCCCTTCCGCCTTATCACCACAGCCCAAGGCGAGGCAGCATACTTCAAGAACCTGACGCGTTCGCCTACCGTGACCCTCGGAGTTGCTCCGAGGCTGCCCCTACTGGAAGATCTCCGTGGTCACATCGCCCCCCGGAAGGTGCATCTCGTGGGCGCGTGGCGCGCCGGGAAGCGCGGAGAAATCGACGAAGAAGTCCGGGTTGACCGACATCGATCCGTCCTGTGCGATGTCGACCTGTACGATCCACGATCTGAGATCGGCGTAGAACTGATTGTCCCAGGTCGAAAACAGTGAGTTGCTGACGTAGAGCCGCCGTCCGTCCATCGACAACTGCAGCATCTGAGGTCCGCCGTGCAGCACCGTTCCGTTGGGGTGGACCGCCTCTTCGAACAGTCCGCCGAGGGGCGCCGAGCCCACCTGTCGTGGATGTGCGGGGTCAGAGACGTCGTATCCGCGCAGGTCTCCGTGGAGCCAGTTGGAGAAGAACAGAAAGCGGTCGTCCATCGACAGAACGAGATCGGTGATGAGACCCGGCACCGGGACCGGAAAGCTTTCGAGATCACGCGGCTCGACCTGGATCACCTTCTCGGCGCCCCACCCGCCCCCGTCCTTGTAGAAACGCCATACCACCGAAGAGAGCGCCGCGCCGACGAAGCCGGTCTCGGCGGCGGGATCATGCAACCACCTGATCTCGAGGGGAATCATCCCGTCATCCCCGAGGTCGATCGTCTGGGTAACTTTGCGATCCTCCAGATCCCAGAAGTGGATCGAGTGCCCGTACTTGCCGGAGGCGACGTCTTCGAGATTGAAGCCGGGCATGAAGGTCTCGGGTGCGGCCCACTCACTCGACACCAGAGTGTTGTGACGGGGCTGGTACCAGAAGTCGTAACCCCACTCCGGCGCGCCGTTTGCCTCCCAGCGGCCCTTGATGTCGAAGGTGGTCGCATCCAGCACCAGGTAGCCGGCACCCATGCCCCCCTCTGCGTTGCCGAGCATCGATATGACGACGTTGTCGCCGGGCATGCAATGAACCGTGTGGGGCGCAGAGAGGCCGGTCTTGGCCTTGACCTCCCCGGGCTCGATCACCTTGACGATCTTGGGCGCGCGCTCGTCGGTTGCGACGTCCACTATGTGGATGCGGGAGGACCTGAGCCCCGGGACTACGAGATGTTTCCGCTCGTTGTTCGTGCTGTGACATGCGGAGCTGCACACCTGCCAGCCGTAGTGGTGGAGCTCATCGCCGGCGTTGGGCATCGCCGTGCGGTGGACCACCTGGGAGTAGGTGGGCGAGTCCGGGTTGACGTCCACGACCGCGAGGAAGTCGGGCTCGTCAATCCCGGTGCCCTCGTACAGACCGGCGACGTAGAGGATATCCTCCTTCGGCGCCCGTACTGCCTCGGACGGCGATGCAAATCCCACCTGTTGCCCGGTCATGTCGGCCTCCCTAGACAACTTCGCCTCACGGCGAAGTTAACAGAGAGGAGTCCCCGTGCCTTTTACTTGGCGTATGACGAGGAGCGCGTCTCGCGGATCGTCATGATCCTGATCTGGCCGGGGTACTGAAGTTCCTCCTCGACCTTCTTGGCGATGTCACGAGCGATGACTTCGGCCTGGAGATCATCCACGTGGTCGGGCTTGACCATGACCCGCACCTCGCGGCCGGCCTGCATGGCATAGACCTTGTCGACCCCCTCGAACTCCATCGCAATCTCCTCGAGACGCTCGAGACGCTTCACATAGGTCTCGAGTGTCTCCCGGCGGGCCCCCGGGCGTGCGCCTGATACAGCGTCCGCGGTCTGGGTGATGACCGCTTCGACCGTTCGCGGCTCGACCTCGTTGTGGTGCGCCTCGATGGCATGGCAGACCTCGGGCGACTCCTTGAGCCTGCGGGCGATCTCCGCCCCGATGATGGCGTGCGACCCCTCGATCTCGTGGGTGACGGCCTTTCCGATGTCGTGCAGAAGTGTGCAGCGCTTGGCCAACGCGACGTCGGTTCCGAGCTCGGCGGCGATCATTCCCGCGATGTGGGACGCCTCGACAACGTGTCTCAGGACGTTCTGGCCGTATGAGGTACGGAACTTGAGCCTGCCCAACACCCTGATCAGCTCGGGGTGCATGTCTGTGATTCCGGTCTCGAGAACGGCCCACTCGCCACCCTCCTGAATTGCCCGCTCGACCTCGTCCTTGGACTTCTCGTGCAGATCTTCGATGCGAGCAGGCTGAATGCGTCCGTCGCTCACCAACTTCTCGAGCGTGAGCCTGGCGCTCTCCCGGCGAATCGGATCGAAACAGGACAGAACGACCGCCTCCGGGGCGTCGTCGATGATCAGGTTGGTCCCGGTTGCGCTTTCGAAAGCGCGGATGTTGCGACCCTCCCGCCCGATGATTCTGCCCTTCATGTCCTCGCTCGGCAGGGTCACCGTGGTCACGGTCGACTCGGTCGTCAATTCGGAGGCGACCCGCTGCATCGCTATGGAGACGATCTTGCGGGCCCGCTTGTCCGCTTCCTCTCTGGCCTGGGACTCGAGGTCGCGCACGATGAGCATGGCGTCCCTTTTGGCGCCGTCTTCGATTTGCTGCACCAACACCTGCTTGGCGTCCTGCGCTGTCATGCCCGCCACACGCTCAAGCTCGGTGTGCGCGGCAGCACCGAGACGCTCGAGCTCGATGCCCGCCTCGGCGATTTCAACCAGTCTGGTCTCGGCGGTCTCTTCTTTGCGGTCGAGAGACGTCACTCTCTGATCGAGGGCGACCTCACGCTGTTCTAGGCGCTGCTCTTTGCGGTCGCTCTCGGCCCGGCGCTGTTTGAGCTCGCCCTCCGCTTCGGCGCGGATTCGGTAGATCTCATCTTTTGCCTCGACCAGTGCCTCTCGCTTAGCGGCTTCGCTGGCTCGCCGAGCATCTTCGAGGAGGGTCCTCGCTCGATTCTCGGCCGACGCGACCTGTCGCTCCGCCATCGTTCTGCGGATGAGATAACCGATGCCGATTCCGGCGAGGAGGCCGAGGACGAGACCAAGCACGATCTCCATCTCTCGCTCCTTTCCATGACTCCACCGGCCGACGCGTCGGCGGGGTGCCGAACGAGGGCGCAGTACAGGCGAGACAGAGCAAATCGCAACGCGCCCACCGGCAGTCCCTCGAGGACGGCGGGCTGCAAGGCCACATGATTCGTCGGGAGTCGCCGGGACCGGCGCCCCGATGTGAGCCTGGGCGGCTGGATCAATAGGGTCGCTCTGGGCCTCATCTGTACCGTTTCGGGTGGTTGATTGAAGTACCGGCCCCCATGGTACGACCCTCGACCATCAAGGCGTGCCCCATTCTCACATCCAAGCTCATTTGCCCCACCAACCCCTCGGCCCGAACCGGGCGACTTTCCCTGTGCAAAGAGCGGATGTCCCTAATCCCAGTCCTCGGGGGGCAGCACTGCCCGGACCCCCGCCAGGGCTGCCTCCGGCGAGAATCCCCGGCGCGCCAGCATCTCCCGGAGCCGGGTTGCCTGGATCGCGGCCGGCCGCCCCGCTACCTTCCGTGACAGGCGCACGGCCACCCCTCGCGCCTGAACCTCCTCGTCAACCGCGGCCTCCGACAACGCCGCCTCGGCGGTGGCCCGGGACACTCCTTTTGCCTCGAGCTCGGCCACCAGAGCGGCCGGCGCCAACCCTTTGCGGGCGGATCGCTCGGTGACCCACTGGAGCGCGAACGCGTAGTCGTCGATCAACCGGATTGCGATGAGACGCTCGATGGTCTGGTCGACTATCGGCCGGTCGAGGCCTGCGCCGATCAAGCGCTCCCTGAGCTCGAACTCCGAACGGGCTCTCCGTTCGAGAAGCTTGCCCGCCCGATGCATCGCCGCGCTCAGATCGCCACCCTCGGAAGGCGCCGGCGCGCGGGGTCGAATCGCCACGGGAGGAGTGGGCTAGGAAGTCGGTTTGGCGGGGGCGGCGTCGATACCCGGTAAGTCGTCCTCCTCCGACTCGATCAACCCCAGCTTCTCTTTGATCTTGAGCTCGATCTCGGTTGCAATATCGGGATTGTCCGCAAGGAAGGTCTTGGCGTTCTCCCTGCCCTGGCCCAGCTGATCATCACCGTAGATGAACCACGCCCCGGACTTCCTCACGAACCCGTGGTCGATGGCAACATCCAGCAGGCTCCCTTCTTTGGAGATGCCAAAGCCGTACTGGATGTCGAACTCGGCCTTCCGGAATGGCGCGCTGACCTTGTTCTTGATCACCTTGACCCGAACGCGGGAGCCGACGATCTCGGCGCCGTCCTTGAGTGAGTCGATACGGCGGACGTCGAGCCTCACCGACGAGTAGAACTTGAGGGCACGTCCACCCGGAGTGGTCTCGTTGGACCCGAACATCACCCCGATCTTCTCTCGGATCTGGTTGATGAACACGAGGATCGTCTTCGAGCGGTTCACGTTTCCGGCCAGCTTCCGAAGCGCCTGCGACATGAGGCGCGCCT
>JACDCD010000129.1 GCA_013694625.1 Actinomycetota bacterium | reverse complement strand
ACGAGCTTGATCCAGCTGGGGAATGGGAAGAACACGATCAGGCCTACGATGAACGACAGCAGGATTGCCACGATGGGAACATCCCGGCTGCTGGTCCGCTGAAATATCTTCGGGACGAACCCGTTCTGAGCCGCGCTCTAGCGGCCCTGCTCTTCCTCGAGGAGCCACTCGACGAACTTCTGGTTGTCGAGCGCGTGACCGTCGCCCCGCTTCGCGCGCACGCTATCGACGGCCTCCTGAGAGCTCATGCCCTGCTCGATCAGGGTCCGTGCACAGATGAGCCCAGACCGGTTATGTCCCGACCGGCAGTGCACGAGGACCTTGTTGCCCTCGGCGATGAGTCTCGCCATGAGGGTGGCGATGCTCCGCACGGTCGAAGCATCGGGCATGGCGCCGTCCTCAATCGGCCAGTACAGATAGAGAGTTGTAGAGGTCTGGCCCTCGCCTTGCGGGACGGAGGTGTCGACTTCGCCCTCGAGATCCACCACCGCATCGACCCCCCGGCTCAAGAAATCGTTGGAATGGTCGGGGTGGCCCGAAATGTAGAGGCCCTGTGCGACTTCGTAGGGATGCGAGTGATCGGCGGGGGCGGGTGGCTTCTTCTTGTCCTCGGGCATCTGGGCTCCAGTATGGACGGCGCTCCGGACCTTTACCAGTCCAGCAAGGGATCGATGTAGACCGGCGCGCCGTCCACGAGCGTCGCCAAAACCCTTGCATCACCGGGCGGGAAGTCCCCGTCGAATAGGTTCCGGTCCAGCACGACGAGATCGGCGGCTTTGCCCGTCTCGATCGAGCCGCTGTCTCCATCGCGGTGATTGACATAAGCGGACCCGATTGTGAACGCTGCGAGCGCAGAGGGCAGATCAAGGCATTCGTGGGGCAGAAACGGTTCCGCCGAGCGATCGTCGGCGGGGACCCGGCTCACCGCCACCTCAATTTGAAGGAGGGGATCCGGTGTGCTCACCGACCAGTCGCTCCCGAATGCGAGGGTCGCTCCCGAGCGTCTCAGGCTCGCGAATGGATACTGCCGGGCACTGCGCTCCGGCCCAAGAAACGGAATCGTGAGATCACGCATCTGCGGGTCCTCACATGCCCATAAAGGCTGGCAGTTCGCCACCACGCCGAGCGTCCGAAAGCGCGCTATGTCGGCCGGGTGGACGACCTGAAGATGACAGATGTGGTGGCGCGCATCACGGGTGCCGTTGGCGCGCCGAGCCGCTTCCACCGCGTCGAGGGACTCCCTGACGGCCCGGTCCCCGATTGCATGGAAGTGAACCTGGAACCCGGACGCATCGAGGAGCGCTACGTAATGGTTGAGCGCTGCCGGTTCCACCATGCTGATACCGCTGTTGTGTGTGGGCCCGCCCGAGCCGTCGAGGTAAGGGTCGAGCATTCCCGCGGTGAAGTTCTCGGCCACACCGTCTTGAAAAATCTTCACCCCGCTCGCCCGGATGTGGCCGTGCGTGAACCGCTCACGCTGAGCCATCAAAGTCTCAATCTGAGTCTCGTCCCGATCGCGCTCCCACAACAGGTCGAGGTGGACGTGTGCGGTAAGTTCGCCCCGGGCGTCGAGCGCCGAATAGGTCTCGAGCTCCGCCTCCGTGATCCATGGATCCTGCCACGACGTGATCCCGAGCGAGTGAAGGTATTTCTGCGCCAGTGCCAGCGACTCCTCACGGTCGCCCGGGGTCGGCGCCGGTGCGTGGACGGCGACGAGGTCCATGGCGTGCTCGTGAAGGGTGCCGGAGGGTTCGCCGCCGGGATCGCGCTCGATACGCCCGCCCGAAGGGTCAGGCGTGCTTGCCCCGATGCCGGCAAGTTCGAGAGCCTTCGAGTTGACCCAGGCGCCATGGACATCACGATTCTGCAGATACACCGGCCGGTCGGGAACTATGGCGTCGAGGAGAGTGCGATGCGGCGTGCCGCCGGGGAACGCATCCATCGCCCACCCGCCACCCAAGATCCACTCCGCATCCGGATTGGCTTGCGCATATGCTGCGATGACACCCACGTGACCCTGCTGATCGCCTGCGTCATGGAGATCGCATTGCAGGCGGTTCAGCCCGCCGAACAGGGCGTGCACATGGGCGTCCTGGAAACCGGGTAGCACCATGCGGCCTTCGAGTTGCACGACCTCCGTGGCCGGCCCGGCTGCAGCCATCACCTCCCAACCGGTTCCCACGGCAACAATGCGACCGTCCTTGATTGCCAGCGCCTCGGCCCACCGGCGCGCCGCGTCTACCGTGTAGACGGCCGCCCCCGTGAGAATGAGGTCGGCAGGCTTATCGTGTGATCCCATGTCCCTTCCTTCCGTTTCGTCAGGAGGCGCTTGACCCTATGCGTTCCAGCCGGCAGAGCCACCGGGATTATCGCTCCTACAGCTTTTGGCTCGATACGGTGCCCGACGATCTGGCGCCGCGCCCTGCGCTCGAATCGCCCCTTCACATCGACGTTGCAATAGTCGGGGCCGGGTACACGGGCCTCTGGACCGCCTACTACCTCGCCGAGGCGGATCCTTCACTAAGGATCGCCGTGCTCGAGCGCGAGGTCGCGGGCTTCGGGGCCTCCGGCCGCAATGGGGGCTGGTGCTCGCCCTTCTTCTCCGCCGACAAGCAGAAGCTCGCCAGGCTGCACGGCCGGGAAAGGGCGGTCGCCATGCACCGTGCCGTAATCGACTCGGTCGACGAGGTCGGGAGAGTGGTCGAGCTCGAAGGCATCGACGCTCAGTTCGTCAAAGGGGGCAGCCTCAGCTGCGTGACCCAGCCTGGTCATCTCGGACGCATCCAGGAGGACGTCGAAGCACAGTACCAATGGGGATTCACCGCCGACGACATCAGGTGGCTCGACGCAGACGCCGCCTCCGAGCGGATCCGGGTCGACGGCTGCCTCGGCGCAGCCTTCACTCCTCACTGCGCAGCGCTGCACCCGGCGCGCCTCGTCCGAGGACTGGCCCGCGCGGTCGAGCGCCGGGGAGTGGAGATCTACGAACACACACCGGTAACCTCCATCCAACCGGGCGCCGTCACCACTCCCAACGGCGTAGTTCGCGCCGACGCAATCGTGCGAGCGACCGAGGGGTACACCCCGGCGCTGCCAAAGCTGAAACGACAGATCGTCCCCCTTTACTCCTTGATGATCGCCACCGAGCCGCTCCCGGAGAGCTTCTGGGACACGATCGGATGGTCGGGTCGCGAGACCCTTACCGACGGCCGTCACATGCTCGTCTACGCCCAGCGCACCTCAGACGACCGCATCGCAATCGGAGGACGGGGTGCGCCCTACCATTTCGGTTCGCAGATCGATGACCTCTTTGACCGGGACCCGCGCGTATTCGGCAGCCTCCGCGAAGTGATCAAGTCCTTGTGGCCTCAGATCGGTCCTTTCGAGGTGTCCCACACCTGGGGCGGCCCCCTCGGAGTTCCGCGCGATTGGCACAGTTCCGTTGGGCTCGACAAGAACACCGGCATCGCCTGGGCGGGCGGCTACGTAGGCGACGGGGTGTCGACCAGCAATCTGGCTGGGCGGACGCTCGCCGATCTGATCGGAGGACATGACGGGGATCTCCTGATGCTGCCGTGGGTCGATCACCACTCCCGCCGGTGGGAGCCCGAACCGCTGCGATGGGTAGGCGCAAATTTAGCGTTGCACGTGATGACGAGCGCGGATCGCGCCGAGGTGCGAACGGGTCGCCCCGCCCGCCGGGCAAAGCTCGCCAAGCGCCTTCTCGGCATGTAACCGGAGCCGGTGCTCGAAAACCAGTTAGATGACGACGACCGAGCGCAGCACGTCACCGCTCTCCATCTTGTGGAATGCATCCTCGACCTCATCGAGCGAAATCGTCTCGGACACGAAACGGTCCAGATCGAGGTCCCCCGAGAGATACATGTCGATCATCATCGGGAAGTCCCGCGACGGCAGGCAGTCGCCGTACCACGATGGTTTGAGCGCGCCGCCTCTGCCGAAGAACTCGGTCATGGGCAGCTCCACAGTCATTGTGGGATCCGGTACGCCCACCTGCACCAGGGTGCCCGCAAGGTCACGGGCGAAGAATGCCTGCTTCATGACCTCGGGATGCCCTACGGCTTCGATGGCCACGTCCACCCCGAAGCCGCCGGTCAGGGCCCTGATCGCCTCGACCGGGTCGCCTTCGGAGGCATCTACAACGTCGGTGGCCCCGAACTCCTCCGCCCACTTGAGCTTGCGGGGATTGACATCCACGCCGATGATCCGGCGTGCGCCTGCCAGCTTGGCGCCCTGGATGGCGGCGTCCCCGACACCCCCGCATCCGAAGACCGCAACCGTGTCGCCCCGTTTGACCTCGCCGGTGTAGAGGGCCGCCCCAAGCCCCGCCATGATCCCGCACCCGATGAGCCCTGCGGGCTCGGGCTTGGCTTCCCTGCTCACCGGGATCGCCTGGCCGGCGGCGACTAGTGTCAACTCCGAGAAGGCGCCGATTCCAAGCGCGGGGCTGAGGGCGGTGCCATCAGCCAGCGTCATCCGTTGAGCGGCGTTGAGACTTCCGAAGCAGTACCAAGGGCGTCCGCGCCGGCAGGCCCGGCACGCGCCACAGGGGGCTCGCCATGCCAGCACCACGAAGTCACCGGGATCGAGCCCGGTCACCCCTTCGCCGGTGGCCTCCACGATTCCCGCAGCTTCGTGGCCCAGCAGGAAAGGGAAATCGTCGGTGATCGCCCCCTGTCGATAATGCAGGTCGGTGTGGCAGACCCCGCATGCCTGGACACGGATGAGGGCCTCGCCGGGGCCGGGATCCGGCACGATGATGTTTTCGATCGACACGGCGGCACCCTCGGCACCCGCCACCACTGCACGAACTTCGTGGGACATGACGTTCCTTTCGCTTTCAGACGCGCAGAAACCCAAACCATATCCACCTCCGGGAAGCACGCCCGATCGCTTGCGAGATTTAATGGAGCGGTCGCGCAGACGAAACAAAGGGGGCCGCTATGCAAGACAGGCTGGATGAGCTCGTCACCGATTACACGAAGGGCTACTTCACGAGACGCGGATTTCTAGCCAAGGTCGAGAAGTCCGAGCCGGGATGGGTGGCTGCGGACCCCGGCGCCGTCGAGCTTCTGCACGAGCGAGGGGTGCGGCATGCGGTCACGGACGCCCCCAGCTGGGGAGCGGCCGAGGACGGCCAGCCCGGTCATGTGGCGGGGCTCAGACATGGGATGACCTGGACCGAGGGCGCCACCAATCTCGGGAGCCTGCCGGTTCGGGGC
>JACDCD010000123.1 GCA_013694625.1 Actinomycetota bacterium | reverse complement strand
GCCCGAGCTCGATTGCGTAGTTCCACGCCACTTGCGTCTGAACCTCGAGTCCCTCTACTCCCGACACGACAAACACTGCAAGATCGGCTACACGCATCGCAGCACGAAGCTCGCCGATGAAGTCGGCGTAACCCGGCGCGTCCAGGATGTTGATCTTGTTGTCCTGCCACTCGATGGGAGCGAGGGCGGTGGAGATCGACACCCCCTTGCGGATCTCCTCCTCCTCGAAGTCGGAGACCGTGTTGCCCTCGGCTATCTTGCCCAGCCGAGTCGTCGCTCCGGAGCAGAACAACATGGCCTCGGTGAGCGATGTCTTGCCGGACCCTCCGTGGCCGACCATGACGATGTTGCGGATGTTCTCAGTCGGGTAGCTCTTCATCCACTCCCCCTTGAATCTCGTCGTCCAGGCAGAACGGTGGCCGGCCCCCGTTCTGGGACGGGGCCACCATGAAGGTTCTGAATCCTACTTGTCCTCAATTGGGGCCTGATGACCTCCAGATGGGGGAACATGGTGAGCACGACTATGTCCCTCGATCGAGAGCGCTGTGCTAGACGCCAAAATTCGCGATTTCTACGATCACAAGATGAGGCCTGTGGGCGACTGGCTGGCCCGGAGCGGGCTCAACCCCGATGTCATCTCGGTGACCGGACTGGGACTCCAGGTAGTGGTTGCGGTGGCGATCCTGAGGGGAAATTTCCTTTTCGCCGGGCTGGTCGCCATCCTGGCGGGGGTTGCCGATTCCCTCGACGGCGCCGTAGCGAAAGCGCGGGGGATAACGAGCCCCTTCGGCGCGCTGCTCGACTCGACGCTGGACCGGCTCTCGGATGCGCTCTTGTTCGCCCCGATCGCATGGCTGTACGCGTTCCCTCCTGGGGGCTCCGACGCCGGAGGCTCTTGGGTGACGGCGTTGGCACTGGTCGCGCTGGTGGCGTCTTTTCTGGTGTCCTATGTCAAGGCGCGAGCCGAGGGTCTGAATCTCACGTGCAACGTCGGTATCGTCGAACGCGCCGAGCGGTTGATCCTGGTTGTGGCGGGCCTGCTGTTCGACGTCGTCCCGCTGATGCTCGCGATCCTCACCGTCCTGTCGATCATCACGTTCTTGCAGCGTCTTCTCTACGTTCGGGCGCAGATCCAAAGCGCTCTCTAGTGCCGGTGGGGGGGCGGCGCGCCGGACGGATGGGGATGGCCGGTGGGTTGACCTATTACGCCTTTGTTGCCGGAGCGCGTCTGGCCCGGCTCCTCCCCGAAGGTCTCGCCTACGGTGTGGCCCATTCCGGCGGCGTTCTGTGGGAGCGCTTTGGTGGCGCCAAGCGGGCGATCGTGAGGACGAACCTGGGCCGCATCACCGGGGAGAGCCCCGGGTCGCCCCGGCTCGAACGGCTCGTGCGTGAGGCGTATAAGTCGTACGCACGATACTGGCTGGAGACCTTCAGATTGGTCGAACAAGATCCACGGTTTTTCCTCGAGCGTTTCCACTGTGCCGGTGAGAGCTATCTGACGGAGGTTCTGGCCCGGGGAGGCGGCGCAGTAATCGTGGTAGGCCATCTCGGCAACTGGGACGCGGCTGCCGGTTGGGTTGGGGCCAGCGGGCGTTCGGTCGTGACGGTTGCCGAGGTCCTCGAGCCCGAAAGGTTGTTCAGGTTCTTCGTCCGACACCGTCGCCGGCTCGGTATCACGGTGCATCCAGCGACGCGGGACTCTGCGGCCAGGCTCGTCGAGGCGGTCAGGGGCGGCGCAGTGGTGGCGCTCCTGGGGGATCGCGATCTTCGAGGACGGGGGCCCCAGTTGGATTTCTTCGGCGCGCCGGCCACCTTCCCTGGCGGGCCCGCCTCGATCGCCCTCAGGGCGGGGGTGCCCCTGCTGGTTGCCGGAGTGTATGGGGTGGTGCTGCCCGACGGGCGGCGCGGCTGGCAGGCGGAGATCGCAGAGCCCATCGAGCTGCCTCCCACGGGGAGCGCCGACGCAGTCCAGAGCTTGACGGTCCAGGTGGCGCGCCGGCTCGAAGGCTTCATCGCGCGGCAACCCGAGGAATGGCACGTCTTCCAGCCGTTCTGGATCGAGGATCGCGCGCCGGAGCGCCCCGGAACATCGGTCAGATGAGAATCGCTCTGGTGTGTCCCTACGCGTGGGACCGGTACGGGGGGGTCCAGAGCCATGTCCGCGCTCTCGCCCACGCGTTGAACCGAAGCGGTCACGAGACCGGAGTTATGGCCCCCTATCTGCTCGACCGCTCGACCCTGAACGAGCCGGGCATCACCTTTGTGGGACGCGCCGTGCGCGTTCCGGCCAACGGCTCGGTTGCCCCTCTCGCCTTCGGTCCTCTGGTGGCCAGTGGCATCCGGGAAGCCCTCGAGGAGTTCGAGCCGGAGGTCGTCCACCTGCACGAACCCCTGATCCCGAGCCTTTCGTTGCTCGCCTTGTCCACGAACGCGTCGGCGCCCACGGTGGGAACCTTTCACGCCGCGGCGGAATCGAGCCTGGGATACCGCGGCGCCAAGGCCGTGCTGACCAAGGCCGCCAACCGCCTCACCGTCCGGACCGCGGTGTCGGAGGCGGCCAAAGCACTGGCGGCGCGCTATTTCCCCGGTGACTACCTGATCACCCCGAACGGTATCGACGTCGAGCGATTCGCCTCCGCCGAGCCGCTGGGTCCCGCCCGTGGCCGGTCCGGCCTATCCGTGCTCTTCCTCGGCCGGCTCGAGTCTCGCAAGGGTCTCGAGGTTCTAATCGAGGCGATGGCCGGCATAGCGGACCTCGATGCCTCGCTCGTGGTTGCGGGGAGCGGGCCCGAGAAGCGCTCGGCTCGGGCGCTTGCGCGGCGCCTCGGCGTACATGTGGAATGGCTCGGCCGGGTATCCGAGGCCGACAAGCCCCGCATCTACCGGTCGGCCGACGTCTACTGCGCCCCCGCACTGGGCGGCGAATCCTTCGGGATCGTGCTCATCGAGGCGATGGCGGCCGGGGCCCCGGTGGTCTGCTCGGATCTCAGCGCCTTCCGCGCCGTTACTGCGGGG
>JACDCD010000112.1 GCA_013694625.1 Actinomycetota bacterium | reverse complement strand
ATCCGCGGGCCATGCGTGTGAGCGTTGCAGAGAGGGTTCTTACCCGCGAGCGAAGGTATTCATGGGATCTCATAACGCATCTCGTCGCACGTGAATTCCGCCTTCGCTACCGGCAGGCGACCCTGGGTTGGATTTGGGCACTTGCCTCGCCTCTGGCGCGCCTGACGGTTCTGACTTTCTTGTTCACCAGAGTAGTTCCCTTGGGGATAGAGAATTATGGTGTCTTCGTCTTCACCGGTTTGATCGCGTGGCAGTGGTTCTCGTCCGGTCTCATGTCCGCCACCACGAGTGCGGTCGACCGTCGAGAACTGCTGTTTCGTCCCGGTGTCCCGCGCGCCGTCGTCCCGATCGTCAGTGTCTTGACCAACGGCCTCGATTACCTGGTGGCTCTTCCGGTACTCGCGCTGTTCATCCTTCTTGGGGACGGCATCCCACTGACGGCCCTTGCCCTACCGGTGATACTTCTTTTCCAGGTCCTGTTGACTCTCGGACTTGGTTTCATGCTTTGCACCGCTAACGTGTACTTTCGGGACGTTCACCTCTTCGTTAATGTCGCTACGCTGCTGGGCTGGTACCTGACGCCCGTCTTCTATCAAGCCAGGGCCGTTCCAGATTCGTTCGAATGGGTGCTGCGGATCAACCCCATGGCCCAGTTGTTGAACGCCTACCGCGCCGTTTTGATCGATGGGCGACTCCCCGAGGCAAAGTCGTTCTTGATCCTCGCGACTGCATGTGTCGCCGTCTTCTTTGTCGGTCTCTCCATCTACCGTCGCAAGAGCCCCTTGTTCGTCGACGAGCTATGAGTGACATAGAAGTCATTGAGGTCAGCAAGCAATATCGAATCGCGCCCGGAGGTGGACCGAGGAGACTGCGGCGCCTCAACCAAGTGGGTGCTCGCAAGGAGCATTGGGCGCTCCGGGACGTCTCCTTCGAGGTCGGGCGTGGGGAGTCGATTGGACTCCTCGGAAAGAATGGAAGTGGGAAGTCAACGCTCCTGCGGCTTCTCGGGGGTGTCACACAGCCAACGAGCGGTGAGATACGGGTTAAGCGGAAAGTGAGTGGACTGCTCACACTGGGCGAGGCATTTCACCCCTTGCTTTCCGGTGAAGAGAACGCGATTACCGGAGCGATCGTCGCCGGTCTCACCCGCCGTCAGGCATTGGGGCGACTGACCGAGATCGCTGCGTTCGCCGAGCTCGAGGATTTCATGGACCAGCCGCTGCGAACCTATAGCGATGGAATGCGCTTGAGACTCGCATTTGCCACCGCCATCAACATCGAACCCGAGCTCCTCCTCATCGACGAGGTCCTGGCGGTTGGAGACATACGTTTCAGAGACAAGTGCATGCGTAGGTTGAATGAGCTTCGGGAGTCGGGAGTAAGCGCGGTCGTTGCGTCACACTACATGGGACAATTGAAGGCCGTTTGCGATCGAGCGCTGTGGATGGCGGATGGCCGCGTGCGGGCCATGGGCTACGTCGATGAGGTAGTCGAGCGCTACGAGAGAGCAATGGAGGAGACGGCTCCGGTTCGAGAACCCGGTGGAATGGCAGCCAAGCGGTTCGGGACCGGGGACGTCGAGATCGTCGACGTCAAGCTCGTGAACGCTGCAGGCACGACCTCTGCCACAGTTCCGGCCGGGTCATCCGTGACAGTGGTAATCGAATACATGGCGCACAAAGAAGTGGCTGAAGCCATATTTGGAGTGAGCGTCCACTCTGTCGCGGATGGCATCCGATACCTCGACTTCAGCACCGCAGCGGACGGCCAGAGCACCGGAACCCTTAAGGGCTCTGGACAAGTTCAACTGCATCTCGAGCGGATCGCGCTCGCGGGGGGCACATACCACCTGGATGCGGGCGTTTACGAAAGCGATTGGGAACACACCTACGACTACCTATGGCAGGCACTGTACTTCGATGTCGCCTCAGCCGACGCAGGAGTCATTCAGCAAGAGCGAACCTGGAGCATGGAATGACGACGGCGTCGATCCTGATCAGGACGAAAAACGAAGCACGCAGCCTAGGTGCCACCTTGAAGCAGGTGAGCTCTCAGACCCTGCCGCCATTTGAGATCTTCATCATAGACTCGGGTTCCCATGATAAGACGCTTGAGATAGCCGCGCGTTTTCCGGTCCAAATCATAGACATCCCACAGCGGGAGTGGAGCTACGGCCGGGCCCTCAACCTCGGAGCGGCACAGGCTAAGGGCGAAATCATCGTGTGCTTGTCGGCTCATTGTTTACCAACGGACAACCATTGGTTAGAGCGATTGCTTCGACACTTCGATGATCCTTCGGTAGCAGCCGCATGGGGCCCGAGTCGCCGGCCCGACCGCCCGCTACCTCCCCCGAGCCCTCCAACACGTCAGGAGCCGGGCGACTACACTCTGGAGACCCGCACCTTCGGCCTCGAGAACTCGAACTCGGCACTGCGGCGAGCGCTGTGGCTCGAGTTTCCTTTCGATGAATCGCTGCCCGCAGCTGAGGACAAGGCGTGGGGGATGGAAGCGATGAGGCGAGGTTACAGCCTCATATTCGATCCGTCGGCGGCGGTGTGGCATGAGGCTCATTCGGCGGGCAACTCCTTCCGGCGCAACAGAGCGGTTCTCGCCGGCTTCCGGACCGTCTTTCCAGAGCTGAGTAAGCCTGCCCTTCAGATGATCGCTAATCTCGGCATGCGGATCGTAAGGAAGATCAGCTTCCACGCAAGGCTCAGAGACCCCAAGCGCCTCCTTACCGATCTGAGCCGGGCCCCCTCGATCGTTGCCGGCGTCCTGGGCAAGGTGCTCAGTTGGCGTCGTTGAAGGCTGCGACGGAGCAGTTGCCGGCGGAGTCCGGCGCAGCATCGTCCAGACATCGCCCGATCAAGGTGGTGGACATTCACCTCGACCGGCCGCTGCAGACCATCAGCGGTTTGCACCGCTTCAACCTCGTTCAGGCGCTGGTGCGCATGCACGGCGCGCCGTTGGGGTGGGCCCGGATCCCCATACACGGTGACCGGTGCCTTGTGACCGCTCAGCGCCAGGCGATCGTCAAGCAGTTGAGGTGGCGCATTCTAGTGCAGCTTGTCGAGGATCGACTGAGGACGGGTACCCTGACCGCCTCGGAAGCGCAACCCCGACGCGTTCAGGATGAGAGTCTCGAGATTCCATCCGTGACAGTTGCGGTATGCACACGCGACCGCCCGGATAGCCTCGAGACGTGCTTGGCGTCACTCGAGCGAATCGAAAGTGATCTGCTCGAAGTCATCGTCGTGGACAACGCTCCCTCCAGCGACGCAACCCGCCGGCTCGTTGCTTCCCGAGGACCGAGGTTTCGTTATATCCGTGAGGACCGTCCGGGCCTCGATTGGGCGCGCAATCGAACCATGGTCGAAGCACGGGGGGACGTCATTGCGTTCACCGACGATGACTGCGTCGTCGATCCTGGGTGGACGAACGCGTTGGCCCTGACCTTCGCGGAGAGCCCCGAAGTTTCAGCCGTGACCGGGCTGGTGGTGCCCTACGAGCTCGAGACGGAAGCTCAGATCCTTTTCGAGGTCTACGGTGGATTCGGACGGGGTTTCAGGCGGCGCTGGCATCACGTGTCGCCGAAGGGACGGGCGCACATCGGGTCGGGCAACTTCGGCACCGGCGCCAATATGGCGTTCAGGCGAAGCACTCTGGAAGGCTTGGGTGGATTCGACCCCGCTCTTGACGTGGGCACCGTTACCAACGGTGGCGGCGACATCGAGATGTTCTTCAGAGTCCTCCAGGAGGGGGACACCCTCGTGTACGAGCCGGCTGCGATCGTGCGTCATCGACACCGGCGTGACTACGCCAGCCTCCACCGGCAACTCACCGATCACGGGATTGGCTTCTCCTCTTACGTCACGCGCAGCGTACTTGCCTATCCCAATCAACTGCGCAACTTCCTGTGGTTCACGCGCTGGTGGCTATGGTGGTGGATCCTGCGGCGGATTGTTCGTTCTTTGATCAGTCCCGCGTCGTTTCCAATCGAGCTCATCCTCGCAGAGCTCAAAGGCGGAGTGAAGGGGCTCACCCGATACCGCCCTTCGGCGCGCCAAGCAGACCGTATCAAGACGCAGGCAACCGGACCTCCTCTACATCCAGAACCACCGTGCTAGGCGTCCTTCCTCGCGCAGGAGATTGGAGGCCGCTCAAGGTCGTCGACCTCGACTTGTCATCCGGTGTGGCCGCAATCTCCGGGCTCGACGCCTACGCAGGAGTGTTCGCCCTCGTTTGGGCCGGCGGAGCGCCGATCGGACATGTGCGCGTCCTCGTCAGGGGAGGAAGCTGTCCGGAGCGCCAGATGCGTTCCGCGATACGGGCCCAGCTCGAGCGCCCTCTTGCCAAAACCGCTCTTCGTGACCGCCTCCGGATCGGGATTCACCCCGACCAGGACCGGGCGCCAGATCCTGGCGATCGTCAAGAAGCGAGCCAGGAAGCGGTGTCGCTTCCCTCCGTTACCGTTGCGATCTGCACCCGGAATCGGGCCGAGGCCCTCGACCGCTGCCTCGGACATGTCAGACGCCTCCGCTATCCGGCGCTCGATGTGGTTGTCGTGGACAACGCTCCTCCCAACGACACCGTGCGCCGGCTGGTTGAAGAGAAGTACCCGGATTTCCGCTATCTGTGCGAACCGCAACAAGGCTTGGGAAGGGCTCGCAACACAGCCTTAAGTCACTCCCGGGGGGAGATAATTGCGTTCACCGACGATGATTGCGCGCCGGACCCGTTGTGGATCGAGGCACTCGGCCGGGCTTTCGCCGAAGACGAGCAGACCATGGCGGTCACGGGTCTGGTCACCCCGTTGGAACTGGAGACTCCGGCGCAGATCCTCTTCGAACGAAGCGGAGGCTTCGGGCGTGGATTCGACCAACGGCGCTGGCAACTTGGCGCAACAAGAGGCGCGCGTGGGGCAATGCATCTCGGCGCGGGCAGGTTTGGCACCGGAGCGAACATGGCTTTCAGACGGTCGGTCTTCCTCTCCGTCGGTGACTTCGACGTTGCGCTCGGGGCAGGAACCCCAACCGAAGGAGGTGAGGATCTCGACATGTTCTTCCGTGTCCTCGAGAAGGGGTGCGCACTCATCTACGAGCCGCGCGCGGTCATCCGCCACGTCCATCGTCGGGACCTCGAAGGGCTCCGAAGGCAGCTTGAAGGCCACGGGGTGGGACTCTACGCCTACTTCGTTCGCAGCGCACTGATGTTTCCAAACCGACGCATGCAGTTGTTCCGTCTGGCTCTGCGCTGGTTCTGGAGCCGCAACGTTCGGCGCCTTCTGAGATCCTTTGTCGGCTCGCGCTCTTTCCCACGTGACCTGGTGTGGGCGGAGCTGAAGGGATCACTGCGGGGATTGACCGCGTACCCAAAAGCGCGCCGTGCCGTCGCCGGCCACACTCGAGATTCGCCTAGCTACCCGGGCTTGATCACATGAGATCCGGAGGTGCTGTTGCTGTACGCCTCGTCGACGTGAGCCGGCCCGTAACGGCGCTCGATGATGTCCAGGAATACGAGCGTGTGCGTATCTACGCCCAGCGGGAGGGCCGTCTGCTCGGCTTCGCCGAGGTTCGCAATCACGGGGCAGCCTTGAGTGCCAGGCGGGTGCGGGAAGCGCTCGTAGACGCCCTTGGCGTCCGTCTGATCGCGGCCGACCCGGCGACCGGGACGGTGGATGCTCTGATCGACTCCCTGGTCGAAGAGCTCATCGGAGAAGACCGTGATACCCCCGGCCCTGCGGACGACAAGCTCGACCCAGGCGTCTCTGTGTCCATCGTGATAGCGACCTTCGATCGGCCGGATGATCTCCGCAAGATGCTCGTTTGGATCCGAGAACAGCGAACCGAACGTTCCGTGGAGATCGTCCTCGTGGACAACCATCCGAGCTCTGGAATCACACCTGCAGTGACGGCAGGGTTCCCTGATGTGGTCCTCGTCCAAGAACCCAGACAGGGCTTGGCGTACGCCCGTAACGCCGGGATTCTGGCGAGCACCGGCGACATCATCGTCATGACCGATGACGACGTGCGTCCCCCACCGGACTGGCTGGAGACGCTGATCGCACCACTCGCCCGGAATGACGTTGGAGCTGTCACGGGCAACGTCCTACCCCTCGAGCTCGAAACTTCCGCACAGCGCATCTTCGAGATCTACGGCGGGCTAGGTCGCGGATTCGAACGGCGAGAGGTCGATTTGCGCTGGTTCAACAAATGCAAATGGGTGGTGCCGACGTGGACACTCGGCGCCTCGGCGAACGCTGCGTTCCGCTCCTCGTTGTTTCGTGACCCAAAGATCGGGTTGATGCACGAGGCGCTGGGTCCCGGCATGCCGTCGGGTGTCGGGGAGGACACGTACCTCTTCTATCGAATTTTGAAAGCCGGTTACACGATGATCTACGACCCCAACGCTTATGTGTGGCACCGCCATCGCACCGATATGGAATCGCTGCGAGCACAGCTCTACGGCTACAGCAAAGGGCACGTCGCCTACCACCTCACCACGTTGCTCGAGGACCACGACCTGCGAGTCCTCGCATACCTGACCCTGCGATTGCCCTTCGGTCAGTCGAGAAGAATCCTCAAGCGTCTGAGGCGAAAGAGCGCCTATCCGTTGAAGCTCTCCATGGTGGAGATCGGCGGCCAACTTGCAGGGCCCGGCGCGTTGTGGAAGTCACGGCGAAGAGTGGCGCGAGAGGGTCGCTCGAGCCGGCGCTTCGGCCCAATCGAGGAAGGAATAAAGTGATCTATAGGCGGAAGGTGCAGTTTCTAAAGTCCGAATGGGGCAAACGAGTGTGGGCACGGTGGCGGCGGCTGCGAGGTGACGAGGTCGGTACCGGTAACAAGCTTACGGAGTTGATCGCAACCTACGCTCCAGGTAAGAGCTGGGTGGACATCGGGTGTATGTGGGGCGTCAATGGAGGGCACGCCTTCCTTGCCGAGGAATCAGGAGCTCATCCCGTTAAAGGTGTCGATGTGTTCGGTCCCACCCCGGAGTTCGACGAGATGCGGGCGGCGCGCAACTCCGACATCGAGTTCATTCTCGGCGACGCCATGGACCCGGCCACGGTCGAGCAGGTAGGAGTTGTCGACGTCGTTTTCTGCGCCGGAGTCCTGTACCACCACCCCAGCCCCTTCGACCTACTGGTTAGTCTCCGCCGGATGTGCCGGGAGACGCTCGTGCTTCGTACTTCGGCAATTCCCGAGGTCGGGGGCGTGCCGAACGCCGCTGTTTACTGGCCGATGCTGCCCGAAAGTGACCGGTCGCTATGGGACCTTCCGTGGCTCGGCCACCAGGTCGGGATTAGCAAGGGCTTCGAGCCCAACGAGGGCTACGGGAATTGGTTCTGGGGCCTTACACCCAGTTGCCTCGCTTCCCTGCTGCACACAGCAGGCTTCCGTGTGATGCGGCGGTTCCCGGAGGTCTTTGCAGAGACGTTGGTATGTGAGACGAGCGCAGTGCCGTTCTCCCACCGCGTGCCGAACGAACGCGAGGCCCGCGACATGGCGCTACGTCTACTCGAGCACGGCAAGCCCTAGCCGAGGTTCTCTTGCACCTTTGAGCCCGGCAACCGGGCCCGCGAGTGCAATGAACGGGCCGTCCGGGCCGCCAAGACGGGATGCCGATGATTTCTGTCCAGCGGAGCGGTCTTAAGGACAACAGCGAAAGGAGATCCCCGGTTGGCCGCTCCCGAGGAGTCGCCGGCGCAATCAGTGCCTGCGCGGCGATCGCGCCCCGAGCCGAGCGCCACCGTCTTCGTTATCAGCGCCTCGATCGATTGCGCCGGCATCCCGGCCCTCTGCGCGCGCGTGGGCATGTTGCCGGAGGGAAGGGCCGCCGATGTGGTCTGCGACGTGGGAGCACTCATGAATCCGGATGTGGCGGCGGTCGATGCCGTGGCCAGGCTGGCGCTCACCGCCCGGCGGCTCGGTCACGACATCCGGTTGGTACACACCTCCAACAAGTTGGAGGAGTTGCTCGGCTTTGTCGGTCTGTACGAGGCGGTTGGCCTCGGTAGAGGCTTACCGCTCGAGTCTGGGGGGCAGTCCGAAGAGCGGAAACACGCTGGCGGTGTCGAGGAAGAAGATGATCCCGGTGATCCGGCCGGCTGAAACCTCGAGGACTTGAAGCGACCACGGCGCGAGACTGCCGCCTGGACCGGGCTTGTACTGCCCGAACGCCGGGGCACCGTTGGCGGTGGTCGGAACCAGGCGCGAGCCGTTACAACCGATGCCGGGCCCGAGGCACCACTTGCGGATGTCGGCATGACCCCGCAGCCACAGCTCGTAGGGCGGCATCGACCACGTTGCGTCCTCATGGAGCAACGAGGTGAGGGAATCGAGGTCGTAGCGCTCGAAGGCGTCGACATAGCGGGCCAGGAGCGCACGCTCTGCGTGGTCCAACGAGGGCGGGCTGGTGGCGAGATTGCTGGCCGCAAGCGTCGAGCGGGCTCGTTGCAGCGCGCTGTTGACCGACGCGACGGTGGTGTCGAGCAGCTCGGCAACCTCGGTCGCCTTCCAGCGCAGGACCTCCCGCAGGATCAGCACCGCTCGCTGCCGAGCCGGGAGATGTTGCAGGGCGGCGACGAAGGCAAGCCTGATCGTGTCGCGCGAGACGGCAACGTCGGCCGGATCACCATCTTCCGGCAGGACACTGCCATCGGGGATCGGCCCGATCCAGGTGGCCTCCGGCAGCGCGTCGCCGAGGGGAGCATCAGCCGTCTTCGGATCCGCCAGATCCATAGGGCGTGCGCGACGTTGCGTGCCCTTCAACATGTCGAGGCATACGTTGGTAGCGATGCGATAGAGCCACGAGCGCAACGCCGCCCTGCCCTCGAAGCGATCGAAGCTCCGCCATGCCCTCAGCAGCGTCTCCTGGACGGCATCTTCGGCCTCGAACGCCGCTCCCAGCATCCGGTAGCAGTAGGCGGTTAGCTCCGCCCGGTGCTCCTCCAGCCGGCTCTCCAGCTCCCCGGAGCCCGGCGCGATCGTGTTCTCGGCTTCATCATTGGATGTGGCCAGCTCAGTCAACCGGATCTCTCCTTTTCGCCCTCGGTTCCCAGGCCCACGAAACCTTCCCTAACGGCCATCATAGGCGCCGTCGGCCGGCGCCGGGAAGTCCCAGCCGCTCACTCAGACCAGGCGCTCCGGGTAGCCTCGGTAGCGGAGGTTCCCCCACCACCCCTGGGGCTTTGACCGATGAGTTATCGGCCCCTAGCCGGTCCAAGGCAAGGAGACCGACTCCGGGTCGTGGAGTAACGGGGGTGCAAGGCACAATGGGCGCATGGCCGATAATCGCATCGACAAGTTGAGGGCACTGTGCCTCGCGCTTCCGGAGACCACCGAACGACGGAGCCATGGCGAACCCGCCTGGTTTGTCCGCGACAAGAAGCTGTTCGTCACGTACGCCGACCGTCACCATGACGACAGAATCGCGTTCTGGTGTGCGGCCCCCGAGGGTGCACAGGATGGGCTGACCGCGTCGGACCCGACGAGATACTTCATTCCCCCATACGTTGGGCATCGCGGGTGGCTCGGTGTCTATCTCGACGTCGCCGTCGCTTGGGAGGAGATCGGGGAGCTGGTGGTCGATGCGTACCGTATCGTAGCCCCCGTGCGGCTCCTCGCGGAGCTCGACGAGATGACGTGACGGCAGCCGCCGAGGTAGATATTTGGCCTTGAACCACTGGGACGGCCGATCGTCCACTGGAAAGGGGGAGCGGTGTCCAAGGGGCCTGCCGGTATTGCCGCCCTGGCAGCTGCAAGCCGACTCCAACACGCCACACCAGAAGCCACCGGGGCACTCTGGGTCAACGTCCTCAAAGAGCTGCCTCTCTTTGCAGGGATGTCGAAGCGGCATCTGC
>JACDCD010000097.1 GCA_013694625.1 Actinomycetota bacterium | reverse complement strand
AGGACCTGGTCTCTTCCCTCGCGATGTGGGGACAGAAGCCGATCGAGGACCGGGAGTACCCCTATGCGCCGTCCCGCGTCATCCTCCAGGATTTCACCGGCGTTCCGGCCGTGGTCGACCTCGCCGCGATGCGGTCCGCAATCGAAAGAGAGGGCGGCGACCCCTCCAAGGTCGATCCGCTCGTGCCGGTGGACCTGGTCATCGACCACTCGGTGCAGGTGGACGCGTTCGGCACGGCCAGGGCGTTCGCAACCAATGTCGAACGTGAATACGAGCGCAACCACGAGCGATACGCGTTGCTCCGCTGGGCCCAGAGTGCGTTCAAGGGCTTCAGGGTCGTGCCCCCCGGATTGGGGATCGTGCACCAGGTCAACCTCGAATACCTGGCCACGGTCGTCCGCACGGTCAGCGAGGACTCGGGCGAGGTCGCCGTCCCGGACACGCTGGTGGGGACCGATTCACACACGACGATGATCAACGGTCTCGGCGTGCTCGGCTGGGGCGTCGGCGGAATAGAGGCCGAAGCGGCGCTGCTCGGCCAGCCCCTGCCGTTGATAACGCCCAAGGTCGTGGGTTTCCGCTTCTCGGGCGCCCTGGGGACCGGCATCACCGCGACCGACCTGGTGCTGACCGTCACCGAGATCCTGCGCAACCACGGGGTGGTCGGCAAGTTCGTCGAGTTCTACGGTGAGGGACTGTCGAGCCTCAGCGTCGCCGACCGCGCGACGCTCGGCAACATGTCGCCCGAGTACGGCGCCACTGCCGCCTATTTCCCCGTCGACGATCAGACGCTCGAGTACCTCAGGCTCACCGGCCGGCCCGATGAGGTCATTCAATTGGCCGAGCACTACACGAAGGAACAGGGATTGTTCCGCACCGACGAGAGCCCCGACCCGGAGTTCAACGAAACCCTCGAGCTCGACCTCACCACGGTCGAGCCGAGCGTTGCCGGACCGAAGCGTCCTCAGGACCGTGTCGCGCTCCCGAACGTCTGGGCCAGCTTCACCGATGCATACCAGGACGCCGAGGGCGATCCGCACGAGGTTGAGGTCGCGATGGAGCCGCTCCAGGACACCGGGGAGGCCGCCGAGGGAGTGCGCATCCGCCACGGTTCGGTTGTGATCGCGGCGATCACAAGCTGCACCAACACGTCCAACGCGTCGGTGATGCTCGGCGCCGGATTGCTCGCGCAGAAAGCATTGGATGCGGGGCTGAGGACGAAGCCGTGGGTCAAGACCAGCATGGCGCCCGGCTCCCGCGTCGTGACGGAATACCTCCAGAGCTCCGGGCTCATCGAGCCGCTCGAAAGGCTCGGCTTCCACGTCGTCGGTTATGGCTGCACGACCTGCATCGGAAACTCCGGCCCGTTGCCGCAGCCAATCTCCGAGGCCATCGACGAACACGATCTCGCCGTCGTGTCGGTGCTCTCAGGCAATCGCAATTTCGAAGGCCGCATCCACCCGCAGGTGAAGGCCAGCTATCTCGCGTCGCCGCCGCTGGTGGTCGCCTACGCACTTGCCGGCACCGCGGACATCGATCTCAGCAGCGACCCGCTGGGGCACGACGCCGAGGGGAAGCCTGTGCATCTCGCCGACATATGGCCCAGCCCCGATGAGATCGTCGAAGCCATGACTTCGGTGAAGGCAGAAATGTTCAACGAAGAGTACGCAAAGGTGTTCGACGGCGACGCCCATTGGAAGGAGCTGCCCTCGCCGGAGGGCGCTCTGTACGAATGGGATCCCGGCTCGACGTACGTACGCGAGCCATTTTTCTTCACCGACCTGGGCCCCGAGCCGGCGCCGCTCGAGGACATCACCGGCGCCCGTGTGCTTGCGGTCCTCGGCGATTCGGTGACGACAGATCACATCTCACCCGCAGGTTCGATCGCGCCGGCCTCGCCGGCCGGCAAGTACCTGCGGTCACATGACGTCGAAGTCGGCGACTTCAACAGCTACGGCTCGCGCCGGGGAAATCACGAGGTGATGGTCCGGGGGACCTTCGCCAACATACGCATCCGCAACGTGATGCTCGACTCCGGTAAAGAGGGTGGCTTCACCGTTTTCCTCCCCACCGGTGAGGAGATGCCGATCTTCGACGCCGCGGAGCGCTATGCGGAGGACGGGACTCCACTTGTGGTGATAGCGGGAAAGGAGTACGGATCCGGGAGCTCACGCGACTGGGCCGCCAAAGGACCGCTGCTCCTGGGGATCAAAGCCGTATTCGCCCAGAGCTTCGAGCGCATCCACCGGAGCAACCTCGTCGGGATGGGGGTGCTGCCGTTGCAGTTCCTGCCCGATGAAGGTCCCGAGTCACTGGGGCTGGACGGCACCGAGACGTTCGGCATCACCGGAATCAAGGAGGGGCTCGAGCCGCATTCGGAGCTGACCGTCTCGGCGCGCCGGGAGGGAAGTGACGACATCGAGTTCACGGTGGAGTGCCGGATCGACTCCGAGGTCGAGCTCGACTACTACCGCCACGGCGGCGTTCTGCAGATGGTGCTCCGAAGGATGCTGGCCGAGAGCTGAGCCAAGGGTACTGGAGGGTCGCTCCAGACTAACATTGAGGGTTACCGAGAACATCGTGCGTGCCTACTCGTCGCCATACGATGTGAGGCTCGCCTGAGATCTGCTCGTCGCCGTACTCAAAGGTTGCTCGACCATCTTCGGCCCAGGTCATTTCGAAGATACCGTTGGCTCCCTGCACGCCCTTGACGCGGAGCCCTTTTCGGAAGGGCCTCTTTGCTTTGAGATCTTCCACAAAGTTTTTGACGGCCCCTTTGAAGCGCTTCCTGCCCTCGGTAGAGAGCGCAGCGTGGTCCTTCTTGAACCGATTGGTTTCTCCGTAAGTCGGCAAGCGCCCGAACTACGGACTACTCGTCGAGCGACTCGAGGAAGTCCTCATCCGTCTTGTAAATCTCCACTCGCCCTTCTGCGATGTCGAGGGAGGCCTCCGACTCACCCGCCTGCCAGCCCGCCGTCCAAAACCAAGCTTGGGTTGCGTCGACCACCTTCTGGGGCTTCAAGAGAATCCCCTGCGGTACCATCTCCACTTCGACCGGGTCTCCCTCCTCCAGGTGGGCGCGCTCACGGATCTCGCGTGGGATCGTGACCTGGCCCCTCGCTCTCACTCTGATATCCGCCATGGGGACTCCTCTCTATTGTCTCAAGTCTACCCCGATAATCGGAAAATCCGACATTCGAAAACTCCCGACCCGCCAGGGTTGCTTGAGTACGAAGCGGCAAACCAGCGATTTTTCCCCAGAAGAACCACCTTTTCCCAACTAATCGCGTTGAACAACTACAGTGGGTGAGGCGGACAAGGAACAGGGCTTGGGATCAGGGGTCGACACTCAACTCGGCGGACTCGATAGTTGAGAAGGGCAGAATCCTCCTTACATTTGTGGCCTAATTGGCCTTACACATGCTCGCCGCCCCCGTCTCCAAGGAATCCGTCGATCAGTTCGGCCAGAGCGAGCAGGTCGCTGCAGCGGAACGGGCTCCGTCCGCTGGCGAGTGCCACGAACACATCGGGCTCGGCCTGGTCCGTCCATCCCCGCAGGGACTTCAACGCGGTGCCCTCATCGAGGAAGAACACGCGGTCCTCCCCCCAGGTCTGCCGGACTGCGACGAACGCGAAACGTCCGGCCCGACAAAGGGTGGAACGGGTGTCACGCGGACAGCTCGCGCTTGATCTTGGGGATCAGGCGTTGTTGGTGGCTCGGTCCAATTCCGCTGCCGAGTCGTTCATCGCGACCCTCAAGTGCGAGCTGCTGTATCGCTACTCGTGGCC
>JACDCD010000091.1 GCA_013694625.1 Actinomycetota bacterium | reverse complement strand
ACCTCAAGCAGGCGAACGAGCTCGCCGCCGTCTCGGTCAAGCTGGTGTCCTCCGAAGGGATCGGCACCGTCGCCGCCGGGGTGGTCAAAGGGCTCGCCGACGTCGTCCACATCTCGGGCGGCGACGGAGGCACCGGCGCAAGCCCGCTCTCGTCGATCAAGAATGCCGGTATGCCGTGGGAGACGGGCCTCGCCGAAACCCAAGCGGCGCTGGTGGCGAACGGGCTGAGGGGCCGGGTTCGCCTGCGCGTGGACGGGGGCCTCAGGACGGGGCGTGACGTCGTCATCGGCGCCCTGCTCGGCGCCGATGAATTCTCCTTCGGCACCGCCACGCTCATCGCCCAGGGATGCATCCTCGTCCGCACCTGCCACCGGGACACCTGCCCGGTGGGGATCGCCACCCAGAATCCGGTGTTGAGGGCCAAGTTCACCGGCACGCCCGAGATGGTTGCGCGCTACCTGCTGCTGGTGGCCCAGGAGGTGCGGCTGCTGCTGGCAGCCCTGGGGCTACGGAGCGTCGACGAGGCGGTCGGGCGCAACGACCTATTGGTCCGGAGAGAGGAGGGCGGCCGGCGCGCCGGCCGCCCCGACCTCGGGCCGCTGCTCGTAGGCGCAGGCTCGGCCGAACGCCGGTTCACGGGGCCATTGGCGCTGCAAAATCCCCGCTCGGTGCTCGGGGATCGGTTGTTCGAAGACGCGAAGGCGGCTCTCGAAGAGGGACGGGCACTGGAGCTCGGCTACGCCATCACAACCGCCGACCGCACCGTCGGGGCGCGCCTTGGGACGCACCTCGGCTATGCGTTCGGGTCGGGCAAGCCGCCGGGCTCGGTGCACGCGCGCTTCCGCGGGAGCGCAGGCCAATCCTTCGGCGCCTTTCTGGGTGACGGCGTGTCGCTGACCCTGACGGGGGAGGCCAACGACGGTGTGTGTAAGGGAATGGCCGGCGGGCGTGTTGCGATCCGCCCCCCGGCGGACGACGCCGGCGGCCCCTGTCTCGCAGGGAACACCGTCCTCTATGGCGCTACCGGCGGGCAGCTCTACATCGCCGGACGCGTCGGAGAGCGCTTCGCGGTGCGCAACTCAGGGGCCGTTGCGGTCGTGGAGGCGGCCGGCGAACACGCTTGTGAGTACATGACCGCAGGGGCAGTTGTCATCCTGGGGCCCACGGGAATCAACCTCGGCGCAGGCATGAGCGGCGGAGAGGCCTACGTTCTCGACCACGAGGGTGACATCGCAGAGCGCATCAACCCACAGCTCGTGGCGCCCTACGCCCCCACTGTGGGCCAGCTCGAGTCGCTCCGGCGCGTGATAAACGGGCATCTCGAGGCCACCGGCTCCCCGAAGGCGCGCCGCGTCCTCGCCAACTGGGGCACGGAGTCGCAGGCCTTCTGTCGCATCGCTCCCGTCGAAGCGGTGGCCCGGCTCGAGAGCCTCTTCGACGGCACCGCGATCGAACCCGCCGCCTGAACCTGGTGATCGAGCCGAGATAGGGCGGCTCGTCGCCTTCGGTCTGAGAGATGTCGAAGACGTAAACCACCCGCAAATTGGGCATCTCCCGCTTCCGCGATTACTTTAGACCCGTCATCTCGTCATAAACCATTGCTGGGCTGAGGCACCGGCACAACCCGCCAACGGAAGGAAACCGCGATGAGCCTCCCCAAGATCGCCACACGAGACGAATGGCTGATCGCCCGCAAGGAGCTGCTCACAAAGGAGAAGGTCCTCACCAGGCAGCGGGACGCGCTCAACGCCGAGCGACGTAACCTACCCATGGTCGAGATCGAGAAGGACTACACGTTCGACGGCCCTGATGGCCCGGTGCGGCTCCTCGACATGTTCGAGGGCCGCCCGCAGCTGATCATCTACCACTTCATGTTCGACCCGAAGTGGGAGGACGGCTGCCCGAGCTGCACCTCCGGCACCGACGAGCTGTCCCCCGGCTTCCTGGAGCACCTGCACACCCGCGACACCAGCTACGCCATGGTGTCGCGTGCGCCACTTGCCAAGCTGGATCGGTGGAAGG
>JACDCD010000087.1 GCA_013694625.1 Actinomycetota bacterium | reverse complement strand
GCCCCGATCCCCGTAAACGAGAAAGGCACCAAGAGCTACCGATGCCTCGGAGGATGGAGCTTCCTGATCAATAACTTCTCCACCAAAAAGGAACAGGCGTGGGAGTTCATCCAGTACATGACGAGTCCGGAGGTCCGCGAGTTCTTTGCCATCGAGGAGTCGACACTGCCTCCAGAGAAGCAGTACTACGAAGACAAGGAGCTGATCAAGAAGCAGCCGCTTCTCGAGGTGGCCGGAGAGGCGATCGCGAGCACAAAACCTCGGCCCGTCCACCGGTTCTACTCCGACATGTCGCTGAAGATGGCCGAGGAGTTCAACGAGAACTTAAAGGGAGAGGAAGCCACAGAGGATGCAATCGTGACTCTCCAGTATCAGCTTTCCCGTATTGCATCCACCGAGACGGGGTAGTCGTGCGCACGCCAACCTCCACATCCGTTGCACCACAAGACCCAGAAGGGTTGGTCTAGCGTATGGCAGTCGCAACCGGAGCAAGGGCTCGAAAGCCGAGCAAGCCCAAGGACGAGGGGGTTTTTTCCCGCCTCAAGGGTGACTTCGCCAATCCCGAACGCCGCACCGCTTACTACATGGTGGCGCCGGTTTTGTTGCTGGTCCTCCTCATCGGCTTGTGGCCGGTCGCCTACGCGATCTACCTCAGCTTCCTGAAGGTCCTCCCCGAGACCGCGCCTTCCTTCGTGGGACTCCAGAACTACATCGACATGTTCTCGGACCCCACTTTTCGCGGCGCCGTGCTCAACACCGCGATCTTCACGATCCTCAGTGTTGCTCTGGAGTTCGTGTTCGGTATCGGGATCGCCCTTGCGCTCAACCGCGGATTTACCGGACAAGGGAGCGTGCGCGCCGTAGCGCTCGTTCCGTGGGCCTTTCCCACCGTAGTGTCTGCGGTCATGTGGCGCCTGATGTACCAGCAACAGGGCGGCATCATGGCCTACATTGCACTGAAGCTGAACCTGATTGCGGGGCCGATCCTTGCAAGTGAGCAGGCAACTCTCTTCGCTGCAGTCATAGTCGACGTATGGAAGACGACCCCTTTCGTCGCCTTGCTGCTTCTCGCCGGCCTGCAGGTGATACCGGCAGATACCTATGAAGCAGCGCGCGTCGACGGCGCAAATGCATGGCAGCAGTTCTCCCGCATCACCCTTCCGCTGCTCAAGCCCGCGATCGCAGTTGCCCTGCTGTTCAGGACGCTGGACGCGTGGAGAGTCTACGATCTCTTCTGGGCAATGAGCGACCGGACGCTCGAATCGTTGTCCACCTACGTGTTCAAGGGAGTGCGCATCAGCCAGGTTGACTTCTCGGTAGGCGACGCCGCCGCGGTGTTCATCTTCTTGACGTCGCTGGTCCTGGCCTTCATATTCCTCAAGGGTTTGGGCACCGAGTCGTCTGGGGGTGGCTGAGATGGGAAAAAGCTTCGAGAACCCGTGGATGAGAATTGCGTTCTACGCGGCCATGGTGCTGTTCGTGTTCATGACCTTGTTCCCCCTCTATTGGGTCTTCAAGATGAGCATCGTCACCCCGGAGGAACTCTTCAAAACGCCTCCGTCGCTTCTGCCGACAAACTTCGACATAGCCCCGGCGCCCTACTTCTTCACCGCCTACGAGACGGTCTTTGCGGACCCGGACTTCAAGGCCGCCATCGTCAACAGCATCGTCGTGGCCGGGATAACGACCGTAATCTGTCTGGCGGTCGGCTCCGTGTGCGCCTACGCTCTGGCACGCATCAACTTCGTCTTGCGGACGCCGATCCAGGCTTTCATCCTTGCGATCAGCTTCTTCCCGGCGGTTGCGATCATTGCCCCGCTGTTCCTGCAGTTCCAGACCTTCGGCATCATCGGGACGTACTGGGCGATGATCATCCCGGACATCCTGTTCGCCCTGCCACTGACGGTGTTCCTGTTGCTGGCTTATTTCCGTGAGCTTCCGGCCGGCCTCGAGGAGGCTGCCAAGGTCGACGGCGCGAATATTTGGCAGGCGTTCTTCAGGATCACCATCCCGCTATCGGCGCCGGGAGTGGTCACCACCGCGATCTTGACCTTCATCTTTGCGTGGAACGAGTTCCTGTTCGCCAACACGTTCGCGCTCGATATAACAACGCAGCCGGCAACGGTGATCATCCCGCAGTTCGCTACGACCTACACGACCGACTTCGGTGCGCAGGCGGCTGCGTCGATCGTCGTGACGCTTCCGCTCGTGGCGCTCGTGCTGATCTTCCAGCGCCGCATCGTCTCCGGGCTAACGGCAGGCGCCGTCAAATAGCTCCCAGGCGGCCGAGTGGGTGAGAGCTGTGAATAGTTCACATCACTTCAATCACCCACTCGGCTCGCTCGAACGTCTGGTTAGACGCCAGCTCCGCACCTGGAACGGCGGTATCGAAGGATCCGGGTCGCCGATCGGGTCCTCCAGCAGGTTCAGCTCGGACTCCAGAGACCAACCCTCGGGAGCGGTGACCTCGGCGCGCCCCCGGGCGCCTTGCGGCTCGTAGACGCGCAGCACGAGATCATCCGAGTCCTCACAAACCTTGAGCGCGCCCAGTCCGAGGGAAAGGCCCTCTACACCTAACACCTGCCTGGACGACTCGGCCCCTGCAAGGACGGGGCGCGCCGGAAGCGGCCGGTTGAGGTCTTCCGCCTCCATGAGCACGCCGCCCTCGACCCATCCACCTGGATGGGGATACAGCGCGTAGGTGAAGGTCTGCGTTCCTTCGTCGGCCAACGGATCCGGGTAGGTCGGGCTCCGCAGCAATGTGATGCCGATTTCGTTGTGGTGCGCGTGGTGGCCGTACTTACCGTCGTTCAGTAGCGCCACGCCGTAGCCGGGCTCCGACAGGTCGACGAAACGATGCGCAGGGACCTCGAACTTGGCTGCGTCCCACGAAGTGTTGCGGTGCGTAGGCCGCTCGACCACGCCGAACGCGGTCTCGAAAGTTGCGCGTTCGGCGCGAACTGCCAACGGGAAGCGCGCTTTCAACAGCCAGTGGCGGTCGTGCCAGTCGAGCATGGTCTTGATCTCGAGGCGCGCGGAGTTGGACCATAAGCGGACGTCCTGGGTGATAGTGCTGTTCCTGAAGCGTCGTCCGATGCGGATGGAGGCGCGGTGCGGGCCGGATTCGATTATCTCGACTGAATCAAGGCCGGATATCTCGATCCCCTGCTGGACATAATCGGCGTCGATCTCCCAGGCGTCGAAGGCGCGCGGTTTGTCCACATAGGCCCACAGCTGGTTCCCGCGACCTGCCAGTGCCTCCCGGTCACAGAGCTTGTCGAAGACGCTCCCGATCGTCCCGTCAGGCCCGAGGGTCACACGCAGAAAATCGTTCTCGATACGGTCCGGCGCCACTTCGAGACCACCCAACGCTCCCGGATCGATCAGCACCGACGCGCCGAGTGCCGGCACCAAGGTCGGCGCCGCGAGGACGTGTCCCCCCTCCACGGGCTGGCCTTCGGGAAGCTCGAACGCAGCTTCGATTCTCAGGGGGCGAGCCGATAGATCGGGGTTCACTGCGAGCACGGCCAGCCGCTCCCCCGGTTCGACGACCCGGCCACCGAGTGCCTGCAGGGACGCATCGATACGGGCGCCCGCATCTTCGACCACCTCGGACAACTCCTCTTCGGCGGTGACGTAGACCTCGCGGATGCTCGAGCCGGGAAGGATGTCGTGAAACTCGTTGCGCAGCACGACCCGCCAGAGATCCTCGAGGGACTCGGGGGTCTCGCCCCCGAGCAACAGATTTAGGCCGGCAGTGGCCTCGGCCGCGACGAGGTTGCGTTCGGCGCGCCGGTGAAGGAACTTGGTGCGCCCTTGTGTGGTGTAGGTACCGCGGTGAGACTCGAGATAGAGCTCACCGACCCATGTGGGGACGTCCTTGTCCGCTATGGCCCGGCGTGCCGAACTGTAGAACTCCGACACCTTCGTGAACCGGAGCTTGGGCAGCGCCGGGAATACGCCGAGTGCACGCACCTTCTCGAGCATCTCCTGAGTCGTGCCGCCTCCGCCGTCGCCGTAGCCGATGGCGAGCAGCGTCTCGGGGTAGTGGGTCTTTCCCCGGTAATTGCGCCAGGTCGACACGGTTGCCGACGGCCCGGGATCACCGTTGTAGCCGCTCAACGGATTCCAGAACTGATGTCCGAGCACGCGGCTCCCGTCGATTCCCTCCCACCAGAAGAGGTCATGAGGGAATTTGTTCGTCTCGGCCCAGTTCATCTTGTGCGTAAAGAAGTCCCGGATCCCTGCCTGCATCAGAAGTTGGGGGAGGGCGCCGGTGAACCCGAAGCAGTCGGGCAACCACGCAACCGTGTGCCGGTGCCCGAAGTGGCGTTCGAAGAAGCGCTGACCGTAGAGCAACTGGCGAACCAGAGATTCGCCAGACGGCAGGTTGAGGTCGGGCTCGACCCACATGCCGCCGATGGGCTCCCATTGTCCTGCGTCGGCCTTGGCCCGAATGCGCTCGAACAGCTCGGGGTCGTCTTCCCGCACGTATTCGTAGGCCTGCGCCGTCGACTGGTTGAAGATGAACTCGGGGTAGCGCTCCATCAGCGCCACCGCCGTGTGATAGGTCCGGCGCGCCTTTCGACGCGTCTCGTCGAGCGGCCACAACCATGCGAGATCGAGGTGGGCATGGCCCGTCAGGGCAACCTCGCCGGCCTCCGGGTAGCGCGCCCGCAGTTCGCCGAGGTCGTCGTCGAGACGGTCCGCGGCTCGGGTCAGAGCCGTTCTCTGATAGTCCGTGAGGCCCGCGGGGTGAGCCTCGAGGTCAGGCGGGAGTTCCCAGATCTCGAGCATCTCGCGGCTGCCGGCACTGCGGGCGAGGTACTCGGGTGTGTCCGTGGGCCACTCGAGGGAGGCAAAGGCGCGTTCGGCGCAATCGAGCAGCCACGGGACGACCTCGCCCTGCCCCAATACGCGGGCCGCCTCCTGCAGGAGCAAGAGGGTCCGTTCGAGGCGCTCGAGCGCGGCATCCGGCCATACGATTGCGGAGCGCGCCAATCGCGCCCCCCGGTTGGGAACTCCGAAGGGCAGGCGCGCCACCGCCTCGCACGACACCGAAAAAGCGGCTTCCTGTAGCGGATACCGCCCGTGATAGGGGTCGAGACCGAATGACTCGCTCTTTTCCCCCCGGTAGTCGATGACGATCAGGCCCTCGCCGCCGAGGTCGAGGTCCAGCCGGGCTTCGCCCACGGGCCAATCGTCGGGCACCTGCACCTCGGGGTGCTCGAACAAGGACACGCCTTCGAGCTTGGGCCACGGCGCGCCGAGCGCCAGCCGCTCGCCGTTGAAGCTCCACCCATCCAGGCTCACATAGGCGCGATCACGCCAGAAGGCCAGCTCGTCTGTGCGTACCTGCAGTCGATGCAACCGTTGCTCGGTCGTCAAGCTCAAGCCCTTACGCCCTCCCTACCGCATTGTCCTTGATCACTTCGGCGTACCAGCGAGCGCTCTGCTTGGGTGTGCGGGTCTGCGTGCCGTAGTCGACGAACACGAGGCCGAAGCGCTTCGAGTACCCGAACGACCATTCGAAGTTATCCAGGAAGGACCACACGAAGTAACCGCGCAAGTTGACGCCATTCTCGATGGCCGCATGAGCGGCCCGAAAATGCGCATCCAGGAACTCCACGCGCTCCGGATCGTCCACACCGCCCTCGGGGTCGACGTAGTCGTGGAAGGCGGCGCCGTTCTCGGTGATGTAAATCGGCAGCTTGGTGTACTCGGAGTCGAGGCGCTCCAACAACGAAGCCATAGTGTCGGGCTCGATGGGCCATCCCATTGCAGTGGTATTGCCCTCGGGAGGCAGTACGACAAAGCCTCGTTCGGGATCGCTCGGGTCCCCTGCAACGCGGTTGCCGAAGTAGTAGTTCACTCCGAGCCAGTCGATTTCGGTCGCGATGGTCTCGAGATCCCCCTCACGGACGAACGAGAAGTCGCTCACCGGCCGGTAGTGATCGATCATGTCCTGCGGGTAACGGCCGCGAAAGATCGGGTCCAGGAACAGGCGGTTGGCGTTTCCGTCAACCCGGGCAGCCGCCCTCTCATCGGCCGGATCGTCGCCCGCGGCGCGAGCCGGCGTGAGATTGAGCGTGATACCCAGCTTGGAATCGCCCGAACCGATCGAGCGCATGGCCTCGATGGCGCTCCCGTGAGCGAGCAGAAGATGATGCGTGGCGACCAGTGCCTGCGCCTCGTTGGCGATGCCCGGGGCATGCTTGCCGTTGCCGTAACCCATCCACGCCGCCACCCAGGGCTCGTTCAGAGTGAGCCACATCGGCACCTGGTCCCCCAGCGCCCCGTAGACGATCCCCGCATAGTCGGTGAAGCGTCCGACGATCTCGCGGTCCGGCCATCCTCCCGCATCCTGAAGAGGCTGGGGCAGATCCCAGTGATAGAGGGTCAGGCAGGGGGTGATCGATCGCCGGTTGAGACCGTCCACCAGGCGGCGGTAATAGTCAAGGCCCGCCTCGTTCACCGCGCCGCTGCCCTCGGGTTGGACTCTCGGCCAGGCGACCGAGAACCGGTATGCCCGCAGGCCCAATTCGGCCAGGAGATCCAGGTCGGCGTCGAGCCGATGGTACTGGTCGTCGGCGATATCACCGGTGTCGCCGTGCCACGTCTTGCCCGGTGTATGGCTGAAGGTGTCCCAGATGGACGTCCCGCGCCCCCCTTCGGTCGCCGCGCCTTCGACCTGGTATGCCGCAGTGGCGGAGCCCCACAAGAACCCGTCTGGAAATGTCACCTGCACACTGGATCAGCTCCCTTCCATCAGCCTCGAGGAGGAATGACGGTAGCTGCTGCTACATCTGTAGTTAACTGGAGTAACGTAGTAGAGAAGCAACCCAATCTATCGTCGCAATGGGTGGAGGGATCATGCAAAGACGTTGGTACCGTTGGCTCGGTCTTCTGATGAGCTCGGTTCTGCTGCTATCCGCGTGCGCAGGCGGAGAGGTGGGCGGAGATGGCGGTGGCGGTGGTGCAACCGAAGAGGGCGGGGGCGGAGAGGTTTCCGTAGCAGCAGTGTGGACCGGAACCGAACAGGAGAACTTCGAAGCCGTTCTTGATGCGTTCACCGAGGCCAGCGGGGTCGAAACGAGCTACCAGTCGAGCGAGGACCTCGGAACGTTCCTCGGTACTCAGATCGAGGGAGGCAGTCCTCCTGACGTGGCGATGATCCCTCAGCCCGGCTTGGTGGCGGACCTCGCCGCCGACGGTTCGCTGGTCGAGCTGGAGGACGAGGCAGCCGGAAACCTCGAGGCGAACTTCGCCCCCATCTGGACCGAGCTCGGATCGGTCGACGACACGCTCTACGGCGTCTATTTCAAGGTCGCGAGCAAGGCCACCTGGTGGTACAACACCGCCTCGTTCGATCAGGCGGGGGTGCAACCACCACAGACCTGGGACGAGATGTTGAAGACGGCGGAAACGGTCAACGCCTCCGGGGTTCCCTGGCTCTCGATAGGAGGGGCCGACGCGTGGCCGCTGACCGACATCTTCGAGAACGTCTACCTGCAGACCGCAGGCCCCGAGAAGTACGATCAGCTTGCCTCCCACGAGATTCCGTGGACGGACCCCAGCGTCGCCGAGGCGCTCGAGGTCCTGGCCGAGCTGTTCCAGGACGACGCCAACCTTGTCGGCGGGCGGAAGGGCGCCCTGCAGGACGACTTCGTCACCTCTGTCACGCAGGTCTTCGAGGATCCACCTGCAGCCGCCACCGTCTATGAAGGCGACTTCGTCGCCGGTGTCATCAGCGGCGAGACGAACGCCAAGGTGGGCTCCGAGGCCGATTTCTTCGACTTTCCCGTCATCGAGGGTGAAGGTGCCGTCGTCGGTGGCGGCGACGTCGGAGTAGCTCTGACCGACAACCCCGACGCCCAGGCGCTGTTGGCATTCCTTGCCACGCCCGAAGCCGCCGAGGTATGGGCATCAAAGGGCGGGTTCATCTCCCCGAACGAGAAGCTCGACATGTCGGTGTATCCCGACGAGATCAGCAGCCGGATTGCCGAAGGAGTGGTCGCGGCGGCAGGCAACGGCAGCTTCCGCTTCGACATGTCGGACCTTCAGCCGGCCGAGTTCGGCGCAACTGCAGGGCGCGGCATGTGGGTTCGGATGCAGGACTTCCTCAAGAACCCAGACGACATCTCCGGTGTCACCAAAGCACTCGAATCGGACGCCAAGAAGGCCTTCAAGTAACCGGCGGCAGGTAAGCAGGAAGCCGCGAGAACAACATGAGCGTCACATCAGCCGACGTGCGGGCGCGCCCCGAGCGCGCCCGCACAAGACGCAAACCTTCAGCCGGTGGCAGCAAGAAATGGGTCGCATGGGCGTTTCTGGCGCCTGCAGCCGTGATCATCGGTGCGCTCATCATCTATCCCACTATCGATACGATCGCGCAGAGTTTCCAGAACGAATCACGTCAGTTCGTCGGAGTCGACAACTACAAGGCCATTACCGAAAGCCCTCGCATACTCACCGCCATCCGCAACACTTTCATCTGGGTGGTGGTTGCGCCGGCCTTGATCACCGGCTTCGGACTCATCGTGGCCGTACTGACCGAGCGGGTGAGCTACACAACGGCAATAAGGGTCGTCTTGTTCATGCCCATTGCGATCTCGGGCCTCGCCGCAGGGGTCCTGTGGCGGCTCACCTACGAGCCCGACCCCGAGCGCGGGGCCCTCAACGTGGTGATCGGTTCGGTGGTCAATCTCGTGGGTGGCCCGGGAGCGTATCCGGATGCGACCGTCCTGCCGGAGGCCCCGGTGCAAGAGACGAGCGACGGCGCCCTGGCGGCACGCTCGACGGTGCGGCCGGGTGAATCAGCCGAGATCGGGCTCGTAAATGTGCTCGATGAAGAGATCCCCGCCGGCGCCACCCAGGCATCCGAGCCCCAGGCTTCAGGGGACTCCATCCCCGTCGTCGTTTGGCGGGACTTCAAACCCGGCGGGGGAGAGCCCGGCGTCATCGAGGAGGGTGAGCTGGGGCTTCCAGGAGCGGTCGTGGAGCTTACCGACGCCTCCGGGGAGGTGGTCGCGACTCAGACCACGGGGCCGGACGGCTCGGTCTCCTTCAGCGGGGTTGGAGACGGGCCGTTCAAGGCGCAGATCGCTGCGTCGACCTTCTCGCCGGGTTTCGAGGGAATCGAGTGGCTCGGATCGAGCCTCGTAACTCCAGCGCTGATTCTTGCCTTCTTCTGGATGAGCGTTGGGTTTGCGGTGGTAATCATAGGAGGGGGGCTGTCCGCTCTCCCCCGCGATGTGCTCGAGGCCGCGCGCGTCGATGGAGCAAACGAATGGCAGACCTTTCGTCTCGTGACCGTGCCGCTTATGCGACCGGTGATCGGGGTCGTCTTTGTGACCCTGACGATCAACGTGTTGAAGATCTTCGACCTCGTCTACGTCTTGGCCCCGGGGGCAAGTCAGGATGAGGCCAATGTCATAGGGGTCGAGATGTTCAGGACTGCCTTTTCCGAGCGCAATTTCGGCGTGGGTGCCGCGGTCGCAGTGTTGTTGTTCATTCTCGTGATCCCGATCATGGCGCTCAATCTCCGCAATTTCAGGAGGGAGTCCTGATGGCGATAGCAGCACGTACCACCGCAGAAAACCGGGCGGAGCGCTCCCCTCGCGGCAAACGCCTCTCTGACACGGTGGCTCGGGGGCCACTCCACGTCTTCCTGATCGGGCTGGCTCTGTTGTGGCTGACACCCGTGGTGGGACTCTTCGTCAGCAGCTTCCGGACGGTGGCCGCGTACTCGGAATCCGGCTGGTGGACTGCGCTGACTAATCCGCGTCAACTCACGCTTCAGCCGTACCTCGAACTGGTCCAGAACGAGAGTCTGTGGACGGCGGTTCTGAATACCGTCAAGATCAGCGTGCCGGCATCGCTGCTCGTGGTCATGATCGCGGCGCTTGCCGCCTACGCTTTTGCCCACATCGAGTTCAAGGGGCGCGACTGGATCTTCATCCTGGTCGTCGCTCTGCTGGTCGTCCCACTACAAATGGCCCTCATACCGGTTGCGCGGTTGTTTGGGCTTGCCGGCATCTTTGGGACGGTCACCGCAGCCATCGTCTTTCACGTCGCCTTCGGACTCCCATTCGCCATCTTCTTACTTCGCAACTTTTTCATCGGCATTCCTGGCGACATCCTCGAGGCGGCTCGAATCGACGGCGCGTCGGAGCTGCAGATATTCCGCCGCCTCATGTTGCCGCTCGGTATGCCTGCGATCGCGTCGCTGCTCATCTTCCAGTTCATCTGGACATGGAACGACCTCTTGGTTGCTCTGGTGTTTGCGCCGGGATCCTCGGCTCCCCTCAATGTCTACATTCGGAGTCAAATGCGGCAATACGGCACGAGCATCGACATCATCGCCCCAGGCACCTTCATCTCCATGTCGGTGCCATTGCTCGTCTTTTTCGCCTTCCAGCGCTACTTCGTCCAGGGCATTCTGGCCGGCGCCGTCAAGTGACCCGAGGCTGAGATGACGTCCGAAGCCGGGTCGTGGTGGCGCGATGGCGTCCTGTATCAGATCTACCCGCGCTCGTTCGCAGACGGCAACGGCGACGGTATCGGAGACCTGACCGGTATCACATCGAAGCTCGACTATCTGCAGTGGCTGGGCATAGACGGCCTGTGGCTCAGCCCGACGATGCCGTCACCCAATCTCGACTGGGGCTACGACGTCTTGGATTTCTGCGGAGTTCACCCCGAGCTCGGAACCATGGACGACCTCGACAGGTTGGTGCGAGAAGCCGCCGATCGCGACATCAGGATTCTCCTCGACCTCGTTCCAAATCACACCAGCGACCTGCACGAGTGGTTTATCGATTCCAAGCGCTCCCGGACCTCTGCCCATCGCGACTGGTACATCTGGCGTGACCCGAAACCCGGCGGCTCTCCACCGAACAACTGGCTGAGCGTGTTCACCGGGCCCGCATGGACATTCGACGAGGGCACCGATCAGTACTACCTTCACAACTTCCTCCCCCAGCAGCCCGACCTCGACTGGTGGAACGAGGACGTCCGGGACGCCTTCGACGCCATCTTGAGATTCTGGTACGAACGTGGTGTCGCAGGATTTCGCATCGATGTCGCTCACGGCATCGTCAAAGACCGCGAGCTGCGCGACAACCTCCCGGCCACTCCAGAGGACCACCCGCGCGTCAGGTTGATCGGCCAACAGCAGAACTACAATCTCAACCGACCCGAGGTTCACGATGTCCTCAAACGCTGGCGCTCTGTGTCGGACGAATACAGCCCGCAGAAGGTGCTCGTGGGCGAAACGCTGGTTCTCGACCTCGAGCGTTGGGCCGCTTTCTACGGGAGTGGGACCGACGAGCTCAATCTCGCGTTCAACTTCCCGTTCATCTTCGCACCCTTGGATGCGGGCGAGATGAGCGAGGTCGTCGCTACCACCGAGCAGCTTCTGCCGGTGGAGGCGTGGCCGGTCTGGACCGGGACGAACCATGACACGCGCCGTTTCCCGACGCGCTGGTGCAACGACGATCCGGCCCGGGTGCGGTGCGCCATGATGATCCTGTTGACGCTGAGGGGCACACCGTTTCTCTACAACGGCGACGAGATCGGGATGCCGGACACTCACCTGAGCCCGGATCTGGTGCTCGACCCCGTCAAAATCCGAACCGAAGACGGGCTGGGCCGCGATCCCGGGCGCACCCCGATGCACTGGAGCCCGGAGCCCGGCGCGGGATTCACCGGCCCGGACACTGAGCCCTGGCTCCCGTTCGGGGACTACGGCGCCTGCAACGTCTCCGGCCAGCGCAACGATCCGGACTCCATGCTGAACTTCACGCGCGACCTCATCGCCCTCCGCCGCAGGTTATCCGAGCTGCCCCGCGGCAGCTATAAGCCGCTCAATTGCCCCGAGGGCGTGTGGGCCTGGCGACGCGGCGACGACGTCA
>JACDCD010000077.1 GCA_013694625.1 Actinomycetota bacterium | reverse complement strand
ATCTCGAAGAGCTGGCCGAGCTCATCGTCCTCGAGAACGGAAAGGGCATCGACGAAGCGCGGGGCGACGTCCAGCGCGGCCTCGAGGTCGTGGAGTTTGCGGCCGGCGCGCCGACCCTGCTCATGGGTAGCGGGCTCGAGCAGGTGTCCAGAGGGATCGACACGGACATGTACCGCTATCCGCTCGGTGTGGTCGCAGGCATCACTCCGTTCAACTTCCCGGCCATGATCCCTCTGTGGATGATGCCCCTGGCGATCGTGTGCGGCAACACCTTCATCCTGAAGCCTTCGCAACGGACGCCGCTGACCGCGGCCCGGCTCGTGGAGCTGTTCGAAGAAGCGGGTTTGCCCGCCGGGGTTCTCAACCTCGTGCACGGCGCCGCGGACACCGTCGACTTCGTTCTCGACCACCCCGGCATCAGGGCAGTGTCGTTCGTGGGGTCCGCTGCGGTGGCGCGCCACATCTACGCTCGTGCCGCCGCGAACGGGAAGCGGGTGCAGGCGCTTGCCGGCGCCAAGAACCACATGGTGCTGATGCCCGACGCAGACCTGGATGGCGCAGCCGAGGCGATCTTCTCGTCGGCTTTTTCCAACGGCGGGCAGCGTTGCCTGGCGGGCAGCGTGGGAGTGGCTGTGGGAGAGGCGGGCGACAAACTAATCGACCGTCTGGCGGCCATTGCAGAATCGTCAAAAATTGGCTCCGGCCTCGAGGCCGACAGTGTCATCACGCCGGTGACGACCGAAGAGCACCGGCAGCGGGTGAAGAGCTGGATCGACACAGGCGCCGAGGAGGGCGCGCGCGTCGTGGTCGACGGCCGCAATCGGGGATCGGACGGCGGGTTCTGGCTCGGGCCGACGGTGCTCGACGGGGTGCGGCCCGAGATGTCGGTGGCACAGGAGGAGATCTTCGGTCCCGTGCTGGTGGTGCAGCGGAGCGACGGCCTCGACGAGGCAATCGAGACGATCAACCGTTCCCACTACGGCAATGCCGCTGTGATCTTCACGCGCGACGGGGGAGCGGCGCGCCGCTTCCGGCGCAGGGTGCACGCAGGGATGATCGGAGTCAACATCCCTGTGCCCGCTCCGATGGCGTTCTTCCCCTTCTCCGGATGGAAGGGTTCCTTTTACGGTGATCTTCACGCCACGGGACGGGACGGCATCGACTTCTATACCGAGCGCAAGGTGATCACCACCCGCTGGCCGGAACCCCCCTCCTAGAGAGTCCCGGAGACCTTCCTCCGGCCGGCCCGGCACAAGGGACGGGGCAACTTCAAGTGGTCGATTCTGGCTCTCGTGGCTAAGTGACGGGACCCTGGTTGTCGATGGAGAGAATCTGAGGCCGTGGAGGGTCAAGCCTGGGAATAGGGCGCAGGTGGGCGCGGTTTCACTTGGTGTAATCATGTAATAAGCGACAGGTAGAAGCTTTGTCTCGAGCTAGGAGACGCTCATGGCGCAAGCTACAGAAACGCAGACGCTTCCCCTTCTTCCCTTGACCACGGGGGTCGTGCTCCCGCAGATGGTGGTCACGGTCGCCGTCGAGAGCGAAGAAGCCAACGCCGCGCTGGGCGCGGCCAAGAGCAGCGACGGGTTGGTTCTGCTCGTTCCCAAGACCCCCGACGGGCGTTACGCACGCATCGGCACGGTGGCTAAGGTCGAGGATTCGGGCCAGCTTCCCAGCGGCATCGAAGCGCTGGTGCTGCGAGGCCTGTACCGCGGCGTCATCGGCACCGGTGTGGCCGGCACGGGGCCCGCCGTGTACGTCCAGGTCGAGCCCTCGCCCGACCCCGACGAGCACTCGGAGCACGCCCTGCAGCTGGCGCGCGAGTACCGCGCCACGGTTGAGAGCATCGTCGACTCGCGCGGCGTGCCGCAGGTTGCGGAGTTCCTGCGGGGGATCAACGAGCCGGGCGCCATGGCCGACACCGCGGGTTATTCACCCGACCTGTCGTTCGATCAGAAGGTCGAGGTCCTCGAAACCCTCGACGTTGAGGCGCGTCTAACGAAGGTGCTGGATTGGGCGAAGGACACTCTTGCCGAGGTCACCCTCAAGGACAAGATCCGAAACAACGTCTCGGAGGGCATGGAGAAGACCCAGCGCGAGTTCTTCCTCCGCCAGCAGTTGCAGGCGATAAAGAAGGAGCTGGGTGAGGACGACGATGAAGATGTCGTTGCGATCTATCGAACCAAGATCGAGGCCGCCGGGATGCCCGACGAGATCCGCAAGGAGGTCGAGCGCGAGCTCAAACGACTCGAGCGCACGAGCGAACAGAACCCCGAGCACGGCTACATCCGCAACTATCTCGACTGGATGACCGAGCTTCCGTGGGACAAACGATCGGAAGACCGTCTCGAGATCAACGAGGCCCGCTCCGTGCTCGATTCGGATCACACGGGCCTCGAAGAGGTCAAGGACCGCATCATCGAGTACCTCGCGGTGAGGAAGCTGCGTTCGGAGCGCGGTCTGGGCGTTGCGGGTGGACGCGGATCGGGCGCCATCATGACACTCGTGGGGCCTCCTGGGGTGGGTAAGACCTCGCTCGGCGAGTCCGTTGCGCGGGCCCTGGGACGCAAGTTCGTGCGCGTCTCTCTCGGCGGCATTCACGACGAGGCCGAGATCAGAGGCCACCGGCGCACCTACATCGGGGCGCTTCCCGGACGTATTGTGCGCGCTCTCAAGGAAGCCGGCACCAAGAACCCCGTGTTCATGCTCGATGAGATCGACAAGGTGGGAAGCGATTGGCGCGGCGATCCGTCGTCTGCGCTTCTCGAGGTCCTTGATCCGGCTCAGAACAACTCCTTTAGAGACCACTATCTCGAGGTCGATCTCGACCTTTCCGAGGTGCTGTTCATCTGCACCGCCAACGTCGCCGAGACCATTCCGGGGCCGCTGCTCGACCGCATGGAGCTCATAAGGCTCGACGGTTACACAGAGGAGGAGAAGGTCGCCATCGCACGCGACCATCTGCTCGACCGGCAGCTCGAGCGCAACGGCCTGCGCACTGAGGAGGTCCAAGTCAGTGAGGATGCCCTGCGGGGGGTGGTTGCCGACTACACCCGCGAGGCGGGGGTCCGGAACCTCGAGCGCGAGCTCGGCAAGCTCCTGCGTAAAGCGGCGACCCGCATGGCGGCGCACGAGCTCGAGGCGCCGGTCGTGATCGACGCCTCGGACATCCGCACCTTCCTGGGACGGCGCAAATTCTTCTTCGAAGCGGCCGATCGCACCTCCACGCCGGGGGTCGCAACCGGACTGGCTGTCACCGGATTCGGCGGGGATGTGTTGTTCATCGAGGCGTCCTCGATGGAGGGCGAGCCCGGGCTGACGCTGACCGGGCAGCTCGGGGACGTCATGAAGGAATCTGCGCAGATCGCGCTCTCGTACGTGAAGGCGCATGCATCCGAGCTCGGGATAGACCCTCAGTCCCTCTCCGGCCGCTTCCACGTCCACGTGCCCGCGGGAGCGGTCCCGAAGGACGGACCTTCGGCGGGGCTCGCCATGGTGACTGCCCTGGTCAGTCTGCTGACCGGCCGGCCCATGAGAAGCACGGTGGGGATGACGGGCGAGGTGACACTGCAGGGACGGGCGCTGCCGATCGGCGGTGTGAAGCAAAAGGTGCTGGCGGCGCACCGGGCCGGGCTCCGGGAGGTCGTCCTGCCCATGCGCAACGAGGGCGACCTCGAGGATGTGCCGGAGGGCGCTCGCGCCGAGATGACGTTCAAGTTGGTGGAGGATGTCCGGGAGGCGGTTGCGTTTGCACTCGAGCAGGGCTCCGAAGATCAGACGCAAGCCGCATGAGAAAGCGCGCATTGATGCATGTGGGAAATCGAGGGAACCAGCCGTGACGCCAGCCCATGCCGGTTCCGCCAAGCAAGAGGGCACCAGGCGCCGGATGTCACATTGCCGAGCTCGGTTGGCGCCTGCGTCACCCTGAAGGAACTTCGAGGCAAGCCCAAAGCTAGCCGAGTGGGTGGTGAGTGTGAATTGTTCACTTCTGCCACCCATTCGGCGCGCCGCGGGTTGAAAGAGGCCTCCCCGGGGCATTAGCGTCATGAGGACCTGCGATCCACTGAGGGGGTGGTGCGGTTCGTCTAGACGCTCGGTCTGATTACGCGTGCATTGCACTCAGCGGCACGCCGACTTTCAACCAAGGCAACCCGAAGGGAGCCTCAAATGGCAGGTAACAGAGGAGTGGCCTACATGGGCCCGGGCAAAGTCGAGATCCAGGAGATCGACTACCCCGAGCTTCAAATGAAAGACGGTCCGGGTGTGCATCCGGACAATGTCGGGCGAAAGACCGAGCACGGCGCAATCCTGAAGGTGATCTCCACCAACATCTGTGGAAGCGACCAGCATATGGTGCGGGGACGTACAACCGCACCCGAGAACCTCATCCTGGGTCACGAGATCACCGGCGAGGTCCTGGAGACCGGGCGCGACGTCGAGTTCATCAAGGTGGGCGACATTGTTTCGGTGCCGTTCAACATCGCTTGTGGACGCTGCCGCAACTGCAAGGAGCGCAACACGGGCGTCTGCCTCAACACGAATCCCGCGCGCCCTGGCTCCGCCTACGGCTACGTAGATATGGGTGGCTGGGTCGGCGGCCAGGCCGAGTACGTCATGACGCCGTACGCGGACTTCAACCTCTTGAAGTTCCCCGACAGAGACCAGGCGCTCGAGAAGATCCTGGACCTCACCATGCTGTCGGACATCTTCCCCACGGGCTACCACGGCGCCTATACCGCCGGGGTTCGTTCCGGTTCCACCGTTTACATCGCGGGCGCCGGGCCCGTCGGACTTGCCTCTGCGCATGCCTCACAGTTCCTCGGCGCTGCGGCGGTAATCGTCGGCGACATGAACCAGGATCGGCTCAAGCAGGCTCAGAGCTTCGGTTGCGAGACGATCGACCTCGCCCAGGAGGGCGAGCTGCAGGACCGGCTCGAAGACATCCTGGGCGTCCCCGAGGTCGACGCCGCCGTCGACTGCGTCGGCTTCGAGGCGCGGGGGCACGGCAAGGCATCGGAGGGTGAGGCACCCGCAACGGTGCTCAACTCGATTCAGGCGATCACGCGCGCCGGCGGAGCGCTGGGCATCCCCGGCCTCTACGTGACCGAGGATCCCGGCGCGGTCGATGAGCCTTCCAAGGTCGGCTCGCTCAGCATCCAGATCGGACTGGGTTGGTCCAAGTCGCTTGTGTTCACCACCGGCCAGTGTCCGGTGATGAAGTATCACCGCGGGCTCATGATGGCGATCCTCCATGACAGGGTGCAGATCGCAAAGGCGGTCAACGCCACCGTCATCACGCTCGACGAGGCGCCGCAGGGCTACCAGGACTTCGACAAGGGCGCAAGCAAGAAGTACGTAATCGATCCGAACGGGCTGATCAACGCGTAGGTAGTAGAGCGCGCTGCACATGGTGGGTGGCGAGGGCTTCTACGGAGGCTCTCCTATCCACCCTGGGCGCCTGTCTGGTTGCTGGTTCTCTAGGTTTGCGACAAGCTCGGGTCCTGTTCGAGGTCGCTCAAGCCGTTCCACGCGAGATTGACGAGGTGAGCGGCGACCTGGTCTCGCGACGGTTTCTTCACATCCAGCCACCACTGACCGACCAGCGCCACCATTCCCACGAGCGCGTGCGAGTAGAGCGGGGCCAGCTTCGGGTTGAAACCGCGTTCTTTGAACTCAGCAACGAAGATGTATTCGACCTGGGACGCCATGTCGCCGATAAGGCTCGCCAGGGTGCCCGAGGTGCTTGTGACGGGGGAGTCGCGCACCAGGATGCGAAAGCCGTCCTGCTCTTCTTCGATGTATGAGAGGAAAGCACATGCGGCTTGCTCGAGCATGGCGCGGGGTTGGGTGGCGTCCAGTGCCTCCGTGATGCGTCCGAGCAGGCGCTGGACCTCGCGGTGCACAATGACCGCATAGAGCCCCTCTTTGCCGCTGAAGTGCTCGTAGATGACCGGCTTGGTGATCTTGGCACGCTGCGCAATCTCTTCAATGGAAGCCGCCTCGAAGCCTCGCTCCGCGAACAGCGCCCTACCGACGTCGAGGAGTTGCTCGCGCCGCTCCTGACCCGTCATCCGGACGCGCCGCTTGTCAGCCATGCAGGGCGAGTCCTCCCATGGGCGAGCCGTCCCTGGGCGCGCCGCCCAGGGACTTTATGCCCTCGTGGTTCGTGTCAGCGCTTCTTGGCGTCGAGTTGCTTGGGGCTTGGAAGCTTCACGTTCCGCACCCAGCCGAGCTTCTCGAAACCGCGGATCACCAGGGCACTCAGGTCGAGTTGGCCTTTGCCGATGCCGTGGCGCGCCGAGGTGGGAAAGGCGTGATGGTTGTTGTGCCACGACTCTCCGAACGAGATGAACGACAGCAGCCAGTTGTTGGTGCTGAAGTCGCGGGTGTTGAACGGCGTCTTTCCGTAGAAGTGACAGATCGAGTTGACGCTCCAGGTCACGTGGTGAAGAAGGAAGATCCGCGCCAGACTGCCCCAGAGGAACGCCGTGAGTGCGCCCTGCCAGGTCTGCGTTATGGCGAGTCCAAGAAGCGGCGGGATGCCGAGGGTAGCGAGGATGAGCCACGGGAACGCCTTGTCGATCTTCACCATCGCAGGCTCCCTGAGGAGGTCGGGCGCCCATCTTTCATGGGAAGTCTTCTCAGGGTCGAACAGCCATCCCATGTGGGCGTGCCACAGTCCTTTGGCGACACCCTTCAACCCGGGACCTTCATCCAGGTGAGGGGAGTGCGGGTCGCCCTCTTTGTCGGCGAAGGCGTGGTGACGACGATGGGCCGATACCCATGCGATGACCGATCCCTCGATGGACATCGAGCCCGCAACCGCAAGAAGGGCGCGCAATGCGGGCTTGGACTCGAAGCTGCCGTGGGTGAGCATGCGGTGGTAGCCGACGGTGACGCCGAGGCCGGTGAAGACGTACATGCCCAGGAAGATGCCTGCGTCCACCATGCTCAGTCCGTTGCCCCACAGGGACCAGACGGCGAGAGCGAATCCCACGAACGGCAGAATGGAGGTGACGAGGATCGTTCGCCGTTGGAAACGCGCCTGCTTTTCGTCGAGCAGGATGACTCCCGGGGCCTTCTGGGATGCTGGGCCGCTCCCGGATGCCGGGCGCTCCATTACCGAGTTGCTCATGATCACCGTCCCCCTGATAGGCGAATCTGTACTGGCACCTACGCTTACGTAACCGTAACTTAACACGTCATGTGTCGCTGCGACAGGGAATCTGAAGCCGAAGTCGAAAAGAATAACGATCGCTGGGCCTTACCCGCCCGGCCGGGTCCCTACTCCGAACGAAAGCCTCGGGAGGCCGACCGGGCGCCGGCCTTCGAACTTCGCCGCGTCGTTCCCTCGAGCGTCAACTTCGGGACCAGGGGGGCGGTGGCGGGGGACGAGCCGTAAATCAACAGCGCCAGCATCGCCCCGTACACCGGGAGGTGACCTATCAGCTCACCCGAGCCGAAATAGAACAGGGTCGCGTTGAACGGGATGCCCGCCACGATCACGGCGATCTGGGGCATTGCCCCGGAGATGACCAGGAGGCCGAACAGTAGCTCGATCCCCCCGGCCAGCCGGATGAAGGCGACGTCACTCACATCGAGGCCGACCGTGTGCAGGATGTTAAATGCAGGGTAGCGCGCGAGGAAGGCCAGGGCGAGGTCCGGACGGGCCAGCTTCTCGGTGAAGGCCAACACCACGAGCGCACCGCCGACCAACACGCGCAGGCCCAACAGAGCCTGCGTGAGGGTGCGCGTATCGGGCTCGACGGCGCCACCCGGCCTTCGGTCGTCGGGTGGAAGGAGCGCCAGGAACAGGGCGATGCCCAGGAGATCTATGCGCTCGAGGATCGGGACGATCCCGTAACCGGCGATCCCGAGCGGCCCCGAGGTGACGAGCAGCCAGGCAGCGGGCCTGATTCCGTAACCCGAGATGAGCCACACCCCTGTGATCCCTTCCAGTAGCGCGAGGAGGGTGCCTGAGAAACCGTGGGGGAGCTCCAGGGCAGGGGCGAGATAGGAACCACTGGCGGCCTGCGCCAGGAGCGACACGCCCGCGTGGACCGCCAGCAAGCGGGGGACCCAGGGGCTCAGTCGCCCCAGAGGGCGAAGGAAGGGCAGCTCCGGACGGGGCAGCCGGGTTGCCAGGAGGCGCCATACAACGGCAGCCCCGACGACTGCGGCAATGGTCCCAATGGTTGCCGGGCTGAAGGTGAAAGCCCACGAGTACGGCGGACGGTCGGCGGTGAACCAGGTCTCGTGCGCCAGGGGCGGCATCGCCTGTGTCCCGTCTCTGTGGTGCTAGGAGGCACGGCGCGCGGAGCGCCGGCGAACGTAGTCCTGCACGATGACCTCTCCGATTTCCGACGAGCGCGCCGGGAAAACCTGACCGCCGGTCAGCTTTGCAAGGCGGTTCATGAACGCCACCAGGCCGGGTGACTGCTCGAGCATGAAGACGTTGATCGAGATGCCCCCACGGGCAAGCCGAGCAGCTTCTCGGAGCGTCTTCTCGATGGTCACCCTCACGGGCGGCCAGCTGAAGAAGACGTCCTCGCCGTCGAGGTGAGCGGTCGGCTCGCCGTCGGTCACCATGATGACCTGCTTGATTCCCCTGGGATCATCGGCGAGCAAGCGGCGCGCCAGGATGAAGGCGTGCTGCATGTTGGTGCCGTGCACATTCTCCCAGCCCGCAACCGCCAGGTCGGGTGGCTTCATCTGCCGGGCGAAGTCGGAGAAGCCGATGAGGTGGAGGCTGTCCTGTGGGTACTTGCCTTCGATGAGCGCATTCAATGCCAGAGCCATCCGCTTGGCGGGGACCCAGTGACCGCCAAGCGGCATGGAGAAGGACAGGTCCAGGAGCAGGGCGGTCGCCGTGCGGGGACGGGCCTCGGTTTGGGTCACTTCGAAGTCGTCTACCTCAAGCCGAACCCTGCGGCTCGGGGAATCTACGCGTGGGCCCCCGCCGGGGGTCCCGGACCGGGTCACCGCGTTGTAGACAGTGCGCTCGACGGAGATGGGATCGGAGTCGCCGAACACCCATGGCCTGGTCGCTCCGGTGACCTCCGCCTGGCCGCCCCGGGCACGGTGGGTGGGTTCCCTGCGGACACGCTCCAGCACCTTGGTGAGGGATCTCTCCCCCAGCAGGCGCGCCCCCCTGGCGGTGAGCTCCAGACGGCCCCGGCTGCGGTTGACGAGCCCCGCCTTTTCGAGCGCGCGTTCGATCTCTTTGAGGTGCTTCAGATCCCTGACCGCATCATCACCGAGGGCGCGCCGCAGCCTGTCTTCGTCGATGTCTTCGAGCGTGGCCCCGGGGTAATCACCGCGCACGGCCGCGTCGAGGTCTTCAAGCTCACCCATTCGCTCGATGGCGTCGACCGCTGCCGACATCGGCATGGCGCCCTCGCCGTTGGCCGGCCCGGAGGCGTCCTGATCCCAAGGAAGATCGGGCATGAGCTCCCGCAGTTGGCCCCCCAGCCGGTCCACCTCCCAGGCGAGATCGAGGTCGGCCAGGACCGCACCCGCGAGCTCGGCGAGCTCGCGGCGCTGCCCCGGTGACAGGCTTGCCATCAGCCGGCTCATCGCCGCCATCCGCCGGGCCATAGCCTCGAGGAGCTCATCGAGGGAGCGCGGCCGGTCGGGGAAGAGCTCCCCGTGCCGCTCCATGAAGGCGTCGAAGTCATACTCTTCGCCCCGGCCTTTCCTGGCGACCATGTCGTTGAGGTCGGCGAGCATGTCCTTGACCCGCTCGAGATTCTCAGGCTCCAGGTTCTTCAGCGCCCCGGCAAGATGGTCGTAGTGTGCGTCCAAAACCTCCCTGCGAAGTTCTGCAACGAGGTCCCGGAAGCGGGCCTCTGCGTCGGTCGACACCCAGCCGTAGACGGCAAGCTCTCGGATCGCCCCCGCCGGGTGCGGGGGAAGGGCGTCGAGCACCGCCTCCTGGAAGCGGGCGCTCTCGTGGTCGATCTGCGCCAGCTCGAGCCGCTCGATGGCCAGGATGTCGTCCAGCCGGGTGCGGACGCCCTCCAGGGGACCGGAGAGATCGAGCCCCTCGCCGGCAACGCGGCGAGCCTCCTGCAGCCGGCGCCTGATGCTCTCGAGCCCACCGAACCGCCCCTCCAGCCCGTGCTCCTGCAGCCGGCGGAGGGCATCACCGGCCCCCGACCCCTCGAGGACATCGTCCGACAACGCGTCGAGAACATCCCCGACGTCGATATCGACGCCGAAAGGATCCTGATCGCCGTCCCACCGCAGGTAGCGGAAGTGCGCCATCTCAGATGTCCCCGAACACGAAGCCACCGCCGGCGGTCGACTCTTTGTTCAGGCGCTTGCCCAGATGGAGGCCCTCGAGAGTGAACTCGAGGGCGCCGGCGACCCCTGCTGGGCTCTCTTCGGTGACGCCGAGGCGCCGGATCGAGCGGTCGAGACCTGGCACCGCCCGTGGGCCCCTGCCGGCTCCCACCCCGAACTGCGCCAGGAAATCGGCCGAGCTCATGGAGTCGGACGTGTCGACGGTCAGCCCGGCCTCGAAGCGTTCGAGCAACGGCGCAAAATTTTCGCCTCCGAGCCGAGCTCTCCATACCGTCGCGACCGCCTGCTTCAGCGCACGTGCGAGAATGTCCGCCTCCCGTCCCTCCTCGAGCGAGTCGAACTCGATCCGGCCGATCGAGGCCGGAAGAACCGTCCAGAGATCGACCAGGCGCGGCACCGCCTCGGGCTCACCGGCCCGAACCGCCCGCCTCAGCGCGCTTGCGCCCAAGGTCTCCAGCGCGCCGATCGAAAACCGGACGGAGACGCCGCTTCGCTGGTTCACCTGGGTGCTCGTTCTGAGTTGAGCTGCGAAGGCTGCGATCACCTCTTTGAGATGCCGGGGGATCGTGACCGGGATGCTCTGGGGCGGAGGCGCGGCCTCCTGCTCCATGATGGCTATCTCGTCCTCCATGTCGGCTGGATAGTGGGTGCGGACCTGGCTGCCGAAGCGGTCCTTCAGCGGAGTGATGATCCGACCCCGGTGTGTGTAGTCCTCCGGGTTGGCGCTGACCACCAGCATGAGATCGAGCGGGAGCCGGATGTTGTAGCCGCGTACCTGCACGTCCCGCTCCTCGAGGATGTTCAGCAACGACACCTGAATTCGCTCGGGGAGATCCGGGAGCTCGTTCACGGCGAAGATCCCCCTGTTGGTGCGAGGAATGAGGCCGTAGTGGATGGTGAGCTCGTCGCCCAGGTAGCGTCCCTCTGCGACCCGGATGGGATCGACGTCGCCGATGAGGTCTGCAACGGCCGTGTCGGGTGTGGCCAGCTTCTCGGAATAGCGCCGGTCGCGACCGATCCACTCGATCGGGGTGTCATCGCCCAGCTCGGTCACCAGCTCGCGACAGCGACGGCAGACGGGCCGGTAGGGGTGATCGTTTACCTCGCAGTCGGCGACGACGGGGACCATGTCGTCGAGCAGCTGCGTGAGGGCTCGAATCAGGCGGCTCTTGGCCTGCCCCCTCTCGCCCAGCAGGATGATGTCGTGCCCCGCGAGGATGGCCCGTTCGACGGTGGGGAGTACCGAGTCGCGGTAGCCCACGAGACCGGAGAAGACCTCGGTCCCCGACCTCAGCCGGGCGAGAAGGTTTGACTGGAGCTCCTGTTTGACCGTGCGATCCGGATACTGCGCCGTCCGCAGCTCGCCCAGGGTGGCGGGTGAAGTCACCGCCAGAGCCTACCGGGGTCTCGTTGGGAGACGGTGCATGGTGCATAACACTCAAACATATGTATATTATGCTCCTAATGGCGTCAACGGTCAAGATTCTCGGAGCATCCGGATACAGCGGTGGGGAGGTTGCGCGCCTGGTCGCCGGCCATCCCTGCCTCGACCTCGCGGTCGTAGCGGCGGACCGGCGCGCCGGACAGTCTCTCGCCGGGGCCCATCCCCAACTAACAGGCGCGGGTGACATCCGGCTGATCGGGCTCGAGGACGCTCTCGACGCGCCGGCCGACGTGTGTTTTTCCTGTCTGCCCTCGGGCGAGCTCGGCGATCGCCTGACCCGCCTCAAGGCCGAGATCGTGATCGACCTGTCGGACGAGTTCCGCGCCGGCCAATGGCTCTACGGGCTGACCGAGTTCGTGCGCGACGGGCTGCCGGGCGCCTCGACGGTGGCAAATCCGGGTTGCTATCCGACAGCGGCGCTTCTGTGCCTTCTGCCCTTTGCGCGGACGGGGACCATCACCGGCCCGGTGATCATCGATGCGATCTCGGGTGTTTCGGGGGCGGGTCGGCGCGCTGAGGATCACCTTCTGTTGAGTGCGGGGGCCGGGAATGTCGCCGCCTACGGCACCACCGCACATCGCCATATCCCCGAGATCGAGCTTGCGCTGTCCAGCCTGGGCGGGCTCGAAACCACGGTTTCGTTCACACCGCATCTTGCGCCGATGCCGCGGGGGGTCCTGGTGACCGCCCGGGCGGGTCTGCGTGCCTCGATGGACGATGGCGACGCGCTCGACATTCTTCGAGCGCCCTATGGAGACGAACAGCTCATCGAGGTGATCGAGGGCTGGCCTGCCACCAAGCCAGTGGCGGGAACGGGCCGCGCCCACGTGTCGGCGCGAGTGGATGCACGCAATCGCATGCTGATTGCATCTGCTGCAATCGACAATCTCGGGAAAGGGGCGGCGGGGCAGGCGCTCCAGAACGCAAACGTGATCCTCGGTATGGAGGAAACGGCGGGCTTGGGGTCCTACGGGGTGTGGCCGTGAGGTGGCCCCGGGGGTTTGCCGGCGCGGGAGTTGCGTGCGGCATCAAAGGCGACGGGAGGCTGGACCTGGGGCTGATCGTGGCGGAGGAAGGTGTGTCGTGGGCGGGGGCCTTCACAGCCAACGGCGCGGCCGCTTCGTGCGTGCGTCACTGCAGGGCGTTGCTCGGCCGAGCAACGCGGGCAGTCGTCGTCAACAGCGGGAACGCAAACGCATGCACGGGGCAAGCAGGGAGCCGCGCTGTAACGGTTGTCACCGAGGAGGTGGCGCGCGAGATCGGGTGTTTGCCGCAAGAGGTCCTGGTTGCCTCGACGGGTCCGATCGGAGTGCCGTTACCGACCAAGTTGTTGGTGGGCGCGCTTCCCCGAGCGATGGGCTCTCTGTCCGGGGAGGTCGGTCCATTCGCCGCCTCGATCCTCACGACCGACACGGGGACAAAGACGGCCAAGGCCGACCTCGGAGGCGCATCCATCACCGGAGTCGCAAAAGGTGCAGGGATGCTTGCCCCGAACATGGCAACGATGCTGGCCTTTATCGTGACGGACGCACGCATACCCACAAGACCTCTGCAGACGATCTTCACAGACGCGGTGACTCGCACCTTTAACCGCGTGGTGGTCGACGGGTGCGAGAGCACGAACGACTCGGCCTTTCTGCTGTCCAGTTGCCGGGGAGAGCGCGTGGATTCCGATCGCTGGACAAGGGGCTTGCACGACGTGTGCTCCGACCTTGCACAGCAAATGGCGCATGACGGCGAGGGGGCCACGAAATCCTTCAGGGTCGGCGTAGCCGGGGCGAAGGACGAAGCATCGGCCGTGGCGCTCGGACGCGCAGTGGCCTCATCCGCGCTGTGGCGCGCTGCAGTTAACGGCGCCGATCCCGACTGGGGGCGTATCGTCGCAGCCCTGGGGTCTGTGGATCGCTTCCTGGACCTGACCGCTCTCACCATTTCCATAGGCGACGTCCAGCTCTTGAGGAAGGGCCAACCGACGGGCTTACAGAACGACGCTGAACGGATCATGCAGGCCAGGGACTTTGACGTCACCTGCGAGGTGGGAGCCGGGAGTGCGTCGGCACGCGTCCTGTCTGCGGACATGTCGTGCGACTACGTCCGCATCAACGCGCACGGGTCGACGTGACTCGGGTCGGCGAGGCAGAGGCCGGCGCGTTACAAACCGAGGCGTACGAAAAGGCGCGCATCCTGACCGAGGCGCTGCCCTACATCCGTCTTTACAGCGGCAAGACCGTTGTGGTGAAGATCGGAGGGGCGGCGCTCGATGATCCGGCGATGGCAGCGCGTGTGGCCCAGGACCTCACGCTCATGGATCTCGTCGGGATCCGCCTTATCGTGATCCACGGCGGGGGCCCGCAGGTATCGCAGGCGATGACGGAGGCGGGAATCGTTCCCCGGTTCATCGACGGTCTGCGCGTGACGGACGACGCTTCGATGGAAGTGGTCAGGCGGGTATTGATCGGATCAATCAACAACGCACTCGTTGCGCGGCTGTGTGAGTCGGGACTCAAGGCGGTCGGGCTCTCGGGCACCGATGCCGGGTTGATCCGGGCGGAGCCCGTCACGGGGCAGGCCGGACGGGATCTCGGGCGCGTAGGCCGTGTCGTCGGGGTCAACACCGCGCTGCTTTCTTCTCTGCTGAAGGACGGTTACACACCGGTGATCGCATCGGTTGCGATGGACCGAGACGGCAGCGGTGCCCTCAACATCAATGCGGATGCGGTCGCAGGACCGGTCGCGGCCACGATGACGGCGGCGAAGCTCATCTTTCTCACCAATGTCGAGGGTCTGTATCGAGACTTCGGAGACTCGCAGTCGTTGATTCCGGAGCTGACTCTCGCAGAGCTCGCCGCCATGTCGTTGGGGATTTCGACCGGCATGGGCCCCAAGGTGGCCTCGGTCATCCATGCATTGGGATCGGGCGTCGGAAAGGCGCACATTCTCGACGGGAGGGTCGAACACGCGCTCTTGCTGGAGATCTTCACGGAGAAAGGAATTGGGACTCAGGTGATTGCATGAGCACAACGGAGGTCATCGCCGGCACCCCCGACTACACGATGCAGACGTACAAGCGTTGGCCCATCGAGATCGTTTCGGGACGCGGCTCGACCGTGACCGACTCAGATGGGCGCACCTATATCGATCTCGTGGCCGGGATAGCGGTTGCGAGCGTGGGCCACGCACACCCGAAGGTGACAGAAGCGATAGCCGATCAGGCAGCGCGGCTGGTGCACGTCTCGAACTTGTACGGGACGCACGCGCACCTATTGCTGGCCGAACGGCTCGCATGTCTGAGCCCGGACATGCTCTCCTTCTTCGTCAACTCGGGAGCAGAAGCGATCGAGTGCGCACTGAAGCTCGCTCGCAAATGGGGCGGCCCGGACAAGAGCCGGGTCGTTGCCGCCGCCGGGGCATTCCATGGACGCACCTTCGGCGCACTGGCGGCAACAGGGCAGCCGGCGAAGCAGACACCTTTCGCCCCAATGCTGCCCGGTTTCAGCCACGTCCCGTTCGGTGACCCCGACGCGCTCGAGGCCGCCATGGGGGCAGACGTCGCGGCGGTGATATTGGAGCCCATCCAAGGTGAAGCGGGCGTGATCGTGCCTCCGCACGACTATCTCGGCGCGGCGCGGGAGATGTGCGACAGCTGGGGGGCCCTGTTGATCCTGGACGAGATCCAAACCGGGCTGGGCCGGACGGGACGTTGGTTCGCGCACCAACACGACGGAGTGATACCCGACGTCATGTGTCTTGCGAAGGCGCTCGCAGCAGGGCTTCCAATGGGAGTGTGTCTCGCGAGATCCGAGATAGCGGCCGCCTTCTCCTTGGGGGATCATGGGACGACATTCGGTGGTGGCCCGGTCCAGTCGGCGGCGGCTCTGGCCGTGTTGAACATCATCGAGTCGGAGGGGCTCGTCGAGCGGTCACGCCTTGTCGGCGGGCGCGTTGCATCGCAACTGCGGGCAAAGCTACCTGCCGGCGCGATCGTACGCGGGCGAGGGCTGATGCTCGGCATCGAGTGGCCGCACCCGGTGGCCCGGGAATTTGCATGCGTCGCCCTCGAGCGCGGCGTGCTGGTCAACGATGCAACACCGAATGTCATACGCCTCACGCCGCCGCTTGTCATCTCGGACGACGAGATCGATGCTGCCGTCGAGGTCCTGGTGGAGGTGGGAGATGAAGTCGCAGCGGCTTAGGGACCTCCACAGGTTGCTCCGCGAGGGGCGGGCCGCGAGCCAGGAGGACCTGGTGCACGAGCTGCGCTCCGCCGGGCACGAGGTCACGCAGGCAACGGTGTCGCGCGATCTGCGCACTGTTGGAGCACTCAAGGTGAGAGTGGACGGTGAGCTCGCCTACCGGCTCCCCGACGACGTCCCGAGCGCCGCCGCAGGCGAGCTCACGGCGCGCAGTCTCGCCCGCGTGTTGACCGAGTTGGCGATCGACATCCGCCCGGCCGGCTCCCTCGTCGTCGTGTCTACCCCGCCCGGACATGCAGGGGCCGTGGCCCGGGCACTCGACCTGGCCCCCGCCGGCGAGGTCATGGGCACGCTCGCGGGAGACGACACGATCTTCGTCGCCACCGCCGATGCCGGCTCCGCCAAAGGGCTGGCATACAGATGGCTGAGTGCAGCCGGGATGAACATGCCAACAGTCGGATCCGAGGAGGAAACCCCATGAAGCGTGTCGTGCTCGCATACTCGGGCGGACTCGATACCTCGGTGGCCATTCCGTGGCTGGCAGAACAGGGCTGGGATGTCATTGCCGTCGCCGTCGACGTGGGACAGGGAGAAGATCTCGCGACGACGATCAAGCGCGCCGAGCTTCTGGGCGCCGTGGAGGCGCGCCTTGAAGACGCACGAGGGCGTTTCGTGGAAGGCTATGTTGTCCCTGCTCTCCATATGAACGCGCTCTATCAGAATCGGTATCCGTTGGTTTCTGCGCTGTCCCGGCCGTTGATCTCCGAGGTGCTGGTGCGGGTGGCGCGCGAAACGGGCGCGAGCGCAATAGCCCACGGTTGCACCGGAAAGGGCAACGACCAGGTTCGCTTCGAGGCATCCCTGTCATCACTTGATCCCGGCATGGAAGTCCTCGCACCGATACGTGACTGGGACATGACCCGCGAGGACACGATCTCCTATGCGGAAGAGCGAGCCCTGCCGGTAAACACGACTAAATCGTCGCCCTACTCGATCGATGCCAACCTGTGGGGCCGCAGCATCGAGTGCGGGGTACTGGAAGATCCCTGGAGCGGCGCGCCGGAAGACATCTTCGAGTTGACCGCGGTGGCGCCCGGCGCGCCGCCATTCACCGAGGTGGAGGTTGGCTTCGAGACCGGGGTGCCGGTGTCTGTGGACGGGCAGGATCTCGGAACGCCGGAAGTGATCGGGAGGCTCGGCCGGATGGCGGGCGCCTACGGTTTCGGGCGGATCGACATGATCGAGGATCGCCTCGTTGGCATCAAGTCGCGTGAGATCTACGAGGCGCCTGCTGCACTCGCCCTCATCGCCGCGCACATGGACCTCGAATCCATGACCCTCGAGCGCGGCCTGGCCGCGGAAAAGCGGCGACTGGAGCCGGTGTGGGCCGAGTTGGTCTACAGGGGCCTGTGGTTCTCGCCTCTGAGGGACGCCCTCGATTCCTTTGCCCGCACCAGTCAGCGTTCGGTTTCTGGCGAGGTGCGCATGCGCATGGGCACCGGTGTCTGCACCCCGGTCGGTCGCAGGTCTGAGAACTCGCTGTACAACCATTCACTGGCGACGTATGGCGAGGGCGATTCATTCGCTCAGTCGGATGCAGCCGCCTTCACGCGGCTGTGGAGCCTGCCGACGACCGAGTGGGCAAAGGTGACGCGCTCTGCCGGCTGAGAAGGACTCTGTGACCTGGGGTGGCCGGTTCGCCTCGGGCCCACACCCGGACCTGGTGCGGCTCTCGGCCTCGATCGAGACCGACATCTGTTTGCTCCCCTACGACATAGCGGCAACCGGGGCGCATGCTCGTGTGCTGTCCGCGGCGAAGCTGTTGACCGACAGAGAGCTCGAGCTGGTCGAGGGGGCGCTCGCAGTGATCGAGGCGCGCTGGCGCGCCGGTGCGATGACCGTCGAGGGCGACGAGGATGTCCATTCTCTTGTCGAGCGGCTTCTCACCCAAGAGCTCGGAGACGTGGGGGCGCGCATCCACGCTGGGCGCAGCCGCAACGATCTCGTCGCTACCGATCTGCGGTTGTGGTGCCGCTCGGAAGCCGAGGCGGTGGTCGGATTGATCGTCGCCCTCCTAGAGGCCCTCCGTCGGGTCGCCGCCCCTCACGTTCACACGATCATGCCCGGCTACACGCACCTGCAGCGCGCCCAACCGGTGTCCTTGGCGTTTCACCTTCTCGCGCACGGTTTTGCCATGGTGCGCGACGGGTGGCGATTCGTTGCGGCGGGGAACGCTGCGGACGTCTCGCCTCTCGGGGCGGGCGCGCTGGCGGGCAACACCCTCGGGCTCGACCCGGCCCTGGGCGCCGACGCTCTTGGTTTCGGCGCCTCTTTCGACAACGCGATGGATGCGGTGGCAGAGCGCGACTTCGCCTGCGATTTCCTCTACGCCGCCGCGTTGTGCGGCGTGCATTTGTCGCGCCTGGCGGAGGAGATCGTGTTGTGGACCTCGACGGAGTTCGGGTTTGCGCGCCTGCCCGACGAGTGGTCGACGGGTTCGAGCATGATGCCGCAGAAGCGCAATCCTGATCTTGCCGAGTTGATCCGCGGGCGCGCCGCTGGGGGAATCGGCGATCTGGCCGCGTTGCTGACGTTGCTGAAGGGCCTTCCACTGGCCTATAACCGCGATCTGCAGGAGGACAAGGGCGCGTTGTTCTCGGGCGCCGGGCGTGTGCGGGCGGGGCTCGAGGCGATGACGGCGCTGGTGGGAGCGTTGAGCTTCGACGCCGACCGGCTTACCGGGGCTGCCACCGGAACCACGATGTGGGCGACCGATCTCGCCGAGCGTCTCGTCGCACGAGGGGTGCCGTTCCGCAGGGCGCATGAGGCCACCGGAGGGCTGGTGGCGGACCTCGAGAGGCTCGGAATCGGGCTGGCCGACGCGCCGGTCGACCTGTTGAAGTCGCATCACGGTCTGCTCGAGCCGCACGACAGGGACCTCGCCGACCCCCGGGAGGGACTGGCGGCACGCTCAAGTGCGGGCGGCGCCTCTCCCGAGCGGGTGGGCGAGCAGCTTGGACGCCTCGAGGAAGCCGGTGCGGCACTGCGGGCGGTGCGCCGAGGCGCCTGAAGACTCACCTCCGCGCAGAGGGAGCGTCCATTGCACCTTGATGCCCGGTTTCCGGGCTCGAGGGTGCAACGGAGGGCGCGTGATGCCGGAGGAGCCCACCCACAGGTGTTTGACGGAACGCCCCGCAGTACATACAATCACCCACGCTGTACTCAACGGAAAGGCATCGGAGTGTCCAACTTCTTCCACGGGGCGTACGCCTAGGCATCGGTCTCGCGACCAACCGCCCAAGGCGACCCGCCGGCCTGCAATGTGCCGGCGGTTTTTTTTGCCCGGAAAGTGTGTGAAGGACGGATCCTCGAGTCTGGCCGTTAGAACCTTGGAAACTCCATAGCGAGCGCGAGCATCAATACCAAGTTGTTAAGAGCG
>JACDCD010000071.1 GCA_013694625.1 Actinomycetota bacterium | reverse complement strand
CGCCGCGAAGCGCCACCCCAGGGCGTTGTAGCCGAAAACCTTGATGCCCACTGCGAGAAGCGACTTCCCCAGGGGCGGATGGACCGTTGTTATCTCGGCCGCGCTTCCACACAGTGACGCGGGAGCTTTCGCGTACAGGCACGCGTCTTTTGCGTAGTACCTCTCGTCGAAGATTCGTCCGGCAGGAACGGCAACACGCACGAGTCGCATGGCAGCGCCGATCAGGACGACGACAAGAGCGGCGACGAGGTCCACGGGGGCCCATCTGGCAGCTTCCGATTCTTCGGCGCGTGGCCCTCTTCCCGGTGTCATTGTGGCGGCAGCATAGTTAGTCTCTGTGGCTGTGACAGGTGATTCCGGCGGCCGCCTCATCCTGTGCGGCACCCCGATAGGCAATCTCGAGGACATGACATGGCGCGCCGTGCGCACTCTGCGGGAGGCGGACGTGCTGGCTTGCGAGGATCTGCAGCGAACCCGCAAATTGCTGACCCACTTCGCCATCCCTTCACCCAAGCTCCTGGTGTTGAACGAAGGCAATGAGCGCCGCCGATTGGGTGAACTGCTGGCCAGGGTCGCCGGTGGTCAGAACGTGGTCATCGTTTCGGGAGCGGGAATGCCCGGTTTCTCGGATCCCGGCTACCGGGTGGTGAAGGCGTGTGCCGAGGCTGGCGTGAGGGTCGAGGTCGTGCCGGGCCCCACAGCCGCCGTGAGCGCCCTGGTCGTGTCGGGGCTCGCTTCGGATCGCTTCGTCTTCGAGGGTTTTCTGCCCAGAGCGCCCGGACAGCGCCGGCGGCGGATCGCCGCGTTGACGGATGAGCTGCGCACCCTGGTGATCTACGAATCGCCACACCGGCTGAAGGCGACCCTGAACGATCTCGTCGAGATATGGGGCGACCGGGAGGCGGCTCTCGTTCGGGAGTTGACCAAGGTTCACGAGGAGGTGCTCAGAGCATCGCTGACATCCCTGCTCGATGCCGCCAGTCTCCGTCCCGCGCGGGGCGAGCTCGTGCTTGTGATCGCCGGGGCGACCCCTTCATCTCGGGAGGTGCCTTCGATTGAGCTTGCACAGCGTGCAACCGAGCTCATGGGAGCCGGAGTGGCTCGCGGTGACGCCCTCAGGCAGGTGGCGAAGGAAGCCGGCGTGGCGCGGCGCGACGTGTTCGACGCGCTCGTCCGGGAGGGGTCTGGGTGAGCCCGTGGACCGGGAAGAGCCGGTTGAGGTCCCGGGCCTTAGCGGGTGACTGAGGTGTCGTCGGCCAGCCGCACCTCGACCGTGCTGAGCTCGCGAATCTGCGCTGCGCATTGCTCGCACACCCGGCGGCCCTTGAACTCGTAGGCGGGGTTCTCAGCCGAGTCGAAAACGCAGACATCCTGGCGCTTCTGCAGAATGACCTGCTCACCGTTGACGCTGATCTCGAGCTCGTCACCCTCTCGGATTCCGAAGACCCGGCGCAGCTCCGACGGGAGCACGATCCTGCCCAGCTCGTCGATCTTGCGAACCACCCCAGTAGACTTCATTTTCCAGCCTTCCCCAATACCTCGACCGGCTGGCCCATCCCCTGTGCCAGTATTTAGCAGACAAGCTCAAACTAGCGAGGGATAAGCTAACAGTCAAGGATTCATTTCCCTTGAATAACCATTCGGGGCCGCCCCCCGGCCCTCTCCAGATGTTACCAGGTGGGGGAAGATGCGTGGACTGGCTGCGAACTATGAGGAGGGAGGAAGGCAAGGGCCGTGGGTGATGACGTCTTCTACCTGACCACCCCCATCTACTACGTCAACGACGTGCCTCACCTCGGGCATGCCTATACCACGGTCGTCGCCGACTTCATCGCCCGCTGGCGCCGTCTTCAGGGCCGCGAGGTTCACTTCCTCACCGGCACCGACGAGCACGGCTTGAAAATCGCCCGGACGGCGGAGGCCCGGGGGTTGAAGCCCAAGGAATGGACGGATCAGATCGTGCCCCGCTGGATCGAGCTGTGGGACGCCCTTGATATCTCCAACGACGACTTCATCCGGACCACCGAGGAGCGCCACGAAGAGGCGGTCCAGACGTTCATGCAGGCGCTCCACGACAGGGGTGAGGTCTACCTGGGAACCTATGAGGGCCTCTATTGCGTCGGCTGCGAAGCATTCAAGGTACCCGAGGATCTCGTCGACGGCCGTTGCCCGCTTCACGGCACCGTGCCCGAGGTGGTCGAGGAGGACAACTACTTCTTTCCACTGAGCAAGTACAAAGAACGCCTCATCGAGCTGTACAGGCGCGACCCGCCCTTCGTCGCGCCGGAGGCTCGCCGCAACGAGGTGGAAGGCAAGGTCAAGCAGGGACTCGAGGATCTGTCGATCTCGCGCACCTCGTTCGATTGGGGCATCCCCATTCCGTGGGATACCTCACACGTCATCTATGTGTGGGTCGAAGCCCTTCAGAACTACATCACCGCAGTCGGCTATGGGTCGGACCCGGCCATGTTTGCATCGGTGTGGCCCGCCGACGTCCACTTCGTCGGCAAAGACATCCTCTGGTTCCATACCGTCATCTGGCCGGCGATGCTGATGGCGCTTGACCTGCCCCTCCCCCACAAGGTCTTTGCCCACGGCTATCTGCAGGTGGGCGGGGAGAAGATGTCGAAGTCCAAGCTCACCGGCATCTCCCCTCTCGATCTGCTGCCCACATTCGGGTCGGATGCCTATCGTTATTACTTCGCCCGCGAGATCTCATTCGGGATGGATGGGAACTTCTCGTGGGAGTCGATGGCCGCCCGTTACAACTCAGATCTCGCCAACGACTTCGGTAACCTCGCGTCGCGCGTCCTGACGATGGCTCAGCGTTACCTGAGTGGTGTCGTTCCGAGTGCGCCCCAAGCCGATGAGCTGACCGGCTCCGAGGCCGACATCATCGAGACATTTATCTCGTCGTTCCGTGCCATGGAACAAGCGGTTGACGAGCTCGCGCCGCACGATGCCCTGCGCGCCGCATGGGTCTTCGTCCGGAAGGCAAATGCGTACGTCGAGGCCACCACTCCCTGGGCCTTGGCGAAGTCCGGCGACAGCAGAAGGCTCGAGGTGGTGTTGTACACTCTCCTCGATTCGCTGCGCCTGCTTGCGCTCATCTTGTGGCCGATCATTCCCCGGGCAGCGGACGAGCTGTGGCGACGGCTCGGCAACACCGGATCCATTTCGACCGCGACCTATGGAGTGGATGCACGTCCCGGCCTGATCGCTGCGGGCAACGCCACCGTTGTCGGCGCTCCGCTGTTTCCCCGCATCGATGAGGCCGTCGCGGCCCCCCGTTAGCGGGCTGAGCCCATGTGGTTCGACTCGCACTGCCACCTCCACATCTGCGAGCAGGAAGCACCCCTTGCGGATTTGATCGGGCGGGCGGAGGCTGCGGGCGTCCACGCCTTGGTCACGTTGGGAACCGATGTCGCCTCGAGCCGGCGAGCCGTCGCCATCGCACATGAGCATGGTGTCCATGCCGGAGTGGGAGTGCATCCCAACGATGCGGACACATGGAGTGAAGATGCCGCCGTGGGAATCGAAGCGGTGTTGAGAGATGACCGTGTCGTGGCGGTGGGCGAGACGGGGCTCGACCTCTACCGGGATGAAGTCCCTGTGGATCTTCAGCGAACTGCGTTCTCGGCACATGTCGACATGTCCAAGCGGCACGGCAAGGCGCTTGTGATCCACACGCGCAACTCGGTCCTCGAAGTCCTCGACATGCTCCTGTCCGAGGGCGCGCCGGAGCGCCTTGTGTTTCATTGCTGGTCGGGTGATGAGGCAGCGCTCCGGCGCGCCCTGACACTGGGGGCGTACATCTCCTTCGCCGGCAACGTTTCGTTTCGCAGCGCCGGGGATCTGCGCGCCGCCGCCGGGTTGGTCCCGAGGGATCGTCTTCTGATCGAAACCGACTCCCCGTACCTTGCTCCGGAACCACGGAGGGGGCGCTCGAACGAGCCCGCAAATGTCGTGCATGTGGGGTCTGCGGTGGCCGATGCGCTCGGCGTGGACCCAGAGGAGATTGCCGCCGCCACGGCAGCCAACGCAGCCTCTTTGTTCGGCCTACTGGGTATGGGGTGAGCCAACCCCCGCTGCTCGGTGCGCGCCGGTTGCGGGAGGTGCTCGCCCGTCACGAAGTTCGTCCCACGAAGAGACTGGGCCAGAACTTCGTAGTCGACCCCAACACGATTCGCAAGGTGCTGGCCGCCGCGGATCTCCATCCCGAGGATTCCGTGTTGGAGGTCGGCGCCGGCGCAGGCTCACTGACGTTGGGGCTTGCAGGTCTGGCCCGCAACGTCGTCGCCGTCGAGTGCGACCCCCGTCTCGTCGGGGTGTTGAGCGAAGTGCTGGAGGGCGCCGGCAACGTCGAAGTGGTGGAGGCGGACGCCCTGCGACTCGATTTCGGGGCCGTTGCCACCGGGAAGCTGGTGGCGAACCTGCCGTACAACGTCGCCACACCCCTGGTGCTGCGGACCCTCGAGCAGGCACCCCGGATATCCCATCTCACGGTGATGGTCCAGAAGGAAGTAGGCCGAAGGTGGGCGGCGGGGCCGGGCTCCAAGGTCTACGGCCGGGTCAGCGTGATGGTCGCCTACTGGGCCGAGGCGGGGGTGGTCGGGGAGGTGTCGCGCCGCGCTTTCTGGCCGGTCCCCTCAGTCGATTCGGTAATCGTGCGCCTCATCCGCAGACCGGCCCCCTCGAAGGTGGATCGGCGCGCCCTGTCTGGGGTCGTCAAATCGGCCTTTTCCCAGAGGAGGAAGACCCTGCGCTCCGCGCTGGCCCCGCTTGCCGGTTCGGCGAGGTTGGCAGAGGACCTCTGCCGGGCCGCGGGCGTCGCCTCGACGGCGCGTGCCGAGGACACCACCCTTGAGGAGTTCGTCTCGATTGCCTTGGCTCTGGAAGCCGCCGGCATGGAGCCGGGCGGGTCGTTCGCTTAGGCTCTTGGGTTGGAGTATTGATTCAAATGGGTATTCACGCAGCGGGATTCCGGGGGGTGGCGCGGGCCCCCATGTCCAATGCAGGGCTTCGGCGGAAGGGTCAGACAGTGGTCGCGGGCATCCGGGTCAGAACGCATGCCAAGATCAATCTTTTCCTCCGGGTTCTGGCGCGCCGGCCGGACGGCTATCACGAGATCGAGACCATTTTTCACGGCGTCGGCCTCGGGGACGACCTCGATGTCAGGGCACAGGGTTCCTCGGGGTGCGAGGTGCATATGGAGCTCGCCGACGGCCTTCCCGGACTCCTTCCACACCAGGAGGAAAATGTCATCACGCACGCCGCGGAGTGCCTCCGCGGACGGATCCGCAATCCCACGGGGGTATCCGTCCGGGTCGTGAAGCGGGTCCCGCTGGCGGCGGGCCTGGGCGGTGGAAGCGGAAATGCGGCTGGTGTCCTGGTCACCCTGAACGAGATGTGGGCCGGCGGACTCGGGCGCACCGAGCTGCTCGAGGTTGCACTGCAGGTGGGTAGCGACGTCCCTTACTGCCTTTCGGGCGGAACCGCTCTGGCCACGGCCCGCGGCGAGAAGATCGCGCCCCTTCCTTCCCTCTGCGACATGTGGTTCGTGCTGGGCATCTCGGACGAGCCGCTGCTTGCAAAGGATGTCTATGCAGCCTGGGACGACCTCGAACCGCCGGACGAGGTCCGCAGCGCTCCCATGGCCCTCGCCTTGGGGGCGGGAGATGTGGCCGAGGTTGCGTCCCTGTTGCACAACGACCTCGAGCGCGCCGCGTTCCTGCTTGCCCCGGGCCTGGCCGAGAAGAAAGAGCGGTTGCTGGATGCCGGCGCCCTGGGGGCGTGTGTCAGCGGGTCGGGGCCCACCGTTTTCGGCGTCGCCAGGGATGAGCTCCACGCCCGCGCCATCGCCGATGAGGTAGCGAAGGATTTTTCCGGCGTAAGCGTCGTGCCCTCACAGCAGGTGTGCGTGCAACGCCTCAGCTAGTGGCCTGGGAGCCCTCACATTACTATGACTAGGGCAGATGCCCCGTAGGGTAAGTGGCAGCCCGAGGGATTTTGGATCCCTAAGTTCAGGTTCGAGTCCTGACGGGGCAGCGTCAGCCGGCCCTTTGGATCAGCGACTGGAGTGAAGAGTGGCCGAAGCGATGGGCGGCATTGCGGGAATCGTTCTTGCAGCGGGTACCGGCAAGAGGATGAACTCGGACCTGCCCAAGGTTCTGCACGAGGTCGCAGGCCGCCCTCTGGTGGCCCATGTGCTGGCTGCTTTCGAACCCTTGCCCCTCGGGGACCGGGTCGTCGTCTGTTCTGAGCGGCTGGACGACATCGAGGCGTGTTGCGCGACGGCCGGGTTCGCAGAAGGCGTTTCCTTCGTCGTGCAGGAGGAGGCGAGGGGGACCGCCGACGCCCTGAGGATGGGGCTCACACGCCTGGGGAGGGTTCCCGAAACCGTGCTGGTGATGAACGGCGCCACGCCTCTCGTGAAGACAGAGACACTCTCGGCGCTGTTGTCGATGCACCGTGACCGGGGTGCGGCGGCCACGCTGCTCACCGCCGAGCTCGGCAATCCGACCGCCTACGGCCGCATCGTGAGGGGATTCGGCGATGAGGTCGAGAAAATCGTGGAGGAGCGCGACGCGACCGAACTCGAGCGCTCCATCACAGAGGTCAACGCCGGTGTCTACGTGTTCAACTACGCCAAGCTGGAGCGTCTCGTGGGTGAGGTGGACAAAGCCAACGCTCAAGGCGAGTATTACATCACCGACATTATCGGCATGTTGCGGTCCGCGGGCGACCAGGTTGTGGCGTTGGGAACCGATGCGGACGAGATAAGGGGGGTAAAGAGCCGGGCGCACCTCGCGGAGGTCGGTGAGCTGATGCGGGCCCGGATCGCAGACACCTGGATGAGTGAAGGCGTGACGATAGTGGATCCCCGGACGACCTACATCGACGCTACCGTGACCATCGCACGCGATGCCCTCATACGGCCATTCTCGTTTCTCGAGGGCGCGACGTCGATCGGGCGGCGCGCCGAGGTGGGCCCACAGGCGAGGGTGATGAACTCGGTGCTCGGGGATGACTCGGTGGTCTCCTTTGCCGTGGTTCGTGATTCCGAGCTCGGCCCGCGAACGTCGGTGGGGCCCTTCGCCTCTCTCCGCCAGGGAACTAAGCTCGGGAGCGGAGCCCATCTGGGCAGCTTCGTCGAAACCAAGAACACGACGGTGGGGGAGAACAGCAAGGTGCCACATCTCAGCTACCTCGGGGATGCGGAGATCGGGCGGGGAGTCAACGTCGGCGCCGGATCCATCACCGGGAATTGGGACGGCCGGGGAAAGCACAGGACCGTGATCGAAGACGATGTCTACATAAGCTCGAACACCACCATGGTGGCGCCGGTTCGGATCGGCAAGGGGGCCGCAACCGGAGCCGGAGCGGTGGTCAGGCAAGATGTGCCCCCGGAAGCTCTGGCGGTGGGCGTGCCAGCCCGGATGATCGAAGGTAAGGGCAACAAGATGGCCAAGGAGGCCTGAGGCAGGTGCGTCTTCCCACGCATAAGAGGCTGATGATCTTTTCGGGCTCCGCCAACCGCGGGCTGGCCGAAGAGGTGGCGGCGGCATTGGGCATGAAGCTCGGCGAGGTCGAGGTGTCTAACTTCGCCAGCTCGGAGACCTACATTCGGTTCTCCGAGTCGGTGCGCGGGTCGGACGCCCTGGTCATCCAGAGCCACGTCGACCCGGTCGATCACCATGTGATGGAGCAGCTGCTCATGATCGACGCCCTGAAGCGAGCTTCGGCAAAGAGGATTACCGCCGTGGCCCCCTTCTACCCCTACTCCCGCCAGGATCGCAAGGCACGGGGCCGCGAGCCGATCGCGGCGAAGATGCTCGCCGACTTCTACAAGGCCGCCGGAGCGGACAGGCTGTTGTCCGTCGACCTGCACACGGGGCAGATCCAGGGCTTCTTCGACGCCCCGTTCGACCACCTGA
>JACDCD010000058.1 GCA_013694625.1 Actinomycetota bacterium | reverse complement strand
GTTGGGACGCGCCCGCCGGAGGCACTCCCTGCGGCCTTCCTGCATCGCTGCTCTGCGCCATTGCGGTCCCTTCGGAGGGGCTGCGACCACCTGCTAGTCTCACAATCGCTCCTGCCGGCCGGCAGGAGCGGTCTGAACTACGGTAGCAAGGAGCGCACATTTCGCGAAGGGAGTCGGTCTTGACTTCGGGGCGGCCCCGCATCTTGGTGGCCAAACCCGGCCTCGATGGGCATGATCGCGGGATCAAGGTCGTCGCCCGGGCGTTGAGAGACGCGGGGATGGAGGTCGTCTACACGGGTCTCCACCAAACCCCCGACCAGATTGCTTCGGCTGCTATCCAGGAGGATGTAGACGCGGTGGGGCTTTCGTGTCTATCCGGAGCGCACATGACCCTGTTCCCAAAGGTCGTGGAGCTGCTCAAAGAGCAGGGGGGCAGCGACATCATTGTGTTCGGAGGCGGGATCATCCCCGGGCCCGACGTGCCCAAGCTCAAGGAGGCGGGGATTCAGGAGATCTTCACCCCCGGCGCGCCGACAAAGACGATAGTCGAGTGGGTGCGTCAACACGTGGCACAGGAGGTTTAGTGGATCTATTCGAGTACCAGGGCAAGGAGTTGTTGAGGAAGTACGGGGTTCCCGTCCCGGAAGGAAGGGTGGCGACCACTCCGGAGGAGGCTGTCGCTGCGGCAAGAAAGCTCGGGGGCAAGGTGGTCGTCAAGGCGCAGGTTCTCATCGGGGGCCGCGGGAAAGCGGGGGGGATAAAGGTTGCGCCGAGCCCTGAAGAAGCGGGCGAGGTAACCGAACGGATACTGGGCATGGACATTCGCGGTCACACCGTCAATCGAGTCCTCGTCGAGCGAGCGGGAGACATCAAGGACGAGTACTACTGCTCCTTTCTTGTCGACCGTTCGGAGCGTCGGTTCCTGGGGATCATGAGTGCGGAGGGCGGCGTCGACATCGAGGAAGTCGCCGCTAACAACCCCGAGAAGATTACCCGCGTCCACATCGATCCGCTGCTCGGAATATCGGGGTTTCATGCCCGCGAGCTTGTCTTCGGCGCCGAACTCAATCGCGATGCGCGCAAGGAGGCCATTGCGATACTGCCCAAACTCTACGACGCGTTCGTATCGCTGGATGCGTCGCTGGTCGAGGTGAATCCTCTCGTGCTGACCGGCGAAGGCCGGGTAATGGCCCTTGATGCCAAGGTGTCCGTCGACGATTCCGCCGGCTATCGCCACCCTGTTTTCGACGAGTTGAAGACTGTGCACGAGGTGCCCGAGCAGGAGCGCCTTGCAAAGGAGAAGGGGCTGAACTTCATCAAGCTCGACGGCGATGTCGGCATCATTGGCAACGGCGCCGGTTTGGTCATGTCCACCCTCGATGTGGTCAAAGCCGCCGGGGGCGACCCGGCCAACTTTTTGGACGTGGGGGGCGGAGCCGGCGCCGATGTTCTCTCCTCTGCTCTTGAGGTCATCACTTCCAACAACGAAGTCAAGAGCGTGCTGATAAACATCTTCGGAGGCATCACGCGAGGCGATCTTGTTGCAGAGGGCATCATCGACGCGCTCGGACGACTCGAGATCCAAGTCCCCATCGTCGTTCGGCTGGATGGGACCAACGCCGAGCAGGGCCGCAAGATGCTCGCCGACGCGCCCCATGAGATGCTCGTGACCGCCACCACGATGCTCGAAGGCGCAGAGAAAGCGGTAGAGCTTGCGGTTAAGGGTGGTGAGTGATGGCCATCCTCATAGGTAACGACACCCGCCTTCTGGTGCAGGGATTGACCGGGCGGGAGGGTTCCTTTCATGGCCTCCGAAACAAGAAGTATGGAACGAATCTCGTCGCAGGTGTAACTCCGGGTAAGGGCGGCTCGGATGTCGAAGGAATCCCCATCTTCGATACCGTGCGTGAGGCGACGACGGTCACCGGGGCGAATACCTCGATGGTGTTTGTACCTCCTCCTGTTGCTGCTGATGCAATTCTCGAATCGCACGACGCAGGTATCGAGGTCATCATCGCCATTACCGAGGGGATCCCGGCAATGGACATGGCGCAGACCGTGACCCATCTACGGCGAGGACAACGTCCTGCGGCCCTGATCGGGCCCAATTGCCCGGGCGTGATCTCGCCGGGTAAGGCCAATGTCGGCATCATCCCCGGCGAGGTCTGCACCGAAGGACCGGTTGGGCTCGTGTCGCGCTCGGGAACGCTTACCTACCAGATCGTCTACGAGCTGACCCAGGAGGGCATCG
>JACDCD010000055.1 GCA_013694625.1 Actinomycetota bacterium | reverse complement strand
GCGCGGGGGGACTGGTATGGGCGGCCGTCACCCCCGACGGCCTCAAGTCTCCGATGGACAAGTTCCTGAGTGACGGCGAGCGCGCCGGTCTGGTCGGCGCATCGAATGCCCGCGAGGGGGACCTCATCCTCATCGTTGCCGACGCGCGCCTCAGCGTCGTTCACAAGGTGCTGGGCGCACTGCGGAACCGGATGGGCGAACGTTTCGGATTGATTCCCCAACTCGAGCGCTCCGACGCCGATGCGTGGAAGTTCGTGTGGATCACCGACTTCCCGTGGTTCGAGTACAACGAGGAAGAGGCGCGCTGGGACCCGATTCATCACCCCTTCACGGGAGTGGTCGAAGAGACGCTGCAGTATCTCGAGAGCGACCCGGCGCGCGTCATCTCGAAGGCTTACGACATAACGCTGAACGGGTGGGAGCTGGCGAGCGGAAGCATCCGTATCCATGACCGGGTGATGCAGGAGCGCGTTTTCTCCGCACTCGGCATCACCCCCGAGGAGGCCGAGGAGAGGTTCGGTTTTCTGCTGCGGGCGTTTCGGTATGGACCGCCGCCGCACGGCGGTATCGCGCCCGGCATCGACCGGATCGTTGCCCTGGCGGCGGGCGAATCGAACATACGCGAGGTCATTGCCTTCCCGAAAACCCAAAGCGCGCTCGACCCTTTGACCGGCGCGCCGGCCGCCGTGGACGAGGCCCAACTCAAGCTGTTGCACCTGAAATCAACCGCGCCTCCGGAAAAATAGGCCGCCGGAGATCTTCAATGCACTAAGGGGCCCGGAAAGCGGGCTCCAGAGTGGAATGGAGCAAGAACTCTTCGGAGCGCGCCGGGCGCCAGGCCGGGTTGTCGTACCCTCTGGTTAACGTGTCTGACCATGCCGGCACAAGGAGGTACGAGATGGCCACGAAGCCCCAGGCGAAGCTCACGTATTCGGATTTGCTCGAGCTGTACCCGGAGGTGGACAACGTTCGCCGTGAGCTCATCGACGGTGAGCTCATCGTGAGCCCATCTCCTGTGAAGCGTCACCAGGCCGTGGTCCTGGAGATCGGCAGCGCTTTTCTGGCGTATGCCAAGACCAGCGGCGGCGAGGCGTTCGCGTTTCCGATGGACGTGTATTTCTCCGAGGACAACGTCGTGGAACCCGATGTCATATACGTTGGACCGGATCGGGCCGACAGTTTGGAGCCCCGCTTTCTGCGAACTGTGACGCTCGTCGTCGAGGTTTCCTCACCGTCGACGCGCCGGTTGGAGCTTCTGCGTAAACGCCGGCTTTACGAGAGGAACGCTGTTCCCGAGTACTGGTACGTCGACCTGGAGATAGATCGAATCGAGATCTACAGGCTCGAGGCGGACGCGTACGCGGCGCCGGTGATGATGAGCCGGGGGCATAGGATCACCTCACCTGAGCTTCCCGGGTTTGGTATCCAGGTGGACGACGTCCTGGGCCCCGAGCCCGTCAACTAGAACGCCCGCGCCCCGCGATCGGGGCCCGACGAGAGTGTGGTCCCCCGCCATCCACCTGTCGGGCTCTGTTGCACCAGAAAGCCCGGAAACCGGGCACCAGAGTGCAATGAAACTCCAGGAACATGATCGCCGGCCCCGGAAAGCGGGCTCCGGAGTGCAATGGAGCATGGAGCCCCGTGCGACCATGGGTTCGTGGACCTGTTCGAGAACGCTCTCGAGGATCGCTTCGCCGAATACGCTCCCCTGGCCGCCCGGATGCGGCCGAAGACCGTCGACGAGGTCGTCGGCCAGCGGCACCTCCTCGGCCCCCGGCGCGCGCTCAGGATCCTCATCGAAAGCGGGGGACTGTCTTCGATCGTCCTCTGGGGGCCCGCCGGAAGCGGCAAGACCACCCTCGCCAATGTCATCGCCAACAGCTCCAGTGCCCATTTCGAACCCATGTCCGCGGTGACGAGCGGTGTCGCCGACGTGCGAAAGGTCATCGAGGCGGCCCGAGAGCGGCTCGGCGCAAGCGGGGCCAAGACGCTGTTGTTCCTCGACGAGATACATCGGTTCAACAAGTCACAGCAGGACGCGCTGCTGCCGTCCGTTGAAAACGGTTGGATCGTGTTGGTCGGCGCCACAACCGAGAACCCGTCGTTCGAGGTCAACTCGCCGTTGATGTCGCGCAGCACGCTCTTCCGGCTGGAGGCCCTCGAAACCGACGACCTCCTGGCGCTCATGAACAGGGCGCTCGAGGACTCCGACAAGGGGCTGGGCCGGATGGAGGTCGATGCCGACCCCGACGCCCTGTCACATATGGCCGAGGGCGCAGGGGGCGACGCACGCGTTGCGCTCAACGCGCTCGAGGCTGCCGCGCTGATGGCGGTTTCGAAGTCGGGACGCATCGACCTGGAGGCCGCCGAAGAGGCACTCCAGCGGCGCGCCCTTCCCTACGACAAGGGCGGAGACTGGCACTATGACGTGATTTCGGCCTTCATCAAGTCGATGCGAGGATCGGACCCCGATGCGACGGTCTACTGGATGACACGCATGCTCGACGCAGGGGAGGATCCTCGCTTCATCGCTCGCCGGATGGTGATCCTCGCCTCCGAGGACATCGGCAACGCCGACCCGACGGCGCTGATGGTCGCAGTCGCGGCCCATCACGCGCTCGAGTTCGTCGGCTTGCCGGAGGCCAGGCTCAACCTCGCCCAGGCGGCCGCCTATCTCGCCCTGGCGCCCAAGTCCAATGCGAGCGCCGTGGCCCTCTGGCGCGCCGAGGAGGACGTGCGCGCAGGCGGGCCGCTCAGGGTGCCGGCGCACCTTAGGGACTCGCACTCCCGGGCCTCGCGCTCGACCGGGGCGGGCAAAGGCTACCTGTATCCCCACGATCACGGCGGCTGGGTCGAGCAGCAGTACCTCCCGGAGGAGCTGCGCAGTCGCCGCTACTACAAGCCCATCGCCGGGCGCGAGGCCGAGCTCACCCGGCCCCCACCACAGGACGGCTGACACGCGCACGGCCCCCACCACAGGACGGCCGACCCATGTCCGGCGCGCCCGGCTATGTTGCACCGGCGAGCCCGGAAACCGGGTTCCAGAGTGAAACGGAGCCTCAGGGCGGAGCCCGGCACGCCCCGGCGTTCGGCCGGTTCGGGGTAGGGTGTCGCAATGATCAAATCTCTGTTTTGGCTCATGGTGGGGGCGGCCGGCGCGTTGGAGCTCAACCGCTGGACCTCGCGGCAGAAGAATCGCCTGCGAGTAAGTTCGATGACGGGGGGCTTGCTCGAGGTCGCCAACCGGCGCCTCGAATCCAACCGGCGCAGCAGCACGCCGGGGCCAGGCAGCGGACCCGTAAGCACCTAGCGGACCGCACCTGCACAACACCCACGACCTCGGAGCAGTAGCACCCACGACCCCGGAGCGGTAGCACCCCACGACCCCGGAGCGGTAGCACCCACGGGCCCCGGAGCGGTAGCACCCACGGCCCCGCCCACGGGCCCCGGAGCAGTAGCACCCACGGCCCTGGAGCGGTAGGGCAGGAGTCACCGCGGCCCTTCGGGCATGAAGGCGCGCCAGGACCCCTCCCGGGCCGTCGGTCACCTGGGGCTGCTGGGGGGTGCGCCTCACGCCCGGCGACCCGGCGGGTATCTTGAGACCATGGATTCGGCAACCATCCGCGAGCGCTTCCTGTCTTTCTTCGGAGAGCGGGACCACATGCGCATCCCGTCGTCGTCGTTGGTTCCCGACGACCCGACCCTCCTGCTGACCAACGCGGGAATGATCCAGTTCAAACCGTACTTCTCCGGAGAGCAGAGGCCCCCTTCCCGGCGCGCCATAACGGTCCAGAAATGCTTTCGGACCCCGGACATCGACGAGGTCGGCAAGACCACCCGCCACCTGACCTTCTTCGAGATGCTCGGCAACTTCTCTTTCGGCGACTACTACAAGGCGGATGCCTGCCCGTGGGGCTGGGAGCTAGTGACCGAGAGGTGGGGCGTCGACCCCGACAGGCTGTGGGTCACCATCTTCGAGACCGACGACGAGGCGAGGGCGATCTGGATCGACGGCGTCGGCGTCCGGCCCGAGCGCATCGTGCCGCGGAGTAGAGAGCACAACTTCTGGGACATGGGCGTTGCCGGCCCCTGCGGTCCGTCGTCGGAGATCTTCGTCGACCTCGGCGATGCATTCGGCGAGCCGTCCAAGTACGGCCCCGGGGAAGACGAAGCCCGTTACGTCGAGATCTACAACCTCGTCTTTATGCAGAACAACTGTAATGCTGCGATCGAACCGGTAGCCGAGCTGCCCCAGAAGAACATCGACACCGGTGCGGGGCTGGAACGGACTGCGTTCGTTCTGCAGAACGCCTCCTCCATCTACGACACCGACCTCCTGCTCGGCATGGTGCACACCGCAGAGGATCTGACCCAAAGGACCTACGGACGCGACGCGCGCACCGACATGAGCTTGAGGGTGCTTGCGGACCATGGCCGGGGGACGGCGTTCTTGATCGCCGATGGAGTGCTGCCGTCGAATAAGGAGCGCGGCTATGTGCTCCGGCGCGTGATGCGACGGGCGGTGAGGCACGCCCGCCTGCTGGGCCGTGCCGAACCCGTCCTGCCCGCGCTGGTCGATTCGGCGATAACCCTGATGGGGGACGCCTATCCCGAGCTCGAGGGGAGCCGCGATCTCATAGTCGAGGTAGCCGCGCGTGAAGAGGAGCGGTTCGGCGCGGCGCTCAAGCAGGGCGTGACCCTGCTCGAAACCGGGATAGCCGACACGCAGAGCAGCGGCGCGCCGTCCCTCCCCGGCGAGGTCGCCTTCCGCCTTCACGACACCTTCGGTTTTCCGGTCGAGCTCACCACCGAGCTTGCCGGTGAAGCCGGAGTTCCCGTAGATGTAGCCGGGTTCGAGTCGCTCATGGCAGGCCAACGCGCCCGCGCCCGTGCGGCGCGCACCACAGAACATGCCGAACCCAGGCGCGACCTGTTCGAACCGCTGCTCGAAGAGCACGGGGCCACCGATTTTCTCGGCTACGAGCACCTGATCACCCACGCGCGCATCATCGGTATCTTCGACGGAGCCGAAGGTGTCCCGGCTGCGAGCGAGGGCGACGAGGTCGACATCGTGCTGGACCGCACGGCCTTCTATGCAGAGGGGGGCGGCCAGGTGGGTGACCGGGGAGTTATCCAGAACACCTCGGGCGCTGCGGCGGTGACCGACACCCGGCGATTCGTACCCGGGCTCACCGCCCACGACGTGACGATGCGTTCGGGCGAGCTCAAGGTCGGTGATGAGGTCGAGGCGATCGCGGACCCGGTGTGGAGGTTGGGATCGCAGCGGGCGCACACGGCCACCCACATACTTCATTGGATCTTGCAGAACCGGCTTGGTGAGCACGCACGTCAGGCCGGCTCGCTGGTCGAGCCCGGGCGGCTTCGATTCGACTTCAGCCACTTCGACGCACTGGGCGATGCGCAGGTCGCCGACGTCTCGGCCGAGCTTCAGGAGCGCGTGTCCATCGACGATCCGGTGCGCGCCTTCGAAACCAGCTTGGACTTCGCGAAGTCGATCGGGGCAATGGCGATCTTCGGCGAGAAATACGGCGACTTCGTACGCGTGGTCGAAGTGGGGGCCTACTCGAAGGAGTTGTGCGGGGGCACCCACGTGCCTCACACGAGCTCGGTCGGAGTCGTCGTGGTCACGGGCGAGTCGTCGGTGGGCGCCAACCTCCGCCGGATCGAAGCGCTGGTCGGCCATGAGGGTCTGCACTATCTCGAGCGGCGCGCTGCGACACTCGAGCGCGCCGCCGGGTTGTTGAAGACGAGCCCGGATGAGGTTGCCGAAAGGGTAGAGCGGCTGCTCACCACCCAAAAGGACATGGAGCGCCGCCTGGCCGAGGTGGAGCGCGCCGCTGCGGCCGCCGAAGCGGCGACGTTGGCGCACTCCGCAGTCGAGCTCGATGGTTCACGCTTGGTGGTGGCGCGCAGGGACGAGGGCGTCGATGCCCTTCGCTCGCTCGCACAGATGCTGAAGGGGCGGTTGGGCTCCTCGGTGATCGTTTTTGGAACGGCGTCGTCCGGAAAGGCAAACCTCGTTGGAGCGGTGAGCAAGGATCTGACCGCACTCGGCTTGTCGGCGCGCGACCTCCTTGCCCCCGGGGCGGCCCTCCTTGGGGGAGGCGCGGGAGGAAAGCCGGAGCTCGCCGTTTCCGGCGGCCCGTCGTCCGATCGGCTGTCTGATGCGATGGAGGCAGTCGAGCGCGCCGCGCGCGACGCCCTGCTGGCCAAGTGATACTCGGTGTCGATCCCGGACTCAGGAGAGTGGGGCTGGCGATCGCCGACGAAGAGACGCGGGTTGCGTTGCCGTTCGATGTGATCGATGCACGCAGCGTTGATCCGGTCCTTCGTATTGCGGAGCTCGCGCGTGAAAGAGGGGCAAGCGCGATAGTGGTGGGTCGCCCGGTGGGATTGTCTGGACGCGACGGCCCCGCGGTGCAGGCTCAGCATGAATTCCTGTTGCAGTTGCGCACGGCCGTTCCGATTCCCGTCGAGGAGTTCGACGAACGTCTGACGACCGTGATAGCCGAGCGGAGCTTGCGCGCACGGGGGTCATCACCGGCGAAGCGTTCGAAGGTTCGCGACGCGGTCGCCGCCCAGGTGATGCTGCAGGGTTATCTCGACACCAAGGGTCACCACATGACCTCGGAGAACAAAGGGTGAGCGGAGCCGTCAAGGCGCTGGTGGCGTCCCTGATGATCCTGGCTCTTCTCGTTGGCGGCGCAGGCGTCGTCGTGTACGGATATCTGCAGAGGGTGGGCGTAGTCGGCGACAGCGATCCGGGTAAGCGCGTAACCGTCGTCATTCCGAGGGGCTCGAGCGCAAGCGAGATCGGCGATCTTCTCGCAAAGAGGAAGGTGATCTCCTCGGGGTTCGGCTTTCAAATCGCCACGTTCCTGGAGGGCGGAGGCGACAAGATACAGGCCGGACGCTACAAGCTGCCTCTTGGACTCACCGCCGGGGACGCGCTGTCAAGGCTGAAGGGGGGAGCGCCGGACCAGGACCATTACCGGGTCACCTTTCAGGAGGGCTCGTGGCTGACGGATTTCGCTAAGACCCTCCAGAAGGGCGGTGACATCAAGGCGAAAGCCTTCATGAAGTACGCGGAGTCCGGGAAGGCCCGCTCGGAGCACGGCCCGGCCGGCGGGCGTTCATTGGAGGGACTGTTGTTCCCCTCGACCTACGAGATCGGCGAACGCGAGGACGCCGCTTCGGTCGTGAAGCGGCTCGTACGAGAATTCGACGAGCGGGCAACGGCGCTGAAGATAGGCCAAGCGCCGGACCTGTCACCCTACCAAGCGGTCATCGTTGCATCGATGATCGAGGCCGAGGCCCGGGTTCAGAATGACCGGGGGAAAATCTCGGCTGTGATCCAGAACCGGCTCCAGGCCCAAATGGCGCTGGGGATCGACGCGACGCTTCGTTACGCGCTCCGCAAGCGCGGGGGCGCGCTTAGACTCTCGGATCTTGCGGTCGACTCGCCGTACAACACCCGCGAGGTTGCCGGCTTGCCGCCGACGCCAATCGGCGCGCCGGGAGAAGCGTCCCTGCGCGCTGCGATCCATCCCGCAGACGGCGACTGGTTCTACTACGTGGTGAGCGATTGCCGGGGCCGCCATGCGTTCACCGAAAGTTACGACCAGTTCCTTGCCGACAAGGCGCGCTACCAGGCGCTCAACTGTTGAGGCACCCCGGCCACGACTTTGCAGGTGTGCTCGGATGGCCGCTCGAGCACACGCTCTCGCCTGTCATCCACAACGCCGCGTTCCGGCAGTTGGGCCTTCACTGGATCTATCTTGCGTGGCCCGTGCCGAAGTCTGATCTGTCTGCTGCGGTCGGCGGGTTGAGGGCCCTTGGCGCGATGGGCGCCAACGTGACCATGCCGCACAAGGAGTCGATCGTGACCCTGCTCGACGAGGTCTCCGGTGACGCCCGGACCATCGGCGCGGTCAATACGGTGCAGCGGCTGGGGGATCGCCTCATCGGCCATAACACCGACGTCGACGGCTTTCGGGAGTTTCTCATCGACGCCGGAGTGCACCCCTCGGGCCGTCGGGCGCTGATCCTCGGGGCAGGTGGGTCGGCGCGGGCGGTCGTTAAGGGACTGGCGGACCTCGATATCGGTGAGGTGGTCATCGCCGCACGCCGTCCCTTGAGGGGGGCGGAGCTCACCTCGCTGGTGGGGAGCACCCCGGCCATCGTTCACCCCTGGGACGCTGCTGAGAGGCTTGCGGGCGAGGCCGACCTCGTCGTCAATGCGACTCCGGTGGGGATGAGACCCGCGCAGAATCCGATCCCCGGAGCGCAATGGCGCGCCGATCAGGTGGTAGTCGATCTCATCTACCGGCCTCCGGCCACCCCGTTGATCGAGAGCGCCCGGGCGTCGGGCGCCGGCGCTTGGGGGGGCATTGGCATGCTCGTGCACCAGGCGGCAGCGTCAATCCGTATCTGGACCGGTCAGGACCCGCCGCTCGAGACCATGTCGGCTGCGGCGCTGCATGCTTTGGGAGGGCTCAGCCAGCAGGGGTAGCTGCCCCCGACAGCACATGCGCTACGTCTTCGCCCGACATCGGGCGATAGAAGAGAAATCCCTGGGCGGCGTCGCAACCGAGGTCGTCGAGCCGCGCCAACTGCGTTTCGGTCTCGACCCCCACGGCCGTCACCCGGATGCCCCGCTCGTGGGCGAGGGAGCAGATATGGCGGATGACCGCCCTCGAGTTCTCTTGAGTCTCGACTCCGTCGACCAGCGATCGGTTGAGCTTGAGCGCCCGGACTGGGCAGCGCAGGAGGAAGTCAATCGCCGTGAGGTCCTTGCCGAAGTCGTCTATGGCCAGCTGAACCCCCAGCCGGTCGAGGCCGGTGGCGAACTTCGATGCGAGCTCCAGGTGGTCGAGGACCGCGCTTTCTCCGAGCTCGAGGACGAGAGAATCGGATTCGAGCCCGCTGCGGCTGAGGACCTCAGCTACGTCCGAGATGACATCTCCTTCGAGCAGCTGCTTGGGCGTCAGGTTCAGGTTGATGCGCATCCCTGAGCTCGTTGCACCTTCCAGCTGCCAGGCTCGAGCTTGACGGCAAACGTGGTCGAGGACGAACTTGCCCAGGGGAACGATGAGACCGGTCGCTTCCGCCAGGGGAAAGAACTCGATCGGGGCCAGAGTCCCCCTGGTTGGGTGCTCCCAGCGCACTAACGCCTCGGCGCCGATGACTTCGCGGTTAGATATCTTCAAGATCGGCTGGTAACGCACGCTCAACTCGTCTTCATCGAGCGCCCGCCGGATCTCGTGCTCGAGCTGGAGGCGTTCGAGGGCCTCTTTGGCCAGGCCGGTATGAAAGACCTCACAACCGCCGTCCCCTTTTTCTTTCGCTCGGTCTTTTGCCTCCAGGGCATTGCGGAGAAGGACTTCGGCGTTCTCCCTTTGGTCTGACTCCAGGGCGATTCCGATGCTCGCGGTGACGAAAACGTCGAGTTGAGCAACGGTGAGTGGCTCTTCAAGACAAGTCGTGATGCGGCGGGCAACCGTCATCGCCTGAGCGATGTCTGAAAGGTCGTCGAGCACAAGGCCGAACTCGTCGGTGGTCAGCCGGGCGACGGTATCCGCCGGTCTGAGAGTGTCCTGCAGGCGCTTGGCCACGGCCAGAAGGAGCTCATCTCCCGCTTCGTATCCGAGATTTTCATTGATGCTCTTGAAGTGGTCGATGTCGACATAGAAGACGGCGGTGATGGGTCCAGGGGTGCGACGGTCGGCCAGACATTGCTCGAGCCGCTCCATGAACAGCGTGCGGGACGGAAGGGCGGTGAGCGGATCGAACAGCCAGTCGTCGGGCGACTGTTCCGTGGGGTCATGCAACTGGCCGGACGTATCGGGGCGCGCGCCGTCGCCGTTGCCGGTTTCGAACGAAAGTGACTCTTCCTGAGGTGGACGTTCCTCCATCTCTCTGGTATCGGCCGGAAGAGCGGACAAGTGAAGGGTTGAACGGTTCCTTCAGCGATGGGGCCGGACGGTCGATGAAGGAGACGCAGAGCGAGAAGAGACCTACCTTCCGTTGAAGGGACACAGCATTGCCCGAGATAGGCCGGTCCGCCCAACTCGACGAGTTGATGTTGATGCGCGGGCTGATAACCGTCACGCAACTCGAGGAAGCCAGGGCCATTGCGGCAGGCCAGCGGCGTTCGGTAGCCCGCGTGCTCGTCGACATGGGGCTGGTCACCGAGAACGCGGCCATGTTGGTGCTGGCGGAGCGAATGGGCCTCGAGGTCATGGACCTGAGCGAGGCCCAGTTCGACGCCTCGGCCGTTGCCATGGTGCCCGAGGCGGTGGCGCGCCGCT
>JACDCD010000050.1 GCA_013694625.1 Actinomycetota bacterium | reverse complement strand
GAAGGGCAGGTGCACGGAGGCGTGGCGCAGGGCATCGCCGAGGCGATGTACGAAGAGGCGGTCTACGACGAAAGCGGATCGCTGCTCACGAGTCATATGGGCTACTACCGCATCCCGTCGGCAGCCGAGCTTCCAACCTTCGCCACTGCGAATACGGTCACTCCGTCAAGCACCAATCGGCTCGGCGTCAAGGGCGTCGGAGAGGCCGGCACGATCGCCTCTCCCCCGGCCGTGGTCAACGCAACCATCGACGCTCTAACGCCGCTCGGCGTAACCCACATCGACAAGCCGGTGACTCCCGAACGCATCTTCAACGCCATTCAGCAAGCAAAGGGAGGGCGATCGTGATTCCATCGGCGTTCGAGTACGAGGTAGCCGAAAACCCCCAGCACGCCATCGAGCTGCTCAATAATTTCGGCGACGAAGCCAAGATACTTGCGGGAGGGCATTCCCTGCTGCCGTTGATGAAGCTCAGGTTTGCCGCACCCACTGCACTGGTCGACATCGGCCGCATCCGCGACCTCTCCTACGTGAGGGATGGCGGCGACCATATGGCAATCGGCGCCGGCACCGTATACGAGGACGTCCACAACAACAATGACCTCGTGCGCCAATGCCCCATCGTTGCGCACACGGCGGGGGAGGTTGGAGATCCCCAGGTGCGCCATCGCGGCACGATCGGAGGAAGCGTCGCCCACGGTGACCCCGCATCCGATCTCCCGACCGTGTTGCTCGCGCTTGACGCCACCATGGTCGTCCAGAGCGCCGAAGGCGAGCGAACCATCCCGGCGGGAGACTTCTTCAAAGGCATTTTCGAGACCGCGCTCGGCCCCCAGAACCTGCTCACAGAGATACGCGTTCCCAAGGTCCCCGATCACGGTTGGTCGTACCAGAAGTTTCATCACCGCGCTCAGGATTGGGCCACGGTGGGCGTGGCGGCCGTAGTGCAAAGGTCCAACGGCAGCATCGGAGGCGCCCGGATAGCGCTCACGAGCATGGGCGAGACACCGCTTCGCGCCGGCGCTGTCGAGCAAGCACTCGCCGGCGGCGCCGACCCTGCTGAGGCATCACAGCAGGCGGATGAAGGCACCAATCCGGTAAGCGATCCACTTGGCTCCTCGGAGTACCGTAAAGAGATGGCCAAGGTGTTCACCCGGCGCGCCCTAGAGGAAGCCCTATCGCGCTGATCCGTTTCGACTACACGAAGGGGAGGGTTTGACCGCCCTCCCCTTTTCGTCCGTTGAAGAGCTCGCCGGCGGGCTGCGGCAGCACCTCTACCTGCCCGACAGGGGCCTTGCGACGTCTATTTACCTGGCCCTGTCCCTGGACAAGCCCCTGCTACTCGAAGGCGAGGCGGGAGTGGGTAAAACCGAGGTCGCCAAGGTGCTGGCCGAGATGCTCGGCCGGGAACTGATCCGTTTGCAGTGCTACGAAGGCATCGACGCGAGCCAGGCGCTGTACGAATGGGACTACTCGCGCCAACTGCTCGCCATACGTGCATCCGACGCCGCAAGCGCAGCGGCAATCGACCTATTCGGCCCGCAATTCCTGGTCGAACGGCCGCTCCTGGCTGCCTGCCACGCCGGCTCCGGGGCCGTGCTGCTGATCGATGAGCTCGACCGGGCCGACGATGAGTTCGAAGCCTTTCTTCTCGAGGTGCTGGCCGAGTTCGCGGTGACCATTCCGGAGATCGGCCGTATTGCGGCTCAGGCGCCGCCCGCTGTGATCATCACCTCAAACCGGACGCGCGACCTTCACGACGCGCTGAAAAGGCGCTGCCTCTACCACTGGATCGACCATCCTTCCCTCGAACGGGAGGTCGAGATCGTCCGCGTCCGCGCTCCGCATGTTGCCGAGCCCCTCGCGCGGGAGGTCGCCCAGGCGGTGGCGCGCCTTCGCAACATGGAGGTTGCCAAACGCCCCGGCGTCGCCGAAACCATCGACTGGTCCAACAGCCTGGCCTTCCTCGGCGCGCCGCATCTCGACAACGAAGCCGCAGAGGCGACCCTCGGGGCGGTCATCAAGGACCATGAGGACTTCGAGTACGTGCGCCGGCACATAGACGACGTCGTGGAGGACGATGCCGGCCGGGGATGACTACGCCCACCTCGTTGGCTTCGGCCGGGAACTGCGCGCCCGGGGCCTCCCGGTGGGCACGGGCCGGATACTCAACTTCTGCAGAGCGGCCGGCGTTCTCGCCCCCGTGGATCGAAGAAGCTTGTACTGGTCGGGGCGCGCCACTCTGATTTCGCGGCCAGAGGACATCGAGCTGTTCGACAACGCCTTCGGGGCGTACTTCGGCCGATCGGAGCTCGACGAGACCATGTCGTCGCTGTTCGATTGGCTCGACCGCACCCACGCGCCGGCGGGTGAAACAACGATCGAAGGCGCCGACACTGGAGCCGTCGCCGGTTTTGCGGAAGCCGAGGAGGTTGCCGGCGACACGGCCACCCGCATGGTCGCAAGCGGGACCGAGATGCTAAGGGACAAATCGTTCGACACCCTCACCGAAGAAGAGCGCAATCACGCGGCGCTGCTGATTCGCCACCTCAAGTTGAGCGTTCCACTGAGGACCGCGCGCAGACTGCGGCCCTCTGTAAAGGCGCGGCGGTTCGATCTTCCGCGCACGCTTAGATCATCCCTCAGGACTCAGGGCGAGCCGTTCAGGCGCGCCTACAGGGATCGTCGCCGCAAGATCCGCCCCCTTGTCCTGGTACTCGATGTGTCCGGCTCGATGTCGGCGTACTCCCGCGCCCTCATGCAGTTCGCCTTCGCCGCTATCTCGGCCGGGCAGAAGGTCGAGGTGTTTTGCTTCGGTACGCGCCTCACCCGCGTCACACGCGCGCTCAGGACCAGGGACCCTGATGCGGCGCTTGGAGAAGTCGCCGCCACGGTCCAGGACTGGGACGGGGGCACCCGCATAGGCGAGTCGCTCCGCGGATTGCTCGATGAGTACGGTCAGCATGTGGCCCTTCGGCGCGCCGTGGTGGTTCTGTGCTCGGATGGACTCGACAGGGGCGACCCGGATGTCCTCGCGGCGCAGATGGCGCGCCTCGGACGCCTGGCGTGGCGGGTGATCTGGGTCAACCCGCTCAAGGGAAGCCCGTTGTATCAACCTCTCGCCCGAGGCATGGCCGCTGCGCTCCCCCACATCGACGTGTTCCTCCCGGGCCACAACGTCGCCAGCCTCGAGGCACTGGGCAGGGTGCTGGCCGAGTGACAAGCCGATCCCGGCGCAGACCCCCATCGAATCGGTTTGATGCTCCAATGCACTCTGGAGCCCGCCTTTCGGGCCAGCCGGTGCAGTGAAGCCTAGATAAGGAGGGGTGATGCTCTTCAAGGCCACAGTTGTGACCGTCAGCGATGGAGTGACGCGGGGCGCTCGAGAGGACAGATCGGGTGACGCCGCCCACAGGCTGCTTTCGGATCACGATTTCGAGGTCATCGAGCGCTCCGTCGTCCCCGACGACAGAGGAGCGATAGAGGAGACGCTACGCGACTTCGTTGACCGAGAAGTACCGCTGGTCATAACCACCGGAGGGACGGGATTCGGGCCGCGCGACATAACGCCGGAGGCGACGCAGGCGGTCATCGATCGCCCGGCTCCAGGGCTGGCGGAGGCAATGCGTGCCGCGGGGCTGCAGAAGACGCCGCTGGCCGCACTGTCGCGCGCCGTTGCGGGGGCTGCCCGCCGGACCCTCATCGTCAACCTGCCGGGGAGCCCCAAAGGGATGGAGGAAAGCCTCGAAGCGGTGCTGCCCCTGATCCCGCATGCACTGCAGCTGCTGGCCGGTGACACCGAGCACGACTCGCCCTAGCGCACGCCCCTTAGAAGCTTGTGTCGATGCGTTCGGGATGGGCGTAGATGTTGAAGTCGTCCCCTCGCAGAAAGCCCACGAGCGTGACGCCCAGTCGTTCGGCCGCATCCACCGCCAGGCTCGAGGGCGCCGACACCGCGCACACCACCGGTACCCGTGCCATCGCGGCCTTCTGGACGATCTCGAATCCGGCGCGCCCGGAGACCATCAGGATCTGTTCCGTGCAGTTGAAGTCGCCGGCGAGCAGCGCCTTGCCGATCAGCTTGTCCAGCGCGTTGTGGCGTCCCACATCCTCGCGCAACCCGCCGGGCCCCCCGGTCGCGTCGAAGAAACCCGCTGCGTGCAGGCCTCCGGTCCGGGTGAAGGTCTTCTGGCCCTCACGCAGCTTGTGGGGCAGCTCTGTGATCAGCGAACGTCCTACCTGCAGGCCCGGAGGAATGGCCGGACACTGAAGAGCGACGTGGTCGAGGGAAGCCTTCCCGCATATGCCGCAGCTCGAAGCCGCGTAGAAGTTGCGCTCGAGCCCGTGAGAATCAAAGGGCTTGTTCAGGCGTACCGTGACGACATTGAACTCCTGGGTGACGTCGAGCGCGTCGCAATAGCTGACCTTGACGATGTCC
>JACDCD010000042.1 GCA_013694625.1 Actinomycetota bacterium | reverse complement strand
TTGCGCAACGAGTGGAGCCGCTAGGACAAACACAATGGCAATCACACATAGTAGTCCGGTGCGTACATGACCGAGCTTCTGCAAAACCGACAACCTCCCACACATAGTCCGTCTAACAAAAAACGGCCCCCACGGCCGCAAGCGCGGGAGACTAAGCGCCCATGATGGAACGGTCAAGGGATAATGCACAAGTATTTGAGACTCCTAGCATCCAGGCGCAATGTGGGTCAGAAACTGCGAACCGGAAGCACAACTGAACGCGCATCGGGTGCGTTCGCTTTACGGCATCAAAGCGACCCCGTGTTGTCTATGGCCACGGAAATACCAGAACCGGTCGCGCGAGTGCACAGTGATGCATTTGTTGACAACCGAGGCGGAGAGCGATCAGGGATAGGAAGTCTCTCCACTGGCACCTGCTTCCACCGCGGCGTTGATGCGCTGCAAGTGGCCGGAGTCGTGGGTGAGGAAGGGCGGCAGAGACGCACTGCGGGCCGTCGGACGGGGCCGGTTCCGATCCGCTATCATGACGGCATCTTTACGGGTGCAAAGGGAGGGGACAATGGGCAACAGGGTTATTCATTTCGAGATCACGGGAAGTAACGGCCCGGCACTGAACAAGTTTTACGGGGATCTGTTCGACTGGAGCATCAACACGGACAACCCGATGAACTACGGCACCATCGCGCCTCAGGGTGAAAACGCGATCGGCGGCGGTATCGGCCAGACGCCCGACGGCGGACACGGCTGGGTGACCTTCTACGTCGAGACTGACGATGTCGGTGCCTACCTCAAGAAGGCAGAGTCATTGGGCGGCTCCATTCTGATGGGCCCGGATGACGTCATGGAGGGCTTGACGATCGGACTGTTCACCGATCCTGAGGGCCATGTCGTCGGACTGACCAATCCTCAACAGGCCTAGGGATCTCCCGGGCGCAACCGGTAACCCATGCCCCGAATGCTGCTTATAAGCCTTCCGCCCAGCTTTCTTCGCAAGTACCCAACGTACACGTCGACGACGTTGGAGCCTGGCTCGTAATCATAGCCCCACACGTGGCTGAGCAACTGCTCACGCGTCAGCACCTGATTGGGGTGCCGGAAGAACATCTCCGCAAGGGCAAACTCCCTGGCGGTGAGCTCTATGGTGCGTTGACCGAGCTCCACCTGGCGGGTGCGCAGGTCCAACGAGGCCTCTCCGACTGTAAGCACGGTCGGTTCCACCACCCTCTCGTCCCGGAGTCTCACTCGCACACGCGCCAAGAGTTCCTCGAACCGAAAAGGCTTGGTCATGTAGTCGTCGGCTCCGCCCTCGAGTCCGGCGACAGTGTCCACGACGCCGTCGCGCGCGGTGAGGATCAACACCGGCAAATCCTTGTCTTTGCCACGAAGCTCCTGGAGCACCTTTGAGCCGTCCTTGCCGGGCAGGCCGAGGTCGAGTATCAGCAGGTCGAACTGTCCGCTCAACGCCATGATCAGCGCCGAGTCGCCGTCCGGCGCCACGTCCGTCGTGAACCCGTTCGCCCTTAGGCCCTTCTCGAGAAAAGAGGCGATGCGCTCCTCGTCCTCGGCGACGAGTATGCGGTTTCTCATTTTGGCGATTCCTCCGTGAAACGGACCAGAACATGATCGCGCGGAATGATAACGGTGAAGGTTGCCCCGTCCCCCGGACGGCTCATCACCTCGACCCTTCCACCGTGGGCCTCTGCGATCGCCTTGACGATTGGGAGACCCAGGCCCGTGCCCTCCAAGCGCCCGTGGTGCCGGCCGCGCGCCAGGCGCGTGAAGATGCGCTCCTGATCGGCCGGCGGAATTCCCGGGGCCACCGTCGCTCACCCACAGGCGGGCGCTCCCGTTCCCCGACGCAGAGCCGAGCGAGATCACGTCCCCGTCTGACGTGTGTCTGGCCGCGTTGTGCGCCAACTGCATGATCGCCTGAGTGAGCCGTTGGCCATCGGCCCGGATGACCCCATGACCAACACGCTCGAGGCGCCATTCTCTGTTGCCCAGAGCCTGAGCCTTGACATGGAGCTGTCTGGTGAGCTCGCCCACGCTCACGTCCTCGAGGTACAAGAAGTCCGGCTGCTCGGCGCGCGCCAGCAACAGCAACTCGTCGACCATCCGGCTCATGCGATCGAGTTCGTCCAACACGAGCTCGGTCGTCTTGCGCCGCTCGGTGGGGTCATCGTCCATGAGCTCCAAGTGGCCGCGAATGATCGTGATCGGTGTGCGCAGCTCGTGGCTTGCATCATCGGTGAACTGTCGCTGCAGGACGAAGGACCCTTCCAACCGGTGGAGCATGTCGTTGAAGCGCCGAGTGAGCTGTGCGAGCTCATCTCGCCCGCGCACGGGGATGCGCTGCGTGAGATCGGTCTCAGTGATCGAGCGAGCGGCAGCATCCAGGAGGCGCAGCGGGGCCAGCACTCGACCGGCGATGGCATAGGCCACCATCGAACCGATGACGAACACGGCCGCAGACACAAACGTCGCCACACGCACGGCTTCGTTGACCTCCTCAAGCTCGAAAGCCGGGAAGTTGGCAACGACGAAGGTTCCCTCGACCGGGTTCCTCTCGCCCGAGACCGTCAAGGGTATGGCCAGGTAACGCGCCTCTCCGGCCGAAGTCTTGAGCGTTCCACTCTCCGGACGTTCCAGCCCCGTCAGGCGAGTCACAAACCCCGTCCTGCGACTGAGGCGGAAGCCGGCGTCGGCGGCGTAGCTCGACTTGTAGGTGCGCCCGTCCAGAAGTGCCACCAGCGCCTCACCTTCGCTGGGAACATTGCGGGCGAAGTAGACGTCGTAGATGGCCTTCAGGTCGGTCCCGAAGGGCTCGCCGGTGCGGGGGTCGTTGCCGGAAGCCAGCCGACGGAACTC
>JACDCD010000032.1 GCA_013694625.1 Actinomycetota bacterium | reverse complement strand
GGCATGAGATGCATGTCGGGAGCTCGTCCCAGGGCTTCGACAATCTCAAACGCGGCGGTTTTCTGACCCTCGATGCGGTAGGGGTTGACCGAGTTAACCAGCGTGATGGGATGGGAGCGGGCCATCTCCTGCGACAACCCAAGCGCCTCATCGAAGTTGCCGTCGATCTCGATCACGCGAGCTCCGTGTATAAGCGCTTGAGCCAGCTTGCCCAGCGCAACGTTGCCGGAGGGAATAAGGACCGCGCAGATCATCCCTGCACGTGCCGCATATGCCGCCGCGGAGGCGCTCGTGTTACCCGTGGAAGCACACAGCACGGCGTTGGAACCTTCCTCGAGCGCCTTGGAAATAGCAACGGTCATGCCGCGGTCCTTGAATGACCCGGTGGGATTCAGTCCGTCCCATTTGAGCCACACGTCCGCATCGCACTCTTCCGACAGTCTGGCCGAGTAGATAAGAGGTGTGTCCCCTTCGTCCAGGGTTACGATTGGAGTGGCCGGCCCCACGGGGAGGTGGTCGAAATATCTTTTGATCACACCCCTCGCGCCCGCTACCGCAAGGGCACGCTCGTTCATGCCCCCCCTCCACTCCCGGCAGGGTCGCTCAACTCTCGGACGTCCCCTCGACCCTCATCCTCGACCCGACACTCTTCACCGCGTCAAGCTGCTCGAGGTCGCCGAAGGTCGCTGCATGCTGCGCCTCGGTAGCATGATGGGTGATCAACACCAGAGACGCTTGATCGCCGAATCCTTCCTGCCGCACGCTGGCTATGGAAATGCCATGATGTGCAAACATTCCTGCGACCGAAGACAACACTCCGGGTTGGTCCTGGACCGACAAGACCACGTAGTAACGAACGCCGACTTCATCTTGAGCTTTGATGTGCGCGGGTTCCCGATAATAGGCGCTGCCCGGACTCCGACTCTCCGACTTGATGTTGCGGGCCAGCTCGACGATGTCGCCAACGACGGCAGAGGCTGTCGGAGGCCCGCCCGCCCCGCGCCCCAAGAACATCAGCTCGCCGACCTCTTCTGCTTCAACGAACACGGCGTTGTAAACGTCGCGCACAGAGGCAAGCGGGTGTGTGCGGGGCAGCATTGCCGGATGGACCCGCACTGCGACCTGCCCGTCCTCGATTTCGGCCACCGCCAGGAGCTTCACTTCGTACCCCAGCTGGTGAGCCGCGTCGACATCTGCTGCTGTCACCTTCGAGATGCCCTCACGATGCACGTCTCCGGCCACAACCCGGGCCCCAAAGGCAATCGACGCAAGAATTGCGATTTTCGATGCTGCGTCAAAGCCCTCGATGTCCGACGAAGGATCGAGCTCGGTATAACCAAGCTCCTCGGCTTGGCCGAGTGCTTCGGTGAACGACACTCCCGTTTCCGACATCTGGGTGAGAATGTAGTTCGTCGTTCCGTTGACGATTCCCATTACGCGCTTCACCCTGTCTCCGGCCAGCGACTCTTTCATCGGCCGCACAATCGGAATTCCGCCGGCCACTGACGCCTCGAACAGAACATCCACCCCCGCCTCGTCCGCAGCGGCCATGACCTCGCGGCCGAGAGTCGACAGCAACTCTTTGTTGGCGGTGACGACGTGTTTCCCACTCCTTATGGCGTGAAGGATGAGGTCGAGAGCGGGCTCGATACCGCCCATGGCCTCTACGATCACGTCGATGTTTGGATCGCCCACGACCTCCCAAGGGTCGGTCGTATATGTTTCCGGGGGCAGCGAAATCTCCCGCTGCTTGGAGAGACTTCGAACCGCTATGCGAGCCAGGTCCACTCGGACACCGGCCTTCTGTGACACGGTGTCGGCGTGCTCGAGCAGGATGCGTGCCGTGGCGCCGCCGACGACGCCGCAGCCCAGCAGACCGACACGTATCGAAGAGCTCACGAAGTTCCCCTCGAGACCGGCGTTCCGTCGAGGTGGCGGTCGAGGCGCACAACATCGTCGTAGTTCTCGCGCCTGATGATCTCAACCGCATTCCCCGAGTCGACCATCACCACTGCCGGCTTCGGGATGCGGTTGTAGTTGGACGCCATCGAATATGTGTAAGCGCCGGTTGCCGGAATGCACAAGAGATCGTCGGGCTGAACATCATCTGGCAGATGCACATCCCTCACGAGCACGTCGCCCGATTCACAATGCTTGCCGGCAACAGTTACCTGCGCTCCCAGGGGGGAGTTCATGCGGTTGGCGAGAAACGCTTCATAACGGGCCCCATAGAGCGCTGGTCGAATGTTGTCCGACATGCCGCCGTCGACCGATACGAAGGTCCGTCCACCCGGAAGACGTTTGACCGTTCCGACCGAGTAGAGGGTGACCCCCGCGGGCCCTGCTATCGAGCGCCCCGGCTCGATCGCGATGAGTGGCTTTGGCAAATGACGAAGGCCAAACTCATGCGTCACAGCTCTCCGAATCGCCTCGACGGAGGCTTCAGGGCGCGGGCTCACTTGATCGCTCGTGTGGGCAATGCCGAGCCCCCCGCCGAGATTGATCTCTTCCGCTATGAAGCCGAGGTGGTCTCGCGCCGCGCTAAGGAACCCTGCTAGGCGGCTTACTGCAAGCCGGAAAGCCGACATTTCGAAAATTTGCGACCCGATATGCGAGTGAAGCCCCACGACACGAGCGTTCGGGACATCGAGGAGGCTCTCCAGTGCGGCCATGGCGACCCCGTTGCCGAAGGCAAAACCAAACTTGGAGTCGTGCTGACCCGTCTGCACCGATTCGTGAGTATCGGTGGCGACGTCCGGGGTCACTCTCATGAGCAGATCTAGCGGCGCACCGATCTTGGTGAGACGATCGATCTCATCGAACGAGTCGATGACGATCCGACCCACGCCTGCCCTTTGCGCTTGCTGAAGTTCTTCGAGAGATTTGTTGTTGCCATGAAAGACAATTCGGTGCGCCGGGAACCCGGCGGCCTGGGCGGTTGCAAGCTCTCCCCCACTGCAGACGTCGAGTCCCAGCCCAAGGCCGTCAAGCTCCTCGCAAAGTGCAACGCAGCAGAGCGCCTTGCATGCGAAAAAGACCCTCCCGGCCCCCATCGTCTGCGTGTAGGAGCGTGCTTTGGCTTCCAAGGTCATGCTGTCCAGGACCAACAATGGAGTCCCGAAGCGCTGAGCGAGCTCGGTCGTGTCGCAGCCACCCACCATTAGATGGCCGTCGGACATGGGCCTGGCGGAGGCCGGAAGCAAGTTGTGCATCGGTTGAGGGTAGCGAACACGACGCCTTCCCTCGGCCCCCCTGATGGCCCGGAGCCGGAAAAGGCTGGGTGTGTCTACTCCGGAAGCGTTTCGAGGCGGCCGGAGAGCACCATCCGGCAGCTCCCACCCACCGCCACGCGCCCGGGTTCTGCCTCGATCCGGATGAGTGAGGGGCGGCCGATTTCGACCCCCTGCGTCACGGACAGCTCGACCGCACCCAGCCTGGAAGCGAGATAGAGACCGAGTGCGGCCGCTGCGGACCCCGTCGCCGGGTCTTCCGGGATATTGAAGTCCGGAAAGAAGCCCCGCGCCCGCGCCTGGCCGGCCCCGGTCGCGGTGAAGCAGTAGGCGCCTTCGGGAGAGACCTCACCCAGGATCTCGGCGTCTGGACGGCACGCGCCCAGTGCGCCGAGGTTCTTGACCGGCACCATAAGCTGTTGCAGGCCCGCGTTCGAGTACGCAGGCCGCAGAAGACCCGAGCGGCCGAGCTCACGCGCCTCGAGCCCCAGTGCGTCGACGTCGAGACGAAGGGCGTCGGCAATCCTCCTCGGGGCGGTTGGATCGGTGTCTTCGATGTCCCCGGTCGCAACTCCGGTTCTCGCGAACCACAGCCTCTGCCCTCTAGCCTTCACCGAAGTCGGTCCCGCGGGCGAGTGTTGATAGACCTCGTCACCCGAGATGAGCCCCAGGTGCCGGAGTGTCCACGCCGTGCCTATCGTGGGATGACCGGCAAAGGGAAGCTCTTCCCCTGGAGTGAAGATGAGCACCTCGTAGGAATCACGCGCTGCACTCGTCACGAAGGTCGTTTCCGAGAGGTTCATCTCTCTAGCGATCGCCTGCATCTGTCGCCTGGTCAGCTCACCGGCGCGGGGAAAAACAGCAAGCGGGTTGCCTTTGTAAGGTGTCTCGGTGAAGACATCGACTTGCAGAAACTCCATGCTCACATCCTCTCGGGAGCGGTTACTCCGAGGAGCCCGAGTGCATCCGCGATCACGCGCTTGGTGGCAACGCACAGCTTCAGCCGCTCGGCGCTGAGCTCGGTATCCTCGGAGATCACCTTGCAATCCCGGTAGAAAGCGCTGAACGCGCCCGCAAGCTCGTCGACGTATCGGGCGATCCTTTGAGGAGCGCGAAGGTGGGCGGCCTCGGGCACAACCTCTTCGTAGTCGGCAAGCTTGCGCATCAACTCCGTTTCACTGGGATGAACGAGCCGGTCCAAAGGCGCGCCGGCGCCGCCAAACCTGATGCCCTCTTCGTCCGCCCTGCGCAGAATCGAGCAGATACGAGCGTGCGCGTACTGCACATAGAAAACGGGGTTCTCAGGCGCCTGTTGCTTAACCAACTCGATGTCGAACTCGAGGGGAGATTCCATGGCTCGCGTCAAGAAGGTGTAGCGCGCCGCATCTGTTCCGACCTCGTCCATGAGTTCATCCAAGGCCACAATCACACCGGCCCGCTTGGAAGCCTTGAGCGTCGTTCCTCCGCTTGACAAGGTCACCACCTGGACGAGATGCATTTCGACCCGATTACGGTCGTAGCCAAGGGCTTCGGCGGTGGCGAGCATCCGAGCAACCGTGCCGTGGTGGTCCGGGCCGAGCAGGTAGATGAGCCGGTTGAAACCGCGATCGAACTTGTGCACGAAGTAAGCAACATCGGATGCGAGATACGTCGGCGCGCCGTTGGAGCGAACAAGAACGCGGTCCTTGTCGTCGCCGAGGTCGGTTGCCTTGAACCACAGAGCGCCGTCGCGCTCCTGCGCGTAGCCCCGGTCACCGAGACGTTGCAGGGCGGTTTCGACGGCACCCGATTCGTGCAGGGAGTGTTCGAGCGTCCACACATCGAAGTGGGTTCCGAACCGTTCCAGGGTTGCGCGAGTCCTCCCAAGCATGCGTGTGAGCCCGAGCTCGAGCAGAGCGGTCGTCCGCTTCTCGGGATCGGCGTGTACGAGCTCGTCGCCGATCTCCTGCACTATCTCGTCGGCTAGATCTGCCACGTAGGCGCCTCTGTAGCCGTCGTCGGGAAGCTCTGCCGGGAGGCCGAAGTGACGCAGATAGTGAGTCGCGATCGACTCCCCAAACAACTTAAGTTGGCCGCCCGCATCGTTGACGTAATGCTCCCTGGTGATCTCACAACCAACGGCGGTCAGCAGATTTGCGATCGCATCCCCGATGGCGGCATGGCGGCCACTGACGACGTTTATCGGACCGGTCGGGTTGGCCGACACATACTCGATGTTGACCTTCGTCCCGGAGCCCGAGTCGGCGCGCCCAAAGGAGCTCCCCTCGTCCGCAGCCCTGGTGACGACGTCGTGGAGCCAGCTCGCCGACAGGTGGAAGTTCAGGAAGCCGGGCCCGGCGACATCGACGCTCTCCACCAGGTCGGAGGCCGGCATGCGTTCGGCCAGCGCCTGGGCAAGGGTGCGTGGATTCCCGGCCCCCTTGGCAAGGCCGAGGGCCAGGTTGGTGGACCAGTCACCATGCTCCCGTCGGCGAGGGCGCTCGAACTCGATCGCGGGGACGCCTTCGAGGGGGACCACGCCCTCAGCGGCGGCCCGTTCGAGGGCCTGTCCCACGAGATCGGAGAGACGGTCGGTAATCATTGTTCTGTAGTGTAAGGAGTGGACGCTGAGCCCCCGTAGCTCAGGGGATAGAGCACTCGCCTCCGGAGCGAGGTGCGCAGGTTCGAATCCTGCCGGGGGCACCAACAGCATCTGTGCACCATCCTGGGGAAACGCTGTTTCCCTTGCGACGGCTCGGCTTGGAGTCACCGATCGGCTGCAATGCGCCACTTCCCGCAGCAAGATCACGAGCTCTATCGCCGATTTCATCAACACAGTCGCCGGTGACGGTTGCGCTAACCAGAGCACGACGGGAGCGCTTGTCGAACCTACCTCGAGCCGGAGGGCTCGAGCAGCTTCCGGAGCAGCTCCTCCGGAGCCGAGTCGAGCTCGGCTTGGAGAATCGGAAGCTCGTCCAGGAGCGAGATGTCCGAAGGACTCACCGGGGGCTCCTAAGTACGGTCCGCTCGTTGCGCCTCTTGCAGTAGTTCCTGTATCCCTCCATCTCTCGGAATCGGGATATCGAATCGTTCGTGCGCATTGCTCCTGCCCCGCAACTCCAGCTCTCTCCGCCCCGATTCCACGTCGTAGAAGTGAGCGACGATCACGGCGCCGGGCGGCAACGCCGCTCGGGAGTTCCGAAGCTGTCTCGGCAGCGACAGAGTCGGGTCTTGCTGATCCTCGGTTGACACCCTTCCCCACCAGGCGAACCGAAGTAGGGATCCGAATGCCCCTGCGACGTCAGGGGAGCGGTTGGTCATGGTCATCTGGTCAAGCTCCTGTCGCCTCTCCCCTGCCGGTCAGTACTCGTCCGGAACCTGGCCCACAGCAATAGGTCCCTGATCGCGCGGGCCTGCTCGAGCCGGAGCTCTCTTCCCTCTTCGCCTGAGATCTCTATCAGCTCGAAGGTGAACTCCGGTCCGGGCTGAGGCTCGCCTCTCACCGCGCAACAGACGAACGACCGCATCGGCCTCCTTGCGCGCGGTCCAACGCGTCTCCTTGGGTGCCTTCTCAGCCACCGCTGACCTCCCAGTTCCCACGGGGTCACCTCCTCCGCGGACACCATCATGCCCGCTTGTGCGGTGTCTAAGGAAATCGGGTGCGGTGGACCGGTGCTCCTTCCGTGCCCTTCTTGCTCAGTAATTTCAAGCGGAGAAGTATCTCACCTCATGCTGGCAGAGAGGGGCGTTCGGCGACAACAAGAGAGGATCATCGTTGAGTCCTGCGCCCGGACGGCAGTCGATGAAGTCACATCGGAGTGATCGCTTGAGGTCGCCGGTGGGTTCGTCCGCGTTTGGAACGTGGTCACCGAAGGTGTCGCCGTCATGGTCATTCTGAGTGGCGGCGCCAACACCCAAGCCGTCTACGCTACGGCTTCTCTGTCCGCCCCATTGCGACTACTCGCTTCCCTTCCCTCTTGACGCCCCGCAGCGATGGAGGCGAGCCAGGCCGATGCTGTAGAGATAGTTGCGATTGCAGCGAACACAGGCGTCACTCCGAACGTCTCAATCGCTGGCCCTGCAACGACAAGCGCTATCACAGTCCCGGCCGTTGCCACGGTACTCACGACCGCAAAAGCCTGAGGTCTCAGTTCCACAGAGGTACACCTAGCCCAGAGAGCTGTCATCGGTGGTACTCGCAGCCCATTCGCAATCCCAGAAACGAACACCACCGCGACTGCTATCCCTGAAGGAACATTTACGATCAAGAACCAAAGAACAAGTGATTGCACTAACCACGCTCGCCGCAAGAGAACAAGTGAACTAACGACTTGTACGGCTCGGAAAGCCACAAGGCTGCCCAAGAAAGCCCCCGCGCCCCAACCCGCCACCAACGCCCCCGCCACCCTAGGATTTGCTCCATATCTCAGGAACGCCAAAACGGGCAGCGCGAGCATAAGCGCTTGGTAAGCCGTCTGACTCAATACCTGACCGCCACTCAACGGACGCAATACATGGTGGGCTAATAGAACCCGCACGCCTGCCAGCAACGGTCCACCAGCCCCGAATCCATTGCCATGGACTTCGCTAGGAACCAACAAAAAGAGGAGCACGAAGGCTAAGACGAAAGTCAGAGCGTCAATCAACAAGACTGTCGTCCGCTGCACTTCCCTCATATACGGCAGTACACGCATCCACAATGTCGTCTATCGTTCTCTCCTTCTCCAGCAAGAGATATGACCAGAAGTTGTGGAATCCGGAACCCGAAGGAGAGCGCGGCGTACCTTCCCATCTGAGCTAAACGATGGTGCCGGCCCGGCGTTGGAGCGCCGGCGGGAAGGAGACGCCAATGTTGAGGGTAGTCCAAGAGGAGGCTGCGCGCGTGGAATTCGCCGGAGTCCTCGACGAGATCGTTCGTGACGGCGCCGCAGGATGCTGGCTGCGGCGCTCGAGTCCGAGGTCGACTCCTACGTGGCCGAATCCCCCGATCCCGCGGTCAGCCCCCAGACCGGTCCGATGAAGCCGGGGATGGGCCAGATAAGCGGCCTGATCGACTGCGACACCGTCCCCACCTGGGTAGCCGATGAAGAGGGCGACTTCGAGATGGTTCCCACGTTCACCATCAACCGGTTGACGGTGGAGGTGCTGCCGCTGCTGTACCTGCACGGGTTGTCCTCGGGGGACTTCCGTCCCGCGCTCAGCGAATTCTTGGGCACCGACGCGGGGTTGTCGCCGGCTGCGATCACGCGCCTCACCAAGGCGTGGGGGCCGAGCGCGCCGAGTTCATGGCGAAAAAGCTCAAGGAAAAGACTTCGTCTACATCTGGGTCGACGGCGTGGTGCGCCACGAGGCGCCATTGAACGGGGTGGGATGGTCCGGAAGAAAGGCTCCCTGTCAACAGCCTCTTCCTCCAGGCCGCTTTCGGCCGCCCGCTTCCACTGATCCCGCCTGGGGAACTTGGGTTGGATTCTTGTGTGGAGGGCAGAGTGGCGCCAGGCTTAGGCCGTGACGCGGCCCTCCAATTCACTTGAGGACGGTACCGTCGCGCTTCTGACGCCGACTTCTCGACGTTTGCTCGACAAGGGACGTCACCCCTTATCCGTCGCCTTCAAGCTGCCCACGCCTGTGCGAACTTGCCGGCGGATTGGCAACCTCGGGCAATTACTCTGAGATGGGGCGGGAGTGCTAGCGCTTGCTGTACTGCGGAGCTTTGCGCGCCTTTTTCAGTCCATACTTGCGGCGTTCCTTCTCGCGTGCGTCGCGCGTAAGGAAACCGGCCGACTTCAGGACCGGACGCAGATCCGGGTCGAGGTTCACGAGGGCACGGGAGATCGCATGACGGAGCGCGCCGGATTGCCCGCTGGCGCCGCCACCCTGGATCTTGACCAGAATGTCATAGCGGCCCTCGGTGCTCGTTATTCGCAGGGGCTCGGTGATGATCATGCGGTGGGTCGCGCTCGGAAAGTAATCTTCGATGGGCCGTCCGTTTATGGACCACCGCCCCGTGCCTTCCATGAGGCGCGCCCGGCAGACCGCTTCCTTGCGACGGCCGGTTGCAGCCGCCAACTCGTTAGGCACCCATGACCTCCTCGATCGTGTGCGCCTGCTTGGTATTGCGCGGAGCAGCGACCGGCTTGACATCGAGAGATTTTGGGTTCTGCGCAGCCTGGGCGTGTTCCGGCCCGGCGTAGACCTTCAACTTCTTGAGCATTGCGTTTCCCAGGCGGTTGCGCGGGAGCATTCCCTTGACCGCCTTCTCGATGGCCATTTCCGGTCGCGTCGCCATCAGCTTGGAGTAGGGCACGGACTTCAGACCGCCCGGATATCCAGAGTGGCGGTAGTACTGCTTCTGCAACAGCTTGTTGCCCGTGAGAATCACCTTCGAGGCATTGATCACCACTACATGATCGCCTGTATCCAGATGGGGCGCGAAATAGGGTTTGTTTTTCCCGCGGAGGATTTTTGCGATCTCAGCGGCGAGACGGCCCAACACGACGCCATCGGCATCGATGAGCCACCACTCGCGCGTGACCTCGCTTGGTTTTGTTGAATGGGTCTTCAATGAGTGTCCTTCGGAGTTCTGGCAGCTGCCGGACGAACCAAGGTCCGGGGGAAGATCCAGGATAACGGCACTATCTGAACGGGTCAAACGGGCGGCTCCACCCGGCATCGTATTCAACCGAGACGAGACAGAGCGCGTGGGCCGGGGACACGGGCCCGGCCGCGCTGCGGTCCCTGCTCGCCAGAATGGCGGGCATGTCGTCGGGAGAGCGGCGGCCCTCCCCCACCGAGATCAGCGTCCCCACCAGGGAGCGCACCATCTGGCCGATGAACGAGCTGGCCCTGGCGCGAAGCCTCAGCAAATGTCCACTCTGGGCCCAGCGGAGCTCCCAGAGATTGCGCTCCGGGCTCAGTCCCCCGGCAACCCGGCCGAAGGACGAGAAATCGTGCGCGCCCACCAGATGTCCACATGCCTCGTTCATGGCCGCGATGTCAAGTTCGCCCGGATGGTGAAGAGAGGTGCCGGTCAGCCATGGATCGTGGACCGGCGCATGCAGAACCGCGTAGACATAGGTCCTCGAGCGCGCGTTGAACCGGGCGTGCCAATCCTCGGGGGCCCTGATGATGCGGTTGACGGCGATCGAAGGGCTGCACAGGCGGTTCAGCGACAATTGGAGGCGGCTGAGGTCGGTGTCGTCGGCTACACCGGGGGCACCCATCACCTGGCCGAGGGCATGGACCCCGGCGTCGGTGCGACCTGCTCCAACGGTTTCGGGGCGAACGCCGAGAACCTGCTCGAGGGCTGCTTCTAGATCCCCCTGAACGGTGCGTGCTGCCGCCTGTCGCGCCCAACCGCGAAAAGGGGCGCCGTCGTAAGCGACGTCCAGGCGCAGGTTCAGCTCTTGCCGGGCTCCGCCTGGTCGTTCTCGGCGTCGGGGAAACCTGCATCGGAGGCGCCCTCATCCGTGCCTGCTTCCTCGTCGGGGGCCGCGTCGTCCTCGGGGGCTGTCTCGTCCTCGGGGGCCGTCTCGTCCTCGGGAGCCGGCTCTTCGTCGCCGATTGCAGCCGCCTCGGCCGCCTGTGACCGCGCCGGCTTGTCCTCGGGAAGCTCCGAGGGGCGCCTGCGGCCCGGACGACGTAATCGCCGGCGACCTCGTTCACCCCCGGCATCCGCCTCGTCCCCCCCGGAGAGGGTGGCAGAGTCGACAAGCTCGATGAGGGCCATGGGGGCCCCGTCCCCGCCACGCTGTCCCAGCTTGAGGATGCGCGTGTAGCCACCGTTGCGGGAAGCGAAGCGCGGCCCGATGTCGGCAAACAGCTTGTGGACCACGGCGCGATCCTCGATGACCGAGAGAACCTGGCGCCGGTCGTGGATGCCGCCCTTCTTCGCCTTGGTTATGAGGCGCTCGGCGTAGGGGCGGAGAAGCTTGGCCTTTGCCTCGGTGGTTCTGATCTTCTCGTGCTCGAACAACGACAGGGCGAGGTTGGCGAGCATCAGACGCTGGTGCGAAGGAGAAGAACCGAGACTGGGACCTTTTTTCGGTTGGGGCATCAGAAGTCTCTTTCAGCGAGGCTGAGGTCCATCTCCTCGAGCTTCCCCTTCACCTCGTCGATCGACTTCTGCCCGAAGTTGCGGATCTCGAGCAGGTCCTGCTCGGATTTCTGAACCAGCTCACCCACGGTGGTGACATTCTCCCGCTTGAGGCAGTTGTAGGAGCGAACCGTCAGATCGAGATCTTCGATCGGGGTTGCCAGCACGCCCGATTCCGCGTCCCCACCTTCCTCCGGACCTATCACGAGGCCACCCTCGCCCTCACCCACAGCGGCAAAGAGCTGAAACAACTCGACGAGAGTTGATCCGGCGGCAGATAGGGCGTCGGCCGGCGCCATGGAACCATCGGTCTCGACATCGAGTACGAGGCGGTCGTAGTTCGTCATCTGGGCCACGCGCGTCGGCTCGACCTCGTAGGTGACCCGTTTGACCGGCGAGAACAACGCGTCGATCGGAATCGCCCCGATGGCCTCCTTGGGGGCCGTCGCAGCGGGGACGTAACCACGGCCTTGCTCGACCCTCAGTTCCATCGCCAGAGTCGACTTGCCGTTGAGCGTTGCAATGTGATGACCGGGGTTGAATATCTCGAGTCCCGCGGGCAATTCGATGCTTCCGGCCGTTACATCAGCAGGTCCGGTGACCCTCAGATACACAGTCGTCGCTTCTTCATTGTCGCTGCGGAGAACGAGCTCTTTCAAATTCAGGACTATGTCGGTGACGTCTTCCTTGACGCCTTCAATCGTGGAGAACTCATGCAGAACTCCATCGATCTTCACCTGCGTCACGGCGGCCCCGGGTATTGAAGACAACAGAGTGCGGCGCAGAGCAACACCGAGCGTGTAGCCGAAGCCGGGCTCGAGAGGCTCGATCACAAATTTGCGCCGCGCCTCATTGATCTCCGCTTCGGAGATCTGGGGGCGCTGGACTACCAAGAGATCCATGAAGCTCCTTCCCAACACGGAGCCATCTGCTCCGGTGATGATCTGCGTTTACTTCGAGTAATACTCGACGATCAGTTGCTCTTGAACGGGCACGTCCATCTGTTCCCGCTCCGGCAAGGCGACGACCTCGATGGTCATCTCTCTCAAATTCGACCGCAGCCACTCGGGGACGGGGCGGCCTTCGTGGAACGCTGCATTCTCGATGATCCGGCCCATGCTCTTGGAGCGATTGCGGACTTCGACAACATCGCCGGACTTCACGCGGAACGAAGGGATGTTCACCTTCTTGCCGTTCACCTCGAAGTGCCCATGGCTCACAAGCTGACGGGCCATCGATCGGTTCATCGCAAGTCCAGAGCGATGCACGACGTTGTCGAGCCGCGATTCACATATCCGGATTAGCTCCTCGCCGGTCACGCCTTTGGAGCGAGCCGCCTCCTCGTAATAGCTGCGAAACTGCTTCTCGAGAACCCCGTAGAAGCGCTTTGCCTTCTGCTTTTCCCGGAGCTGAAGGAGGTACTCGGACTCACGCACGCGCGCGCGCCCGTGCTCGCCGGGGGGTGGACGGCCCTTCTCGATTGGACATTTGGGTGACTCGCACCGAGTGCCCTTCAAGAACAGCTTCATCTTCTCTCGGCGGCATCGTTTACACCGAGGACCTAGCTCTCTCGACATACGGTTACACACGCCTCCTCTTGCGGGGGCGACACCCGTTGTGCGGCACGGGGGTCACGTCCTTGATGACCATGACCTCGAGTCCGGATGCCTGCAGCGATCGCACGGCGGTTTCGCGGCCTGAACCGGGCCCCTTGACCTCGACATCGACCCGCCGGACACCGTGTTCCTGTGCCCGCCTGGAGGCAGCTTCGGCTACGAGCTGAGCGGCGTACGGGGTGGATTTACGCGATCCCTTGAAGCCGACATTCCCTGCGGACGCCCACGACAGAACGTTGCCTTCGAGGTCTGTTATCGAGATGACGGTGTTGTTGAACGTCGACTTGATATGGGCGACCCCGTGAACAACATTCTTCTTTTCACGCCGTCGGGTCTTCTTTGTGCTCTTCTTGGGAGGTGCCAAATCTCTTATGCCCCCTAGCTACTTCTTGGTCTTCTTCTTGCCGGCGACGGCCTTCTTCGGTCCTTTGCGCGTACGCGCATTCGTGTGGGTCCGCTGCCCATGAACCGGTAAACCGCGCCGGTGGCGCAGCCCCTGATAGGACCCGATCTCGATCTTTCGCTTTATGTGCTGGTTGACCTCCCGCCGAAGGTCTCCTTCGACGTTGAGGTTGTTGCCGATCCATTCCCTGATGCGAACAACTTCTTCGTCCGTTAAATCCCGCACCGGTGTGGCCGGGTTGACGGAGGTACCCCTGCAGATATCCATGGCCTTGGTGTCACCGATGCCGTAGATGTAGGTGAGACCGATATTCAGACGTTTGTCCCTCGGAAGGTCAACTCCCGCAATACGTGCCAACTGGCCCCCTTATCCCTGGCGTTGCTTGTGTCTGGGGTTCGAGCAGATCACCATGACGGTGCCATGACGTCTGATGATCTTGCACTTGTCGCATATTTGCTTGACGCTGGGACGCACCTTCATCTCGGCTCCACCACTACTTGTAGCGGAAGACCACTCGGCCGCGACTCAGGTCGTACGGAGACAGCTCGACGAGGACGCGATCGCCGGGAAGTATCCGGATGTAGTGCATGCGCATCTTTCCCGAGATATGAGCGAGCACCCGGTGGCCGTTGTCCAGCTCGACCCGGAACATGGCGTTCGGGAGCGGTTCGATGACGGCGCCCTCGACCTGTATGCCCTCCTCCTTCTGGGAGGTCTTGTCTTTGTTCTTCGCCACGCGCGGCTTTCTTGTCTAGACGGTTCTTTGGCCGGCCGACCCCGCGGAGAAGAAACCTGGCGATAACTCTGGGGAGCGGGCCGACACGTAAGAATAGCAGACGCGTTTGTGCAGGTCGAGCGCCTCCCACTAGGCATTCCGCCACACCGGGAGTCGCGCTGTGTCTGTCTGGCAAAGTATGGGTCAAGAGGCGCCGAGGGCAACCGGCGGCCGGGCATGGGTGCGACTGGTCAGGACCTCGTGGCCCTCGGTCAGGATCGCCACGGTGTGCTCGAAATGGGCCGACGGCGCTCCATCCGCCGTCACCACCGTCCACCCGTCATCCAACGCCCTGGTCGCCGCCCCTCCCGCGTTGATCATGGGCTCGATCGCGAGGGTCATGCCGGCCCCGAGCACTTCCCTGCGACCCGGGGGCCCGTAATTAGGAATTTGTGGGTCCTCGTGCAACGAACGCCCCACTCCGTGGCCGACGTACTCACGCACAACGGAGAAACCGGCCGCCTCGGCGACCACCTCGACTGCGTGGCCAACGTCACCCAATCGCGCCCCGGGACGGCACCGAGCTATCGCCCCCTCGAGGGCCGCCTCACTGGCCTTCAAGAGCGCGGCCTTGGCGGGGTCCACCTGCCCCACCGGAAAGGTCCACGCCGAGTCCACATGCATTCCGCCGTACAGGACACCGACATCGAGGGACACGATGTCACCCTCTTCGAGCATCACGGGGCCGGGGATCCCGTGAACGATGACATGGTTGGGCGACGTGCAGATGGACGCAGGAAAACCCCTGTAGCCCTTGAAGGACGGCTTGGCGCCCTGCGCCGTTATCGACCTCTCGGCAATGGCGTCGAGCTCGCCCGTGGTGATGCCGGGGAGCAACGCTTCCTCGAGGCGATTGAGGGTGTCGACAAGAATCGCCCCACCGCGCCGCATGAGCGCAATCTCCTCGCCCGATTTCTTGTAGATCATCGGTGACTCACCCTGGGAAACTCTCGCTTGATTCGTTCGAAAATGACATCCGGAGAACCATTGCCGTCGATCCGGCAGAGGAGGCCATGCTCCGCGTAGAAATCTGCCAGAGGGGCGGTTTCATCGTAGTAGGTCCTCAGCCTCCTCCGGATGGATTCTTTGTCGTTGTCATCGCTACGCTCGACGACCTCAGCTCCACAAGCGTCGCAGATTGAATCTTCCCTGGGAGGCACGTCGACGTGATAGTTGCGGCCACAGCCGGAACAGACCGTGCGTCCCAAGATCCGGTGCAGGGACACCTCCTCAGGAACGTCCAGAAGAAGAGCTGCGTCGAGTGCCGTGCCCAGGCCCGCTGTGAGCCTGTCGAGAGCTTCCGCCTGACCGATGTTGCGGGGGAAACCGTCGAGCAACCAGCCTGAGACGGTGTCTTCCTGGGCAAGGCGGTCCCGAACCAGGCGCACCGTCAAACGATCGGGAACGAGATCGCCGTTGTCGACGTATTCCTTCACGTCCCCGCCGAGCTCGGTGCCCTGGGCGATCGACCACCGGAAGATATCGCCGGTGGAGATGGCGGGGATCCCCCACTCCTCAGATATAAGGTACCCCTGGGTGCCCTTCCCGGCCCCTTGCGGTCCGAATATGACCAACCGCACTAGCCGAACACCTACTTTAGGAAGCCTTCGTAGTGCCGCATCGTGAGCTGCGACTCGATCTGCTTCATGGTTTCGAGCGTCACACCGACGGTGATCAGTATCGAAGTCCCTCCGAAGGGAAGTGCCCGGATGTTCTGCGTGGCCGTGAAGACCGATGGGAGCAGTGCGATAGCCGCGATGAACAGCGCGCCCGGAAGGGTGATCCGGGTCAGGATACGGTCAAGGTACTCCGCGGTCTGACGACCTGGACGGATCCCTGGGATGAAACCGCCGTACTTCTTCATGTTGTCGGCAACATCGGTTGGGTTGAACGAGATTGCCGTATAGAAGTAGGCGAAGAAGACCACCATCGTGCCGTAGAGAACCATGTACAGGATGCTCGACGAGTTGACCAGGTAGTTGGAGATGAAGTTCTGGATGGCCTGGTTCTGGATGACGTTCTGGAGCAACGAGGGGATGTAGAGGACACTAGACGCAAAGATGATCGGGATGACGCCGGCCTGGTTGACCTTGAGTGGGATGTAGGTCGAGCTCCCTGCGTACATCTGCCGGCCCACCACCCGCTTTGCGTACTGGACGGGAATCCGTCGTTGTCCCTGTTCCATGGCCACGATTGCCACGATTATTCCGATTCCCATCAGGCAGATCACCAGAAAGACCCCCCAGCCCTTCTGCGCCAGGATCGCCTGCCCTTCGCTCGGCAGCGTCGAGACGATCGAAGCAAAGATCAGAATCGACATGCCGTTACCGATTCCCCGCTGCGTGATGAGCTCGCCCAGCCACATGATCAGAGCGGTACCTGCCGTCAAGGACAAAACCACAAGGGCGACACGCGGTGCGGTGAAATTGGGGATGAGGTCCACGGTCGTCGCCCCCGTCTGCAAACCTCCACTGTGGAACAGAAAGGCCAAGCCCGTGGATTGGAGCAGCGCCAGCACTACGGTCAGATAACGCGTCGTCTGGGTGATCTTCTTGGTGCCGGTTTCACCCTCCTTCGACCATGCCTCGAGCTTTGGGATCACCACGGTCAGAAGCTGCATGATGATCGACGACGTGATGTAAGGCATGATTCCCAGAGCAAAAATGGCCATCTGGGTCAGGGCGCCGCCGGAGAACAGGTTGATGAACTGGAACACACCTCCCTGCGCCCCTCGTGAAAAATCCTGAGCCGCTTGGACGTTGATGCCTGGGGTCGGGACGTGGGCGCCGAATCGGTACACGGCGATTATCAGAAGCGTGAAAAGGATCTTCTTTCGCAAGTCGGGAATCCTGAAGGCGCTGGCGAACGCTCCCAGGAGGTTCACCGAGCCGCCTTTGGCCCTGCGGGAGCCGTCGAGATGACCTCGGCCGATCCGCCGGCCGACTCGATCTTGGTTCTCGCCGAGGAGCTGAAAGCGTGGGCCCGCACCGTTTTTGCGCCCGAGATCTCGCCCCGGCCGAGGACCTTGATCAGGGAATTGCGCTTGTGGAGCAGGCCGGCGGCCCGGATCTCCTCTGGTCCCAGCGACGAGCCGGGCAGAGCGTCGAGGGCATCGAGGTTCACGGCGCCGTAGGTGATCCTGTTCGGGGGCCTGAAGCCTTTCAGCTTCGGCACCCGGCGCAGCAACGGCATCTGGCCGCCCTCGAAGCCGGCCGGGACGGAGCCACGGGCTCTCGTTCCCTTGCTTCCGCGGCCGGCCGTCTTGCCGTGTCCCGATCCCTCGCCACGTCCGACGCGCTTGGCCACCTTGCGAGACCCGGGAGGTGGCTTCAGATCATGAGGTTTCATAACGTGCAGCTCCAATACGTGAAAGGTGTTCCTCGAACCATGTGTATCAGGCCTTCCGTATTAGGGGTTCAGCTCCCCGAGGGAGAGGCGGTTTTGAGCAGGTAAGGCGGCGCCACCTCTTCGGGCCTTTTGCCGCGTTTGCGAGCGACCTGCTCGGCGGTGGTCAAGCTCATGAGTCCCTTCATCGTGGCGCGCACGATGTTGATGGCATTGTCAGATCCCAGCGATTTCGACAGGATGTCGCGGATACCGGCACACTCGACCACCGCACGCACCGGCCCGCCTGCGATGACACCCGTTCCAGGCGATGCCGGCTTGAGCAGCACCACACCTCCGGAATCCTCGCCGGTGATCTCGTGGACGATGGTCTGACCGACCATCGGGACCCGGAAGAAGTTGCTCTTTGCCTCTTCGACGCCCTTCTGGATTGCGGCCGGCACCTCACGCGCTTTTCCGTAACCAACACCGACCTGGCCGGCGCCGTCACCGACCACCACCAAAGCCGTAAACGAGAACCTGCGCCCACCCTTTACGACCTTGGACACCCGGTTTATCGATACGACTCGCTCCTCGTATTGCATGCGGTCGTCGTCACGAGACGAACGGCCACGACCAGCTCGTCCCATCAGCTGCTCCTTCTGTAGGTGTAATCGCGCCCCGTGGTCACAGTTCGAGACCACCTTCCCGCGCTCCTTCGGCGACCTCACGCACCTGACCGTGATACTTGAAGCCACCGCGATCAAAGGTCACCTTGCCGATTCCGGCGGTCTTCGCCGCCTCCGCGACGGCCAGACCCACCTCTTTGGCCTTCTTCTTCGGATCACCCGACGCGCCGTCCCCGAGGGTCGACGCGGCCGCCAGGGTCCTCCCTTCGGTGTCATCGATGACCTGCGCATAGATGTGCCTGTTCGACCGGTACACCGCAAGCCGGGGACGATCCGGGGTGCCGGCTACCTTCTTGCGAACACGGCGGTGCCTTGCGGCACGCCCCTTTGCCTTCAGCTCAGTCCTCATGCCGTTAGCCGCCCGCCTTGGCGGCTTTGCCGGCCTTACGGCGGATGTATTCGCCTTCGTAACGGATTCCTTTGGCCTTGTAAGGCTCAGGAGACCGGATGGCTCGAACCTCGGCGGCCACCTGACCGACCAGCTCCTTGTCTATCCCGCGCACCGTTATGCGCGTAGGGGTGGGGACTTCGAACTCCACGCCATCGGGGGCGGGCTTTCTGACCGTGTGTGAGAAGCCCACGGCAAGCTCGAGGTCGCTGCCCTGCTTCTGCGCCCGGTAGCCGACGCCGTGGATCTCGAGACGCTTCTCGAATCCGCGCGTCACACCCTCGACCATGTTGGCGACCAAGCTTCGTATCAGGCCGTGCAGCGCCCTCACATTTCGCTCTTCACTCTGTCGCCTTACGAAGATGGTGCCGTCGGAGTGTTCGACCGCAATTCCAGCCGGAATCGCACGATGCAACTCGCCGCGAGGACCGTTGACGTGGACAGTGTTTGAAGTGACGCTGACACTGACATCGTCGGGAACCGCTATGAGGGCTAATCCAACTCGTGACACAGATCGCTTCCTTCTTCCTTAGTTACCAGATGTAGGCGAGGACCTCACCGCCGACCCTCGCCTTTCGAGCCTGCCTGTCGGTCATGATGCCTTGTGAGGTTGAGATAATCGCCACGCCCAGTCCACCGAGAACACGCGGCAGTTCCCGCGACCCCTTGTAGACCCGGCGCCCGGGCGTCGAGACGCGGCGGATACCCGCTATCGCCCGGTCCCGTTCCTCAGAGTACTTCAATCTTATCTTGATGCTCAGGTGGCCGTTTTCGGTCACGGTCTCCACTCCGGAGACGAAGCCCTCATCCAGCAGAATGTGGGCAATGTTCTCCTTCAGCTTCGAGGCCGGAATGACTACGTCATCGTGCATCGCAGATGAAGCATTTCGGACCCTGGCGAGCATGTCGGCGATGGGATCTGTCATCGTCATCGAATCACCAACTCGCCTTCGTGATCCCCGGGACTTCCCCGTTATGGGCCATCATGCGAAAGCAGAGGCGGCACAATCCGAATCTCTTGTATACCGCGCGCGGCCGGCCGCAACGCTTGCACCTCGTGTACGCCTGCACCTTGTACTTCGGCTGCCTCTGCGCTTTCATGACCAGTGCTTTCTTCGCCATCTAAGCTGTCACCGCCTGCGACTCGATCATCGTTTTAGCCCGTCTGCCTGAAAGGGAGCCCCAAGGCCGTCAAGAGCGTCCTGCCTGCCTCGTTGTCCTTGGCCGTTGTCACAATCGTTATGTCCATACCGCGTGTCGCGTCGATGTCGTCGTAGTCGATTTCCGGAAACACCAACTGCTCGGTCAACCCCATGGAGTAGTTTCCGTGCCCGTCGAAAGACGCAGGATTCAAGCCCCGGAAGTCCCTGGTTCGGGGAAGAACGACCGACACCAGCCGGTCGAGAAAATCCCACATCCGATCCCCCCGGATGGTCACGCTCGTGCCAATGGGCATTCCCTGACGGATTTTGAAGGTGGCGATTGACTTTCTGGCGCGCCGGATCGCCGGCTTCTGTCCGGCAATGGTGGTCAGGTCACGCACCGCCCCTTCGAGGAGTCTTGCGTCCTTGGAGGCTTCCCCTACCCCCATGTTCACAACGACCTTCACGGGCCTCGGTACCTCCATGATGTTGCTCAGGTTGAGCTCACCCTTGAGCTGCTCGCGCAGCACGGTGTTGAAGCTCTCTTTGAGTCTCGGCGTGTAGGTTTCGGTCTGCGTACCGGCCACGACTACAGCTCCGTTCCGCACTTCTTGCACACTCGCACCTTGGCGCCGGTTGCCTCCTCGATCCGAAAACCAACCCGAGAAGGCCCGTCGTTCGGACACACAAGGGCCACGTTCGAGATATCTATGGCTGCCTCCCTGTGGCTGATGCCGCCTTCCTGGTTGCCCCGCCGCCCCATGCGGATCTTTTCATGGCGGGTCACCTGGTTGATGCCTTCCACGAGCACCCGTCGCTTTGCAGGAATGACCTGGAGCACCTGTCCTTCGGCGCCGAGGTCTTTACCTGCAATGACCGCAACGCGGTCACCCTTCTTGATCTTGACAGCCACTAGAGCACCTCCGGAGCCAATGAAATGATTTTCATGAAACGCTTTTCCCGGAGCTCACGTGCTACGGGTCCAAAGATTCTCGTTCCGCGCGGCTGCATCTGCCCATCCACGATCACAACCGCGTTCTCGTCGAATTTGATATAGGAGCCGTCACCTCTCCGGCGTTCCTTTGCAGTTCTCACCACGACGGCTTTGACCACATCCGACCTCCGCACGGCGCCACCGGGCAGCGCATCCTTTACGGCGCATACCACAACGTCCCCAACGCCGGCGTAACGGCGTCTGGAGCCGCCGAGAACCTTGATGACGAGAACCTCCCGCGCTCCCGTGTTGTCTGCAACGCGACAACGCGTTTCTTGCTGTATCACTCTGCCTTTTCCACAATCTCGGTTACACGCCAGCGTTTCGTGCGTGACAAGGGACGGGTTTCCATGATCCTGACGGTGTCCCCGACCGATGCCTGGTTGTCCTCGTCGTGCGCCTTCAAGCGCTGCTTGCGCCGCACGATCTTGCCGTAGGTTGCGTGGGCGGCAGCGTCCTGGATCTCGACCACGATCGTCTTGTGCATCTGATCGGATACGACGCGGGCAATCCGGACCTTGCGATCACCCCTCGTGGTGGACGGTTCCTGCAGGCTCATGTGGTGCTCCCTCTGCTCAGCTCCATCGCTCGGAGAATCGTTCTCATGCGGGCGATGTCCTTACGCAGAGCGCGCAGTCGCCGGTAGTTGTCGAGCTGTCCGGTTGCATTCTGGAAACGCAAATTGAAGAGCTCCTCTTTGGTCTCTGCAAGTCTCTGCTCGATTTCCTCAAAGCTCTGTTCCCTGAGTTCGGAGGCTTTAGGCACCGTTACTGCACCTCCAGTGGCTGTTCCCGGGCCACGAACCGGCACTTGATCGGCAGCTTGTGAGCGGCCAGCCGGATGGCTTCTTTCGCCAGGGGCTCGGGAATGCCTGCAATCTCGAACATGACTCGTCCCGGTTTCACGACGGCGACCCAGTGCTCGGGATTGCCTTTACCGGACCCCTGGCGCGTCTCGGCCGGTTTCTTCGTTACCGGCTTGTCCGGGAACACGTTGATCCACACCTTTCCGCCTCGGCGGATGTGACGGGTCATGGCGATACGGGCTGCTTCGATCTGGCGGTTGGTCACCCATCCCGGCTCGAGCGCCATGAGCCCGAAATCACCGAAACTCACCTGGGTGCCACCCTTCGCCCGGCCTCGCATGCGGCCACGCTGTTGTTTACGATGTTTGACTCTCTTAGGTTGAAGCACTGCCCCCACCTTCACTCTTGCCCTGAGCTCCGGCCGGGGCGGATACGGGGCGTTGCGTTGCGCCGGCACGTTGAGTCGAGGGCCGTCCATTGCCGGCGCGGCGCTCCTCCGCGCCGCGTCCCACGGTTTCACCGGCAGCGAGGGCCGCCTCGCGACGCAATCTTGCGACGTCGCGCGCCGAGGCGTAGATGTCCTGGAACGGACCTTTGTAGATCCACACCTTGACCCCGATGCGGCCGAAGGTCGTACGAGCTTCCGCCAATCCGTAGTCGACGTCCGCCCTGAGGGTATGGAGCGGCATCTGTCCCTCGATGTACCACTCCGTGCGGCTCATCTCGGCGCCGCCCAGACGTCCGCCGCATTGCACCCGTACGCCTTTGGCTCCGTTACGCATCGCAGTGCCTACTGCCTTCTTCATGGCGCGGCGGAAGGAGACGCGACTTACGAGCTGCTCAGAAACCCCCTGAGCTATCAACTGGGCATCGAGCTCAGGCTGCTTCACCTCGATGATGTTCAGACGCACGTCGGTAGGCTTGCCGTAGATGCGCGATTCCATGTACTCGAGGTGCGAGCGCAGGCGCTCTGCCTCCGATCCTCTCCTACCTATCACGATTCCCGGGCGGGCGGTGTGGACGTCAATCCGAACGCGTTCGCGCGTCCGCTCGATATCAACCCGGCTGATGCCGGCGTGCGGAAGCTGTTGAGAGAGGTATTCGCGGATGCGGAGGTCCGCCTCGAGGTAGTCGCAGTATTGCTTCTCTGAATACCAGCGTGACTTCCAATCGGTGTGGATCCCGAGCCGCAGCCCGTAGGGGTGGACTTTTTGACCCACTAGCGATCTCCTTGGCTCTCGGGCGCGGATCCGCGCCCTTCTCGTGACGATTGGGTCTCAGTCGGGCTCGTTCCCGCCGCTCTTCTCCGACGGCGCGTGTCGCCCTGCTCGGGGAGATCGGTCGCGAGGGGTGGCGCGATCCTGCCCACGACGATGGAGACATGGCAGGTTCGCTTGCGGACACGGGTTGCGCGTCCGAGGGCCCGGGGCCTGAAGCGCCTGAGCGTCGGGCCCTCGTCCACCCAAGCCCGCACTACCAGCAGTTCGTCGCGGTCCAGCCCGCGATTGTGCTCCGCGTTGGCGATCGCCGAGTCGAGAACCTTTGCCACCGGGGCGCAGGCGCCTCGCTGGGTGAACTTGAGGATGCGCCGGGCGTCCTCCACATGATGGCCGCGGATGAGGTCCACGACCTGTCTTACCTTTGTGGGCGAAATCCGGGTGAAGCTGGACTTGGCCATCGCCTCTTCTGCGGCAGGTGCGGTCTTGGCAGCCATCTATCTAATCCTTGTGGAGCGTTCGGTCGCGCCGCCGTGGGTGCGGAAGGCACGCGTGGAAGCGAACTCCCCCAGCTTGTGGCCCACCATCGATTCGGTGATGTAGACGGGGACATGCTTGCGCCCGTCATGCACCGCTATCGTGTGGCCCACCATCTCGGGAATCACGGTGGAGCGCCGCGACCAGGTCTTGATAACGCGCCTTTCGTTCTTGCTGTTCATCGCCGCCACCTTGAGATAGAGGTGGTCGTCGACAAAAGGTCCCTTCTTTGTGCTTCGAGGCACTTAGCGTCCCCTCTTCTTTCCGCGGCGGCGCACGATGAGAGCGTCCGACGACTTCTTCTTCCGTGTACGGCCCTCGGGCTTCCCCCAGGGGCTGACGGGATGGCGTCCTCCCGATGATTTTCCCTCTCCACCACCGAGAGGATGGTCGACCGGGTTCATGACTACTCCTCTGACCGATGGACGCTTGTTCTTCCATCGGTTTCGCCCGGCCTTGCCGACCGAGATGAGCTCAGCTTCTGCGTTGCCCACCGAACCGACCGTCGCCCGGCACTCAGATGCGACCATTCGCACTTCGCCGGAGGGGAGACGCAAGGTCGCCCGACGGCCCTCCTTCGCAACGAGCTGGACGGACGCTCCCGCCGAGCGCGCCATCCGGCCGCCTGCTCCGGGCTTGAGCTCGATATTGTGCACGACCGTTCCCACCGGGATGTTGCGCAACGGGAGTGCGTTCCCGGGACGAATGTCGGCTCCCGCACCAGACTCGAGCAGGTCCCCGACCCGCACCCGGTTCGGCAGCAGGATGTAGCGCTTCTCACCATCAAGATAGTGGAGCAGCGCAAGGCGGGCATTCCGGTTCGGGTCGTACTCGATATGGGCCACCCTTGCCGGCACGCCGTCCTTGTTCCGGCGAAAATCAACCTGACGGTATTTGACCTTGTTGCCGCCGCCCTGATGGCGGGTGGTTATACGGCCGTAGCTGTTGCGCCCTGCCTTCTTCGGTTTGGGCTGCACAAGGTTCTTCTCAGGTTGCGAACGCGTAAGCTCGGAGAAGTCCGAGTGCGATTGAAAACGGCGCCCCGGTGAAGTCGGTTTTGCTTTCCGTATCGGCATGCTGTGGCTCCTTGTGCCCTTAACCCTGGTTCTCGAACAGGTCGATGCGGTCGCCCTCGGCGAGCTTGACAATTGCCCTCTTCGAGTCCGGCCGGCGTCCCGTTTTCAGTCTGAAGCGCTTGACCTTGCCCTTTCGGTTCAATGTGTTGACGTTCAGCACCCTCACGTCCCAGATCGCTTCAACCGCCTGCCTGATCTCGGTTTTGTTGGCCCGAGGGTGCACCCTGAATGTGTAGGCGTTCTGGTCCAACAGCTCATAGGACTTCTCACTAACAACCGGAGCCAGGATCACATCGCGAGGATCGCTCTTGGTCGATTCGCTCATGCCGACGCGGCCCCCTCCGGTTGAAGCGGCTCCGACCTGGTGTATGCGTCCAACGCCGATCGAGTAAAGAGCACGGCATCGGCAACGAGCACGTCGTAGGTCGCCAGCGACCCGTAGAGCGAAAACGCAGACCCCTCGAGGTTCCGGAAGGCCCGGTCCACGGATACCGAGACATCGTCCTGTGGGTCCAGGACCAGGAGTATCCGGCCGGTGATCCCGGCCTGACGCAAGAGTGCTGCCGCCGCCCGGGTCTTGGTGTCGGTGAAGTTCTCCAACACCGCGACGCGGCCTTCGGAAGCTTTGGAGGCAAGCGCCGATCGAAGCGCGGCGCGGCGCATCTTCTTCGGTACGCGAAGTGTGTAATCGCGTGGCTTGGGCCCAAAGACGACTCCCCCGCCGACCCAGATGGGGCTGCGGATGGACCCATGCCTGGCGCGTCCGGTGCCCTTCTGGCGCCACGGCTTCTGACCACCGCCACGCACTTCGGAGCGCGTCTTGGTCGATGCCGTCCCAGAACGGGCTGCAGCGAGCTGCGCCGTCGCAACCTGGTGCATGACATCGGTGTTGACCGGGCCGCCGAATAGCTCATCGGGCAACTCGAGGTCTCCCAGGTTCGTCCCGTTCCCGTCGAGTCGCGCTGCGGAAGACGGCATCAGCTTGCCTGCCTTTGGGCACCGCGCTGCCTGATGCGGACCGCCGAACGGACCATGATCAATGCCCCCTTGGGACCGGGGATAGCTCCTCTGATCAAGAGGAGGTGGCGTTCGGCGTCGGCGGTGATCACCTTCAGATTGAGGGTGGTCACTCGTCTGTGTCCCATATGACCTGCCATACGCATCCCCTTGAACACCCTCGCCGGAGTCGCACAGGCGCCGATGGCGCCTGGGGAACGGTGCTTCCGCTGCGTCCCGTGAGTCGCCGACAATCCTTTGAAGTTATGGCGCTTCATCCCTCCGGCGAAGCCCTTCCCCTTGGTGACCCCGATGACGTCGACGATGTCGCCCGGTTCGAAGATGTCTGCCTTGATCTCGCCACCCAGGTCGAACGCTTCCAGGTCATCCACCCGAAGCTCGACCAGATGACGCGCCGGATCGCCGCCGGACTTCGCGTAGTGGCCGGTCATGGGCTTATTGACGCGCGACGGCGCACCGTAGGCCAGCTGCACCGCCCCATACCCGTCGGTCTCCGGAGTCTTGATCTGGGTGATACGGCACGGGCCCGCCTGTACGACCGTGACCGGAACAGCCCGCCCGTTGTTGTCGAAGATTTGGGTCATTCCCACCTTGCGGCCTAGAATGCCCTTCACTGTCGCCATCTGGTGTTGGTTCCTCTTCTCTTTACAGCTTCAGCTCGATATCGACACCCGCAGGCAGATCCAGCCGCTGCAGAGAGTCGACCGTCTTTGCCGTCGGATTGACGATGTCGAGTAGTCGCTTGTGCGTTCGCATCTCAAAGTGCTCCCGAGAGTCCTTGTCTTTGTGCGGCGAGCGGATCACCGTGTAAAGGGCACGATCCGTGGGAAGCGGGATCGGGCCATTCACGCTCGCACCCGTGCGCGTGACCGTCTCGACGATCTTCCTCGCCGATTGATCAATGACCTCATGGTCATACGCCTTCAGCCGGATGCGGATCTTCATTCCGTTCGCCATATCGCTTCTTTCTGACTACTCGAGGATCTTGGTGACGCGGCCTGCACCAACCGTTCGTCCACCCTCACGGATGGCGAAGCGCAGACCTTCGTCCATGGCCACCGGCTGGATGAGCTCGACTTCCATCTCGGTGTTGTCGCCCGGCATCACCATCTCGGTCCCACCAGGAAGGCGGGTTGAGCCGGTGACGTCGGTGGTGCGGAAGTAGAACTGCGGGCGGTAATTGTTGAAGAACGGGGTGTGCCGCCCACCCTCGTCCTTGGAGAGCACGTAGACCTGAGACTGGAACTTCGTGTGCGGAGTCACGGAGTTCGGCTTGGCCAACACCTGACCACGCTGTACGTCGTCCTTCTTGATGCCTCGCAAAAGAATCCCTGCGTTGTCGCCGGCCTGTGCTTCGTCCAGCATCTTGCGGAACATCTCGATGCCGGTGACCACCGTCTTGCGCGTGCCAGGCTGGATGCCGACGATCTCGATCTCTTCTCCCAGCTTGAGCACACCCTGCTCCACCCGTCCGGTTACGACCGTGCCTCGTCCGGTGATCGTGAAAACATCCTCGATAGGCATGAGGAAAGGCTTGGCAGTGTCACGTTCGGGCTCGGGGACCGCCTCGTCCACCGCAGCCATGAGCTCGACGATTCCCTCCGCCGCCTCAGCGTCGCCGTCGAGAGCCTTCAGTGCAGAAACCCGCACCACAGGCACGTCGTCGCCAGGATACTCGTACTCGGTCAGGAGCTCGCGGACCTCCAATTCGACCAGGTCAAGAAGCTCCGGATCATCAACCATATCGACCTTATTCAGGGCGACGACGACGTAGGGCACGTTGACCTGCCGGGCGAGAAGGACATGCTCGCGAGTCTGGGGCATCGGGCCGTCGGCGGCAGAAACCACGAGGATCGCCCCGTCCACCTGGGCGGCGCCGGTGATCATGTTCTTGATGTAGTCGGCGTGGCCGGGCATGTCGACATGCGCGTAATGACGGTTATCGGTCTCGTACTCCACATGAGCGATGGCGATCGTGATCCCCCGCTCCCTCTCCTCGGGAGCGTTGTCGATCTTGTCGAACGGCATGAAGTCCACTTTGGGATTGCGCTCGTGGAGTACCCCTGTGATTGCGGCCGTCAACGTCGTCTTGCCATGGTCGATGTGCCCCATGGTGCCGATGTTCACGTGCGGCTTGTTGCGCTCGAACTTTGGCTTGCCCATTTGCCCTTCTCCTATCTATCTACCGGCGGGCCGGCTCGCCGCGAACGGCGGCGACAACTTCTTCCTGCACTGACTTTGGAACCTCGCGGTACGAGTTGAACTGCATGGTGTAGGTAGCGCGCCCTTGGGTACGACTGCGGAGCTCAGTCGCATATCCGAACATCTCCGCAAGCGGCACCTGTGCCCGGACGATCCGATCGGAGCCTCGCTGATCCATCTGCTCGATACGGCCCCGCCTGCTTGACAGATCTCCGATGACGTCACCCATGTATTCCTCGGGAGTCACGACTTCAACATCGAAGATCGGCTCGAGCAACACCGGCTGTGCCTTCCTGGCGGCCTCCTTGAAGACCATCGAGCCGGCGATCTTGAATGCCATCTCGGATGAGTCGACTTCGTGATAGCCCCCGTCGGTCAGGGTAACCCGCACGTCCACTACGGGGTAACCAGCCAGAACTCCAGAGGCCATCGCTTCTTGCACGCCTTGATCGACCGAGGGGATGTATTCGGTCGGTACTTTCCCTCCGCTGATCTTGTTGACGAACTCGTAACCGCCACCGGGGCCGGTCGGCTCCAGCTTGATGACGGTATGGGCGTACTGGCCCTTACCGCCGGTCTGCTTGACGTAACGAAGGTCGACTTTTTCCTGAGTGTTCTTCACCGTCTCGCGATAGGCGACCTGAGGTTTGCCGACGTTGGCACCGACTTTGAACTCGCGGATCAGGCGGTCAACGAGCACCTCGAGGTGGAGCTCGCCCATACCGGAGATGATGGTCTGGCCGGTGTCCTCGTCCGTGTGGACCATGAAGGTCGGATCCTCTTCGGCCAAGCGTTGAAGCGCTCCGGCAAGTTTCTCCGAATCCACCTTGGACTTGGGTTCGATCGCCACGTCGATCACAGGTGTGGGGAAATTCATCTCCTCGAGCAGCACCGGATCGTTCGGATCACACAGGGTGTCACCCGTCAGGGTGTTCTTGAGCCCGACGATTGCGACGATGTCGCCGGCAAAGACCGCATCCTTGTCCTCGCGATGATTCGCATGCATCTGGAGAATCCGCCCGACGCGCTCCTTGCGTTGACGCGTCGAATTCATGACGCTGTCACCGCTCTGAAGGGTTCCCGAATAGATTCGCAGGAAGGTGAGACGGCCCACATAGGGGTCGCTCATGATCTTGAACGCCAATCCCGAAAACGGGTCGTGGTCGTTGGGTCTGCGCTCGACGAGCTGGCCATCACTCGGTCGCGTGGCCTCCATGGGCGGGAGGTCGAGCGGGCTGGGAAGGTACCAACCGACGGCGTCGAGCAGCGGTTGCACGGCTTTGTTCTTGAACGCCGAGCCGCACATTACGGGCGTGATTGCGCCGGAGATCGTCGCCTTCCGGACAATCTTGCGCAACTGGTCGGGCTCGGGATCCCCCTCCCCGACGTAAAGCTCCATCAACGACTCATCATGATCTGCAAGAAGCTCGATCAGGTCGTGACGGTAGACGAACGCCTGCTCCATCATGTCATCCGGTATCGCCCGGTCCTCCCACGCTTCACCCATGCCGTCCGACGGCCAGTAGTGGGCGACCATTGCTATGAGATCGACAACCCCGTGGAAGTCGACCTCCCTGCCAATCGGCAGTTGGATCACGGCCGGGGTGCCGTTGAGCCGATCTTCGATCATCGATACCGTCCGGAAGAAGTCGGCGCCCGTGCGATCCATCTTGTTCACGAAGCAGATACGTGGCACGTTGTAGCGGTCGGCCTGACGCCAGACAGTCTCGGACTGCGGTTCGACTCCGGCTACGGCGTCGAAGACTGCGACTGCGCCATCGAGCACCCGGAGACTTCGCTCGACCTCGACTGTGAAGTCGACATGCCCGGGCGTATCGATAATGTTGATCCAGTAACCCTTCCAGTGCGCGGTCGTCGCAGCGGATGTGATCGTGATTCCGCGCTCCTGTTCCTGCACCATCCAGTCCATGACCGCGGCACCCTCGTGGACCTCACCGATCTTGTAGGTCTTTCCGGTGTAGTAGAGGATTCGCTCGGTCGTGGTTGTCTTGCCCGCGTCGATGTGAGCCATAATGCCGATGTTGCGGGTTCGCTCGATCGGGTACTCACGAATTAGTGGACCGCGACCACCTTTTACGGCCCGCAGTTGCGGGCGTCCCTGTCCTTTCTGGTTTTCAGCAGCCTCAGCCATCGTTTATCACCATCTGTAGTGAGCGAAAGCTTTGTTAGCCTCCGCCATCTTGTGGATGTCTTCACGTCGCTTCACGGCGGCGCCCGCGCCGCCCGACGCGTCGAGAATCTCGGCGGCAAGCCGATCCGACATGCTTCTCTCCCTGCGCCGGCGCGCAAACGTTATCAACCATCGGATCGCCAGAGTGGTTCCGCGGCGCATCGGGACTTCGACAGGCACCTGATAGGTCGCCCCACCAACTCGGCGCGACTTGACCTCGAGCAACGGCTTGATGTTGTCGACGGCTTTCTTGAGGGTTTGCAGCGGATCTTTACCTGTCTTGTTCTCTACCTTGCGCAATGCGTCGTAAACAATGTTCTCGGCAAGGCTGCGCTTCCCTCGCATAAGCAGACGGTTCTGGACCTGGGTGACCAGGATCGAACTGTAGATGGGATCGGGGTTGAGGGGCCGTCTCGGGGCAGGACCTTTGCGCGGCATCAGCCACCCCTCTTTGCGCCGTACTTGGAGCGCGACTGGATCCGGTCGCGGACCCCTGCGGTGTCGAGTGCGGCCCTGATGATCTTGTAGCGAACACCCGGTAGATCCTTCACCCGGCCTCCGCGCACCAGGACTATCGAGTGCTCTTGGAGATTGTGGCCGATCCCGGGGATGTATGCGGTTACTTCGATTCCGGAGGTGAGCCGCACGCGTGCGACCTTGCGCAGAGCCGAGTTCGGCTTCTTCGGCGTGAAGGTGTAAACGCGGGTGCACACGCCTCTGCGCTGAGGTGACCCTCTCAGGGCGGGCGACTTCGACTTCTCCCGCTTGGACTCTCTTCCTTGGCGAACCAGTTGTTGAACTGTCGGCACTTCTCTCCCGTTCTCCTCTAAAGGTCCCTTCGGCGCACCGCATGGGCGGGGCGCCTGACAGAACCGGCCACCTGTTCGTCCTCGTCCGGTCGCTAACTGCCGGATCACCTCTATGGGCCGTGGCCCGCCCCGTGCCTGTACGCAGCACAAGGCGGGGGACCGTTTTTCCACACGAGCCGGGCATCGCGACGATCTCGCACGTCGGTGCCGCCCTTCACAGGGCGGCCGCGTGGCGTTTGGCGATGGAAACCCACACCCCGGCGGTTCCCGGGGCAACCGGGCCTGCCGAAGCTCACCGAACTCGGGAACTGCAGTAGTGGACAGGCGCCACTCTCGCGACGCACTGGCGCCCCTAAGGACGCGACTCTAGACTATAGAACAACGCCCTCACCAGGTCAAACGTAGGATCGCTCCGGCCACAGCAGGATCGCTCCGACAGAGCAGGAGGGCTTCGCCGGCTGGGAGAAGGCCCCGGGCCAACCGGCCCGGGGGTTCATCTCCTACTCGACTGCGCTCGAAACCTCTTCCTGCGCCGGCCGGCCGTTGCCGTCGCCGTCCGGCGACGGAACCGAGGTGAGGCCCACACCACCGAGCAGCTCGCGTGCTGCCTCGACTGCCTCGTCGTCTTCGATCCGGGGGGGCAGACCAAACATCGCCCGAGCTTCCTCGTCGGACATTGCGCCCTCGCCGGTGGTGACCACCCGAGTGGAACGGTAACGGGTCATCCCCGTTCCGGCCGGGATGAGCTTTCCGATAATGACGTTCTCCTTGAGCCCGAGCAGCGGGTCGGACTTGCCCTTGATAGCGGCTTCGGTGAGCACCCGTGTCGTCTCCTGAAAGGAGGCGGCCGACAGCCACGACTCGGTTGCCAGAGACGCCTTGGTGATCCCCATGAGAATGGGACGGGCGCTGGCAGCCTCCCCACCATTTGCCACCACCGCTTCGTTGGCGTCGGAGAACACCTTCGCATCGACGAGCTCTCCGGGGAGGAATTCAGTGTCACCCGGCTCGTTCAGCTGCACCTTGCGGAGCATCTGGCGAACGATCAGCTCGAGGTGCTTGTCGTGAATCGGGACCCCCTGGGAGCGGTACACCGACTGCACCTCGTCGACCAGGTACGTCTGTACGTCCCTGGTCCCCATGATCTCGAGCACCTCATCAGGATCCCTCGACCCTTCGGTGAGGGAGTCACCGGCGGCGACGCTGTCGCCGTCGTGCACGGTCAGCCGTGCGTGGCGTGACACCTTGTAGGGGATGGAGTCGCTCCCGTCGTCCGGAACGAGCTCGATTGTCCGGGTGCGCTCGTCCTCCTGCACCTGGATGCGACCCGAGACGCTTGCGATCTCGGCCTTGCCTTTGGGCGTCCGTGCCTCGAAGAGCTCGACCACACGCGGCAGCCCGTGAGTGATGTCCTCTCCGGCCACTCCTCCGGTGTGGAACGTCCGCATCGTTAGCTGTGTGCCCGGCTCGCCAATCGATTGAGCGGCGACGATCCCGACCGCTTCTCCGAGCTCGACGAGCTTGCCCGTGGCGAGCGATGTGCCGTAGCACTTCTGGCACACGCCGACGCGTGCGTCACAAGTCAACACCGAACGTACGACAACTTCCTCGACGCCCTCTTCGTCGATACGCTTTGCCAACTCCGCCGAGACCTCCTGGCCTGCAGACGCGACGACATCGGATTTCGCCATCGCATCTTCGAGCAGCACCCGGCCCGTCAGCTTCTGCTTGAGGAATGCTCGCTCCTCGCCGATGTCGAGCCGCAGCCCACGGTCGGTTCCGCACTCTTCTGCGCGAATGATCACTTCCTGAGCAACGTCGACCAGCCGCCGGGTGAGATACCCGGAGTCGGCGGTCCTGAGGGCCGTATCGGCGAGCCCTTTGCGGGCGCCGTGCGTCGAGATGAAGTACTCGAGAACCGTGAGACCCTCACGGAAATTCGATCTGATCGGACGCGGGATGATCTCACCCCGAGGGTTGGCCACCAGACCGCGCATACCGGCGATCTGCCGGATCTGCATGATGTTTCCACGCGCTCCGGAGTTCGCCATCATGTAGATCGGGTTCAGCTCCCCGAAGCCTTTCTCCATCGCCTCTTTGACCGCGTCGGTGGCATCGGTCCAGATCTTGATCAGCGCCTGCCGCCGCTCGTCTTCGGTCATGATTCCACGCCGATACTGCGTCTCGACCTTCTCTGCGAGCTTGTCGTGGTCGGCGAGGATCTTCGGCTTGGAAGCAGGAGTCGTGACGTCCTCGAGCCCGATGGTCACGCCGGCCTTGGTGGCATAGGTGAACCCGACGCTCTTGACGGCGTCGAGGACCTCGGCGAGGTCCTTCTTGTCATAGGTGCGGGCGCACTTGTCGATGAGCGCCGCAAGCTCACGCTTCTTGAGCACCCGATTCTGGTATGGGAAGTCCTTCGGAAACGCCTCATTGACGATCACTCGTCCGGCGGTCGTCTCCATTAAACGGCCCGGATTCGACGTGAAGTCTTCCTCGGACTCGTCTTCGAATCGCTTGAGACCGCGCACCTTGACCACTGCATGTATGTCTACGGCGCCCGCATCGAGCGCCTGCAGAAGCTCGGTGGCCGACGAAAACGCATGGCCACCACCATGGGCATCCTCGGTCACGACCGTGAGGTAGTACGTGCCCAGGATAATGTCCTGCGACGGCGCCACAATGGGATCACCATGCGCCGGCGAGAGCACGTTGTGCGCCGACAACATCAAGATGCGTGCCTCGGCCTGCGCTTCGGATGATAGCGGAACGTGCACGGCCATCTGGTCCCCGTCGAAGTCGGCGTTGAAGGCGACACAGACCAACGGATGGATCTGAATGGCCTTGCCCTCGACGAGCACCGGCTCGAAGGCCTGAATGCCGAGTCGGTGAAGGGTTGGCGCCCGGTTCAGCAACACCGGGTGCTCGTGGATGATCTCCTCGAGCACATCCCACACATGCGGACGGCTGCGCTCGACCATGCGCTTTGCGCTCTTGATGTTCTGGGCATGTCCGAGGTCCACCAGCCTCTTCATCACGAAAGGCTTGAAGAGCTCGAGGGCCATCTGCTTCGGCAGACCACATTGGTGGAGCTTCAGCTTGGGACCCGACACGATCACCGAGCGGCCCGAGTAGTCGACGCGCTTCCCCAGCAGGTTCTGACGGAAGCGACCCTGCTTGCCCTTCAGCATGTCCGATAGAGACTTGAGTGGACGGTTGCCGGGACCGGTGACCGGCCGGCCACGCCGGCCGTTGTCGAACAAAGCGTCAACGGCCTCCTGCAGCATGCGCTTCTCGTTGTTGACGATGATCTCCGGCGCGCCGAGATCCAGCAGCCTCTTCAGCCGGTTGTTGCGGTTGATCACCCGTCGGTAGAGGTCGTTCAGATCACTTGTCGCAAAACGGCCACCGTCGAGCTGCACCATAGGGCGGAGGTCCGGTGGGATGACCGGCACACAATCCAGCACCATGCCCAGGGGAGTGTTCTTCTTCGCCGGGTCGCTGAAAGGCGCCACAACCTTGAGGCGCTTGATCGCACGCTGACGCTTCTGACCCTTCTGCGACTTGATCTGCTCGCGCAGGAACTCCTCTTCGGCCACAAGGTCGAGCGAGCTCAGCAAGTCCTTGATCGCCTCGGCGCCCATACCACCCTTGAAATAGTCGCCGTAGCGGTCCTTCATCTCGCGCCAGATGACCTCGTCATCCACGATCTGTTGCCGTTTGAGGTCCCTGAACAGCTCAAAAGTATCTCTGACGAGGTCGATATCACGTGAGGCGCGCGTCTCTACCTCTTTGCGCTGCCGCTCGGATTGGTTTCGAGCAGTCGTCTTCTCAGAGGAGCGTGCCTTACGACCCTCCATCTCTTCGAGGCGGGCTTCGGTCTCCTTGAGGATCTCCTCTTTTCTGCGATCCCTGTCACTCTCGATACGAGCGATCTCGTGATTGATGTCTTCCTCTAGCCTGGGAAGCTCGCGGTGCCGCTTGGCCTCGTCAACCGACGTCACGATCGATGCTGCGAAATAGATGACCTGCTCGAGCTTCTTGGGCGGGATGTCCAACAGGTATCCGAGCCTCGACGGGACGCCCTTGAAATACCAGATATGGGTTACCGAAGCCGCAAGCTCGATGTGGCCCATACGCTCACGACGCACCTTGGCGCGCGTCACCTCGACGCCACAGCGCTCGCAGATGATCCCCTTGAACCGGACTCGCTTGTACTTACCGCAGTAGCATTCCCAGTCCTTGGTCGGGCCAAATATCTTCTCGCAGAAGAGTCCGTCCTTCTCGGGCTTGAGCGTGCGGTAGTTGATCGTTTCCGGCTTCTTGACTTCGCCGTTTGACCAGGTGCGAATCTGATCCCCGGTAGCAAGTCCAATCCTCAGCTCATCAAAAAAGTTGACGTCTAACAACTCTGGTGACCTCCTTGGTGATGCTGTCCAGGGGCTGGCGGCGAAGAGACATCGCCATGCGGCGTATTAGGTGTTGCCGAGAGGGTCACTAAACCTCCTCGACAGACGACGGTTCACGACGGGACAGATCGATTCCCAGCTCTTCCGCGGTGCGGAAGATGTCCTCGTCGATCTCTTTCATCTCGATCTCTTCCCCTTCAGCCGAGAGAACCTCGACGTTGAGGCACAGGGACTGCATTTCCTTGATCAACACCTTGAAAGACTCCGGTATCCCGGGCTCGGGTATGTTCTCGCCCTTGACGATGGCCTCGTACACCTTGACGCGACCGAGGACGTCGTCCGACTTGATCGTAAGAAGCTCTTGCAGGCAGTAGGCCGAGCCGTATGCCTCGAGCGCCCACACCTCCATCTCGCCGAAGCGCTGGCCGCCGAACTGTGCCTTTCCACCCAGCGGCTGTTGGGTGATCATCGAGTACGGCCCCGTCGACCGCGCGTGGATCTTGTCGTCCACGAGGTGAGACAGCTTCAATATGTACATGTAGCCGACGGTGATGTCGTTGTCGTAAGGTTCACCGGTGCGTCCGTCGTACAACGGCGCTTTGCCGACGCCGTTGACCAACGGGTACTCGGTGTCACGATCGGCCGTCGCCGCCAGCGCATTGAGAAGCTCGTCTTCCTTTGCGCCGTCGAACACAGGCGTGGCCACCCACGCAGGCTCCTGGTCGCGCCATGCGCCGGGCGAGCCTTCTATGTCGGCGCCGTCCTCCCAACGCTGCTTCGCCACCCACCCAAGGTGTGTCTCCAAGACCTGGCCGAGGTTCATGCGGGAGGGGACTCCAAGTGGGTTCAAGATGATGTCGATGGGCGTCCCGTCGGCCAGGAACGGCATGTCCTGCTCGGGGAGGATCTTCGAGATCACACCCTTGTTGCCATGTCGCCCGGCGAGCTTGTCGCCCTCGGAGATCTTGCGCTTCTGGGCCACGAACACGCGCACCAGCTCGTTGACCCCTGGAGAAAGCTCGTCACCGATGTCGCGCGAGAACTCCCGCACACCGATGACCTTGCCCTCTTCTCCGTGGGGCATCTTGAGCGATGTGTCGCGCACCTCACGTGCCTTCTCGCCGAAGATCGCTCGTAGCAGACGCTCTTCGGGAGTGAGCTCGGTCTCGCCCTTTGGAGTCACCTTTCCGACAAGAACGTCTCCAGGACCGACGTCTGCGCCCACCCGGATGATTCCGCGTTCGTCGAGGTCGGCAAGCACATCTTCGGAGACGTTGGGGATGTCACCTGTGATCTCTTCTGCGCCCAGCTTGGTGTCGCGAGCGTCAACTTCGTACTCCTCGATGTGGATCGAGCTCAGGAGGTCTTCCTTGACGAGGCGCTCGGACACGATGATTGCATCCTCGAAGTTATAGCCCTCGAAGCTCATGAAGGCGACCAACAAGTTGGCGCCGAGGGCGAGCTCGCCCATGTCGGTTGAAGGACCGTCCGCCAGGATGTCGCCCTTCTTGACCTTCTGGCCCTCGCGAACGATCGGGCGCTGGTTGATGCAGGTCGACTGGTTGGATCGCTGGTATTTGTCGAGCTTGTAAGGGACATGCTCCGCGCCGTGGCCCACCACGATCTGATCCGCAGATACCTCTTCGACAACGCCGTCTTCGTCCGCCAGGATGACGTCACCTGCGTCGACGGCAGCCCTGTGCTCAAGGCCTGTGCCCACATAGGGAGCCACAGGGCGGAGCAGAGGCACAGCCTGCCGCTGCATGTTGGCGCCCATCAGGGCACGGTTGGCGTCGTCGTGCTCTAGGAACGGGATGCAGGCTGCTGCAACCGAAACAGTCTGCTTCGCCGAGACGTCCATGAAGTCGACCTCTTGTGGTTCGACATAGTCGAGCTCGTTGTGACGGCCTCGCACGAGAACATGGTCCTCGGTGAACTTCCCGCTCTCGTCGGTGATCGCGTTCGCCTGTGCGATGACCGCTCTGTCCTCCTCGTCGGCCGTCAGGTACTGAACCCTCTTCGACACCTTGCCCCCCGACGCCTTGCGGTAAGGGGTCTCGATGAATCCGTAGCGGTTCAAGCGCGCATAGGTCGAGAGCGAGGCCATCAAACCGATGTTGGGGCCCTCGGGGGTTTCGATCGGGCACATGCGCCCGTAGTGACTCGGATGCACGTCTCGCACCTCGAAGCCGGCGCGTTCACGCGACAGACCACCAGGCCCCAGCGCGCTCAGACGCCGCCTGTGGGTGAGTCCCGCCAAAGGATTGGTCTGATCCATGAACTGACTGAGCTGGGAGGAACCGAAAAACTCTTTGAGCGAGGCGACCACCGGTCTGATGTTGATCAACGTCTGAGGGGTGATTGCTTCGACGTCCTGGGTCGTCATGCGCTCCTTGACGACTCTTTCCATGCGCGACAACCCCACCCTGATCTGGTTTTGGATGAGCTCGCCGACCGGACGGATTCTCCGGTTGCCGAAGTGGTCTATGTCGTCGACCTCGTAATCAGAGTCTTTTTCGGGGTGGAGCTTCACCAGGTACTGGATGGTTGCGAGGATGTCCTCCTTGCGGAGTACGGTACCCATCTCCTCGATGGTGTCCTCGTCGGACTTGAAGCCGAGCTTGCGGTTCGTCTTGTAGCGACCCACCCGGGACAGGTCATAGCGGCGAGGGTTGAAGAAGAGGTTGTCGAGCAGAGCGCGTGCACTTTCGACCGTGGGTGGTTCACCCGGCCGCAGCTTGCGGTAGATGTCGATCAACGCGTCCTCTTCGGTCTCTATGGCGTCCTTGTCGAGGGTCGCCTGGATCGAGGGAGCGTTGTCGAAAAGCTTGAGGATCGCAGCATCGTCGCCGTATCCCAGGGCACGCAGGAGAACGGTAACGTTCTGGCGGCGCTTCCTGTCGATTCGAGCACCGACCATGCCCTTCTTGTCGGTTTCGAACTCGAGCCATGCTCCGCGAGCCGGAATGATCTTGCAGGCGAAGAGCGGCTCTTCGGTGGTCTTGTCGATGGAACGGTCGAAGTACACGCCGGGTGACCTGACGAGCTGCGACACGACGACGCGCTCGGTCCCGTTGATGATGAAGGTCCCCTTCTCGGTCATCATCGGGAAGTCCCCCATGAATACGGTCTGCTCTTTTATCTCACCGGTTTCTTTGTTGATGAAGGCAGCGGTGACGAAGAGGGGACGCGAAAAGGTCATGTCTTTCTCTTTGCACTCGTCTTCGTTCCCCTTGGGCGCTTCGAAGCGGTGAGAGAGGAACTGCAGCGCGAGGTTGCCGGTGAAATCCTCGATCGGCGAAATGTCGCTCAGGGTCTCTCCGAGCCCAACTTCTACGAACCAGTCAAATGACTCTTTCTGGACCGCAATCAGGTTGGGGGGAGGAAGAACTTCTGCGAGCTTGGCGAAGGTCCGGCGTTCGCGCAGGACGTTTGACGACAAACGAGCCTCCTAAGAATCTGTTTCGGACGGGGAACGCGCAAGCTGTCCGGGAGGGTCCCCTTTTGCACCTTCCGGACACG
>JACDCD010000017.1 GCA_013694625.1 Actinomycetota bacterium | reverse complement strand
CGGTCTTGAAAACCGTTGTCCGAAAGGGCTTATGGGTTCGAGTCCCATGCCCTCCGCCTGGACTATTGTTGGCGGTAGCGAGTGGTTCATGTTGCCATTTCACATGTGTGTGTGGGCTCGGCTGCCCGCGAACCAGTTGACAAACGGAAATGAGTCGGATCAGGGCAACCTTCTGCGTGCTGGTTCTTGTCGTCCGTGTGATCACGAGGCAGCGAGTGCCGCGACCCTGTCGGCGAGTGCTTTCATCTCCAGCTCGCTAGAGGTTGACCTAGCTGCCGCCAGGAGCTGATGCGCGCGTTCACGATCGCCGGGTTCAGCGCGCGCCAGCAGCATGTGCCCGTAGTCGTACTGGGCATGCGCCAGCCAGGACCGGGCCCCCATCTCGGCGCTGGCCCCGAGTGCAATCTCGAAATGCCTTATGGCTTGGTCCCACCTGGACATCGTTGCCGCGAGAATCCCAAGGCCTCTCGAGACCGATCCTCGGCACAATTCCGGGGGCAACGTTGCGTTGAGATGCTCGTAGGGGGACAGGAGCCGGTAGAGGGTCGCCGCACGCTCCGCGTCGCCGAGATACCGGCATGCCTCGGGTAGAACGCTCATGCCAAACAGCCATTGCATGTCCAGGTAGAGCGGAAACTCACCGGCGGCGAGATCGTCGAACACAGCACGGGCCTTGTCTTCCCGTCTGAGCTCGGCGAGGACATCGGCCAGAACGTATCGCCACACGGGGTACTCAGGGGAATCGTCCACAGCGCGCTCGACCTCGTCGACGAGCTCGTCCAAACGGCCCTGCTCGCGCCGCAGGGCATACATCTGGAGAAGGAATGCCATCTGCGGGTTGGCCGTCTCCACATGACGGCCCAGCTCGAGCGCCTCCGCAATCGTGTTCTCGGCATCGTGGAAACTGCCTGTAAAGAGCGCGAGCTTGGCGCGATTAATAGCCGTGAACCACAGTTGGGCCGGCTGTCGGAGCTCGTTTGCCAGCCCAGTCATGGCTTCGTACGCCCGGTACGCCGCCGGAAGATCACCGGTCTCGAGCAGGGCGTGGAACTGATACTCGTACCCGGCGTAGGCTCGCTCGGACTGGCCTATGCCCTCGGAGACCTCTATCAGCTCGTTTGCCGTTGCTAGTCGCAGCTCGAGGGAATCCGGCCCCATGTTTGCCCCATGCCTCCCCTCCAGCGCATACGCGAGTGTTGCCGGGTCGCCGAGACGGCGGGCGATCTGGAGCGCCTCCCGGCTCATCGACTCGCGCGGCTCGAGGGGGAGAGTGTCTCGAAGCGGCCCCGCCGCCAGACGAGCAAGCAGACGCGCGCGCAGTTCGCTGTCCTCATCGGGGAGGAGAGTGAGAGCTTGTTCGAGCAACGGCACGAGATGCTTGTCGCCCCAGGCACGAGCCCACACGAACCTTCCACCGTAGCCGAGGGCTGCCCGCCCGAGCTGCTCGGCTGAGGAGCTGCGCCTCGCCAGATCCGCGGCCGCCAAGAACGTCCCCTTCGCCTTCGCAGGGTCGCCCGCCCGTGCCTGAGCATCGCCCAGAGAGAGCAGCAGGTCGCAGCGCGTGCGCCCGGCGTTCTCGCCCGAGACCATTCCGAGAGCATGTTCGTAGAAGCCGATCGCGGCCGGGTACGCATTGAGCGATAGCGCGTGGTCACCCGCAGCCCGGAGCGCCCCCATGGCCCGATCGGTCAGTTCACTCGGCAACTCACCGGCCCCCTTGGCATACTCGAGCGCCCGTATGTAGTGATGAGCGAGCATCTCGGCATGGTCCTCGCGGCGACCCTGCGATTGGAGCCAATCGGCGGCGGCCCGATGCTTGGCTGCACGCTGCGACTTGGGGATCTGCTCGTAGGCCACCTCTCGTATAAGAGTGTGACGAAACGAATACTCGCCTTCGCCCGCCACCGAGCTCCGGCGCTCAGGGCGCACGAACTCTTTGCGGGCAAGTTCGTGCATGCGCTCCTCGAGAAGCAGCCGGTCTCTCCCGAGCGCACCTAGCCAGAAGACTCTGCCCATGACCGCAGCCTCCTGGAGCAGCTCCTTCTCCTCATAGGGGAGTGCGTCCAAACGGGCGGCGATAAGGCCCTGGACAGACTCAGGCAATGCCGAGGTGTCTCCGCGCTCCCTCACCATGCGCGCGAACTCTTCCGCGTAGAGTGGGTTTCCGCCCGCCCGCTCAAGCAGCTTGCTCGCCTCCCCGACGGAGAGATTCGACTCTCCAAGCAGCGCATCAAAAAGCGCGGCGGTCTCATCGTGGGAGAGAGGCGAAAGCAGGATGGTGGCCGAGTTAACGCTGCTCCTGCCCCAGCCTCCCCGCCGGGCTAGCAGTTCGGGGCGAGTGGTGCACACCAACATGAGAGGGACCCCGGCGACCCACTCCACGAGGTGTTCGATGAACTCGAGCAACGTGGCGTCAGCCCAGTGGAGGTCCTCGAACACGAGGACCAACGGACCGGCGGCGGCAACCGCCTCGAGAAAGCGCCGCCACGCAGCGAACGACTCCTCTTTGGTTACCCCGTCGGAGGACTGCCCCGAGGAGGCCCCGACAAGCGCGCTGAGGCGAGCGACGAACCAAGGGAGCTCAGTGTCGTCGTCGATCACCGCCAGTATTGCGGCGGCGAGCTTGTCGGTCGCCTCGGCGGACGAGTTGGATTCGAGGATGCCCGCGTGGGCCTTGACGATCTCACCAAGGGCCCAGAAGGTGATCCCGTCGCCGTACGGGAGGCATCGCCCCTGACGCCACGAAACCAGCTCTGGCTGATCGTCGACATAACAAGAAAGCTCAGCGAGAAGTCTCGTCTTTCCCACTCCCGGCTCCCCCACGATGGTAACCAGCTGAACAGAGGACTCCCGCAACGTGCGGTGATAAGCGTGTTTGAGAGCCCCGAGGTCGAGCTGACGCCCCACGAAGGGGGTGGCGTAGGTAACGGCGGCCTCGGCTCCCAGACGACTCCGCGCTGAGATCACCCTCCATATCGGGATGGGATCCGGCTTGCCTTTAACGGTTACGGGACTGAGTGGTTCGTAGTTGATGAGGGCCTTGGTCGAGCGGTAGGTCGTCTCCCCAACGACGATGGCGTTAACGGGTGCTTCTCCCTGGAGCCGGGACGCGGTGTTGATGACGTCTCCGGCGATGAAGTCATCGCCCGCTTCGGGTCGGGCACCTAAGGAGAAGAGCGCCTCGCCGGTGTCGATTGCCCCTCTGATGGACAGTTTCAGGTCAGAGGTCTCTTCATTGATCTCCCTGATGGCCTCAGTGATTCTCAGAGCCGCCCTTACCGCTCGCTCGGCGTCATCCTCGTGGGCCACGGGGGCTCCGAAGATTGCCACGACCGCGTCACCGATGAACTTTTCCACTGTTCCCTCGAAGCGTTCGATCGCTTGTTTGACACTTCGGTGGCAGGGGGTAAGGGCTGCTCTCACGTCTTCCGGGTCGGCGGCATGGGATCGGGCGGTGAACCCCACCAAATCAACAATTAGGACCGAAACGACCTTGCGCTCCTCACGCGGCGTGCCCACGTCGGCGGAAAGCTGCGTAGCGCAGGCGTTGCAGAAGCGGGCGCCGTCCGGGTTTTCATTGCCGCAGCTAGGGCAGGTGAGCACTGCTCAAGCGTACGACTCACCCTTCCGGGCTTTGACCTTCACGGAGTTCCAGCCGACGCAACGCAATCCAATTGAGGACGCTCCCAAGCGAGTCGCTCATAGCAGCGGTGGCAGAGGTTCGGACAGCGCCCCAAGACTCGATCGGTGTGGGGGCGACCTCGTGCAAGTGGGTGCTCCGAGATGACTAGCCCCAGGGTAACCTCGGCGGATACCTTTTCGGCCCTTTGAACTCCTCGGGATGTCGCCGCTTCTCCCGGACGCGCTGAACTGTCGTCCACACTCCGGCTATGAACAATCCGAGGAAGAACAATGCCCCAAGCCAAACGGTGATGTCCACCTAGATTGGAGTGGCCCGCGAGATCAAAGACCTTCAGGTGCTGATCCCTGCACTAGCTGTCACAGCACTTGTAGAGCAGGCGCAGGGACATACCGATCAAGCGGTGAATTCGATCGCCGAGCTTGACCATGCGACCCGCCACCACCACGGAAGGCGAGCCCGCTATCTACCGGCGGCTGTCCGGGTGCTCATCTCCGCAAATCTGTTGGGCCGAGCCGAAAGGTTCCTGTCAGGGATGGTGGTGAGCGCCGCACGCGATCGGCATTCCTTGCTTACGGGCCGCGCCCTCGTGGCTGAGGCTGCAGGCCAATTCCAGGAAGGAAGCGACCTCTACCCAGCAAGCCGCCCGGTGCTGGGCCGACTACGGCTTTGTCCTAGAGGAGGGACAAGCACATCTGGGGTTAGCCCGCTGGGGGCTCGTATCTGTTTCTTCATCGGGATCGCCCCCTGTTGGTTGGTTCTGGTGGCTTCAAAGGGGAACCGCTTCTCTCACCCAGACGTTGAGTTCGTGCTGGCTCACACACTTCCAGACCGCAACGCTTCAAGGAGGGTCCTCGAGTAGACCGGTATGGAGTTCATAGGCTCGGTCGGTCCCGAAGAGGGAACGGTGCGGCGGTGGCGAGTCCCGAGACTGGGCGTGCAAAGAGATGCGAAGTAGCAACTCGCGTCAGCTCGGGGATGAAGCGAAAACTTGCCTGCGGCTCATGCTCATTACCGGCAGGGTCGGAGTGCGACGGCCGCAGCGACCAGCAAGGGCACCCCCGCGCCAACGACCGCGACGAGGCGGTCGCTAGGTGTCGGCTGCCCACCGCCCCACCAGGGCTCACGGCGCTGAAAAGTGAAAAGCGACCAGCTCGGTCCTCTGCCGGGTCGTCAAGGACGAAGACCATGCCCGCGGCGCGCGGCGAGTCTGCATCCCCGTCCCGTGCCGTATCCGGTTGCCGGGCGCCACTCATCTGTGGCCGTTCGCGTCCCCAGACGGCGACTTGCTGCCACATTAGGTCTCCTGTCGCACGTATGCTACAGTCGTAGCATGATTGAGGTTGCTTCCCGAGAGTTGCGCAATAACACCAGGTCGGTGCTCGAGCGGGTCAAAGCCGGCGAGGCGGTCACGATCACGCTCGACGGGCGCCCGGTAGCGATCCTGCAGCCCGTGCGCCAACGATCGCGCTGGCTTGGGCGCGGCGAGTTCGTTCATCGCATCGGCGCGCACCAGGCGGACCCGAGAATTAGACAGGATCTCGCCGTACTGGCCCCAGAGTCCACGGATGACCTGCCGACGCTGTGAGCCGCGGGCTCGCCGACACCACGCTCTTCATCGCGCAGGAGTCCGGGCGACCGCTCCAGGCTGAGTCGCTTCCCGACGAGGTCGCCGTCTCGGTCATCACCATCGGGGAGCTGCGAGCGGGGGTCCTTGCAGCGATCGATCTTGAGACACGCGATCGCCGGCTCGCAACCCTGACGCAGGCGCTTGCTCTTGAACCGATCCCTATCGACGGCGGAGTCGCCGAGTCGTGGGCGCGGCTCCGGTTGCTGTTGCGCGACAGCCATCAGCGGATGCCCGTCAACGACTCATGGATCGCCGCGACCGCGCTTGACCTCGACGTCCCTGTCGTCACCCAAGATGACGACTACGTTGACGTCCCGGGTCTCGCAGTCGTCAAGGTTTGAGCACGATTGCTGGTCCGCCTCTGAGGCGGAAGGAGCTCGATCGGCGACCGGTAGATTGCCAATCCATTCCCAATTCTCGGATCAGGTAGAGGTGAGAGAAGCCAGGAAGAACCCGGCCAGGCAGGATTGTAAGGCCGCCCTCGCCCCGCACCACCAGGCCAACTCAGGCTGAGGCAGGAAGAGTTAGGACGGCGTGCTCATAACTTGAAAACCGTTGTACGAAAGGGCTTGTGGGGTCGAGTCCCACGCCCTCCGCGCTGTGATGTCGCGGGACATCCCGGACAGATGTCGCGGAGCATAGTGGACACCTAAGCCGCGCCGCGACGCTGGCAGTCCCGGCTCGGATCGAGCGTCAGCTGCCTCAGCAGCTCGCCGTGCTCGTGAAGGACCCGGATCTGTCGACCCGCCACCAGCAGGATCACCCGGGTCCCGTTGAGGGCCCTGCCCATCCCGATGTGGTGCAGCTTGCTCTTGTAGCGGATCGTGACCGTGCCGTGCTGGTCGACCTTGTCGTGGCGGACCCGGAGCTCTCTCGTGTAGCTGTGCTCGAGCGTGCGCGGCATCGCCTTGACACGCGAATCGAACGCCCCAGTTGCTCAGGGAAGGTGTGAGTAGGTGTTGAGAGTCACGACCGGACTTGAGTGCCCAAGTGCTGCTGGATCGCCTTGACGTGTGTGCCTTGACTGATAAGTAGGGCCGCGCACATGTGCCGCAGGTCGTGAATCCGGAGCGCGGCGGGGAGCCCGGCGCGCCGCACGGCCGGCGCCCAGATTGCTTTGTGGAAGCTCGAGCGAGAGGCGGGCGAGAACGACTGGGGCCCCTGGTCGCCGGAAGGCTGCAATGGGAGCCATGGAACCTTGGCGTTCTGGGACTACCTCACACTTGAAGAAGGATCCATTGCAACGATGCAAATCCGGTAGCGCCGATCAAACCGGCGACGAGGCAGCTAAAATAGATCAAAGGTAGCCGCCTGGGCTCTTTGACGAAAATGAGAGGTAACGCAAAGGCCAACGCGACGAGCGCAACAAGAATCGCGAGATCGATCAGACGGTAGGGCTCGAGCCGAAAATTCCAGAGCCACACACGACGGTCTGTCCCTACCCATGTTGCCTCTGCCAGGAGCATCGCTGAGGGCGCAACAACGGCCGCAGAGCGAACTCCTTCTTGGCAGAGCGTCAGCCGGGCGCCGCATGAACCCATAACAGGTCCCACGATCATCGCCGCGACCGTCCAGACGACCTCTCGTGCGCTATGGATGTACAGTGCGGGGATCAAAACGTAGAAGGCGGCCATGCCGACAAGCAGGGTGAGCGCGCCCGCAAAGGCGCCCCGCTTCATAGACGACGTTAACCGGCCGACGACAAGCGCCGCTAGGCCCCACGGAGACGCGAGATTGGCCACGATTGTGAGTACTCGCACCCCGGCGCGCTCACCCCACACGGAGATAGCTCCCAGGCCGCACGCGACTGCGATCGCTGCCAGCAGCACCTGGACTCGCGTTCTGCCTTCGCCTTCACTGCTCCGTTTGTCGTATTCGTTCACCTTTACATTCTCCACCGGACCGACCAGATTGGACGCTCACCTAAACTTCGCGAGAAAAGGTTGGAGCAGTCCTTTTGAGCTACGAAGTAACCGACGGCAGGAGGCGTCGCAAGGTTGTCTTTGCCGATTAGGACAGTGCCTTGGGTTGCTCGAGATCGGAGCGTTGGGTTCATTGACGTGCCCAAACCGACGGACTATTGTTCGATACAGCCTGGGAGGCTGCTGCATGCGACTACAGAAACAGGGGGATGGCGTGGTCAAACGCTCTAGGTATCTAACGCTGTTGGCGACCATCGAGTTAATTTTGGTAACGGTGGCGGCGTCGGCGATAGCGGGACAAACGACACAACGAGCGCAAAAGATGGAGTCGGGGTAAAGGCACCAAGTTCATTCACCGCGAGACCAGGTCGTCGACACGCCCACTGAGGTCCACGAAGCCCAGGATCAGCACGGCTCCACAGAGGGCCACCTGCCTCCGTCAAGCCGCAACGTTGAACTCGTGGGGCAGGCTGACATTGAAGGCGTCGCTCCCGAGCGAGTCGCAGACGTCTCGGCCTACGGCAACTATGCCTACCTCACGGTTCGGGACCCGGAAGAATGCTCCGACGCCGGCGTCGCGATCATGGACATCTCCGACCCTTCGAATCCCGAGCAGGTAGGTTTTATCGACGCCACTGAAGGGGCCTTCCCCGGCGAGGGTTCTCACGTCGTCAACTTAAAGACAGACTTCTTCACCGGCCAGGTCCTTATCTTCAATAACGAGATCTGCGCTGAAGGCGGCATCGGGGGAGCGTCCTTATGGGATGTCACGGACCCGTCGAATCCGACGGTGCTAACCCGCCACATCGGAGACGACGATCCGGGCGGGTTCCTGAGCCGGTTCAATGAGATTCACAGCTCGTTCGGATGGCAGGCGGGCAAGCGCGCTTTCATGGTCGTTGTCGACAACGAGGAAACGACCGACGTCGATATTTTCGAGATCACCGACCCGCGCAACTCCGAGTTCATCAGTGAGCTCGACCTCAACGAGGAAGGTGTCCTCCAGAACAACGCCACGCCTCTTGGGGCTGCCGCCTTTCTTCACGACATGGTGGTAAAAAAGGTGAAGGGCACCTGGACGATGCTGCTGTCCTACTGGGATGGCGGTTGGGTGCTGCTTGACGTGGACAACCCGGCCAAGCCGAAGTTCATCGATGACTTCGACTACCCGGTGCAGGACATCCTCACAGGATTGTCTCCATCCGAGGGGAACGCTCACCAGGCGGAGTTCAGTCCCAACGGCAGGTTCATCATTGGGACCGATGAGGATTTCAGTCCCTATCGGATTGAGGAGCTTGAGATCACCAGCGGAGCGAACGCCGGCTCCTTCGAAGCCGGCGCAGTTGACGGAGGTGCCCCGCTGGCGCTCCTTCCCGATGAGGAGCTTAATGGCCCAACCGTCTATGGCGGCTACGGTTGCCCATCCGACATCTATCCGGGCGCGACACCGGTGCCACAAAGGTCCGACTACGATCTGAACCTAGCCCCCGGCGAGGAAGCCATCCTCGTCCTTCAGCGGGGACCGGAAGATGACCCAAGCGAACCGATCGAAGGATGCTTCCCGGGCGAGAAGGCGGCCGAGGCCATCGAGGCCGGCTGGGACGCAGTCGTGTTGGTGAACCGTCACTTCGGCGGAGCCGAGTTCGATCTCGCCTTCTGCGGCTCGGGAGCATTCCCCGAAGAGCCTCCGATCGTGACGGCGTGCACGACGCATGAGGCATTCCACAAGATGTTCAACTCGGAGCCGGCCTACGACCTCCCCTACGACAACAGCAAAGAGCCGGAGCTTGGGGCCGAAGGCGAGCGAGTATCGGCAACAGGAGTATTCGACGGCTGGGGCTACGTTCGGTTGCTACGGACCTCGAACCTAAAGGAGATCGACGCCTACGCCATTGACGAGGCCCTCGACCCTGCCTTCGCGTTCGGATTCGGGGACCTGTCGGTCCACGAAGTCGCCACAGACCCGTACAAGCCGGGGCTCGCCTACTTGGCGTACTACTCCGGCGGCATTCGCGTCATCGAGTATGGCGCTAACGGCGTAGAGGAGGTCGGTCACTACGTGGCCCAGGAGGGCAGCAATTTCTGGGGCATCGAGGCTCATCGTCTGCCGGGAAGCGACGAGACGCTGATACTAGGCAGCGACCGAGACAGCGGACTGTGGATCTTCCGCTACACCGGCGACGAACCCTCGTGAAATGAGTCGCAAGCTGGATCGGTCATCTTCAAACATGAGAGCAAGACGATCAGTGCGAAGGATACCTAATGCACCTTTGCGTAAGTTCCGTCGCCCCAGGACAGCCCTGCATCGACGATGGCTGCGTTGCTCGTCGCGCACGTACCCTCCGGGTACGCACGACTCCTCGCGCCTTGTCTTCGCCGCGCAGTGCCGCCCTGGACGCTGGAGTTACTTCCGCGCAGGAGCACTAGGTCTCTCGAAAGCAAGTGCCCGTCAAGTAGGGCACCGATCCAAAAATAAGGGGAATCCGCCAATACGCCAGAAAGATAAGACGCAAAGCAAACTGATTGACCCAAGTGTCCTACGGTCATCTCGCTCGATCAGGGAAGGGACTGTCGACGTTCGTCTGCTTCTTTCTCGAGCTTTATGCCGAGAGGGAGCTTGAACCTAGAAGCAGGGCGGCCAGCTCGGTGCGCGAGCGGACGCCGAGTTGGCATAGATATGGCCGAGGTGAACTCCGATCGTCTTAGGTGACTGCGCGCTTTGCTCGGCGGGAAAGGAGGTTTGTTCCTTGGACGATAGAAGGCATCGTTGTAGGGGTCCCGACTGGGTAGCCGCTATGGGTTGGCGAGTGGACCGGATCTCAGGGCGCGCAGATCTCCGGCAGCTGGCCCTGATAAGCGGGAATGCCTTTGTTAGCCTGCTCGCAAGACCGAGTATCGTGAGTTGTGCGAGGTGGGTCAAGTAAAAGGGGGAGCCGTGACACAGGTATTCGACCGTAGGTCGTTCTTGAAGCGAGGGGCTGCCGGCGCAGGCGGCCTTGCGATGGCTTCGCCACTGCAAGCGTTTGGCGCGCGGGCGGCAACGGAAGGGCGTCCCAGCAGTGGCGGCTATGGTCCGCTGGTCGACATGGGGGACCTTTTCTTGCCGCGCGGCTTCAAGTATCGGATCATCTCGCGGGAAAGCGAGATCATGGACGACGGCAACCCCACTCCGTCGAGCTTCGACGGCATGGCCGCTTTCAGGGGCGGAAACGGCAACACGATCCTCATTCGCAACCACGAGAATCGCCAAGCCGAGGGAGACACCGACGAGATAGACGTCGTCGTTCCGCCTGGCAATCGCTACGACTCGGACACCTTGTTCAATGGTGGGTGCACCAAGCTCGTCGTGGACGACCGGCGGGTGGTTCAGAACTTCGCTGTTCTAGGCGGCACCACGACCAACTGCGCAGGAGGTCGCATGCCCTGGCACAGCTGGGTCACGTGCGAGGAGAACTTCTCAGACGGCAACGAGCCCCACGGCTACATCTTCGAGGTGCCCATCTCGGCCGGTGGGGCCGTCGAGGCCAGGCCCGTCAAGTCCGCCGGACGCTTCTTGCACGAAGCGGTTGCCTGGCACAACGGCATCCTCTACCTCACTGAGGACATCCGTTTCGACTCTGCTTTCTATCGTTGGCTGCCCAACCGGGTACCGAACAAGGCAGGAGACCTCGCCACGATCGATGGCGAGCTTCAGGCGCTCAAGTTCGTCGATGTCCCTAACGCCAACACCGACGGATGGCCGATCGGAGAGCCGTTCGACGTTGAGTGGGTGACGATCCCCGACCCCGACCCCGCGACGGACATCGTGCGCGACGAGGCACATGAGCTCGAGGCGGCGGCGTTCAACCGCGCAGAGGGGATCTGGGTCGGCAACCAAAGGATTTTCTTCGACTGCACAGAGGGAGGGATCGCGGGATTGGGCCAGGTGTGGGAGCTAGATCCGCGCGCCCAGAAATTGACGCTCATTTACGAAACTCCGGGTCCTGAGCAGCTCAAGAACCCGGACAATCTCACGGTGGCGCCGACCGGCGACCTTTTCCTCTGCGAGGACTCCGAGCCGCCGCAATTCATTCGCGGACTGTCGCCCGATGGCGGCATCTATGACTTCGCGAGAACAAGCACCAGGGAGTCCGAGTTCGCCGGCGTATGCTTCGGTCCCGATGGGCGAACGATGTACGTGAATCAGTTCGGTGACGTGAATCTCGAGGGAGCGGTTACCTACGCCATTTGGGGACCTTGGGGGCGCACGGTTCACAAGCTGGATGCCTAGCAGCTTCACAGGTGCCATTTGGGCATCAGCCCGCCGAGCGCTTGCCAAGCCTGTGAGCAAGGACGCCCTGCTAACCCTGGTCGCCCGTTCCGTCAGGACGGGCGACCATGACCTCCCACTGCTGCTGGGTGTCCGCGAACACCTAGAGGCCCGGACCCTCGTTCGACTGGGCTCAGCCTGTTGCCGAAAGTGGGCTAACTCCTCGAATGGGGTTTCAGTTCGGGCGTGGTGGCACCAATAGACCCGTTATGGATAAATGACAGAACCCTGACGCACGATGGCGCCGGGACTCTCGAAAGCGATCTCGGCCCCGAGGTGTACCAGGAACTGTTGGCCGGCTTTCTGAGCCACCTCACGTCACAGGTAGCCGACCTTGAGAATGCAGCAAGGATAGGGGGTGTTCCCGCGGCCCGGTCTGTGGCTCATCAGATCAAGAGCATCGCCTCCAGCTTCAGGGCCGTCCATCTGAACGAGCTTACCGATCACCTGCTCCGGCTCGACGGAGACGAAGGCGAGCTCCTGGAGTCACTCGTCCACGCGATCGACCGAGAAGTCTCCCAACTCCAGGCAGGTTGACCCGGGCATTGCCCTCACTCGTGACCTCATCCCCTCGGACGGATGGTTCGCCGCCGTACTGCTTGTCGTCTTTGACCGATGCTCCGTGATCCTTCGTCATCCCTCTCCTCCTCAGGTCAACCCTACCAAGGGTCAGGTGAGAACGGGGGTGCTCTCGGCGCACAGTGCCCGCCGTCCTACTTAGATATCCCCCGCTTCATGACAAGGGCAGGGACAGGTCTCGACGACGGCGACGTGGTCTTCGTAAACATCCGCTAGGGCCTTCCGGTAGGAGGGGGCGTTGCTGCCGGGGAACTCTCCGCAGGCGCATCCTGCCATCCACCCGCCTTCGTCTCTGCGCCAGATCTCTCCGAAGAGGGGATGCGCACCCCGAAGGAGGCCGCAGTAACATCTGTGCGCATGCGTAATGAGGTCTTCCCTTCGCTGCCATTCCGTTCGGCACAGGGCGTGCAGATAGAAACCCACTTCACGTATCTCGTCCGGCCCTAGACCCAAGTCAGTATTCAGTTCGACGGCGAATTGCCTGATGCTCTCCTCGGATCGAATACCGGCCTCAACCAGCGTTTCGATGGGAGATGGTGAGCCGATCACCGGCCAGAGCTTGATTGCGGAGGCGAAAAGCGACGCCTGCGTCTCATCTGGAAGTTGGTCCACCGTGCGGACGCCACGTTCCCGGAGTGCGGCGAGCGCTTGATTGATCCAGTCGTCTTCACACGTCATGGCTTCCTCTAGCGCTCGGATTTCAGGTCTAGACCCTTATCTTCGGAAGCCCTTCACTCCGCTTTAGCGGCTCCTTTTGCCTCTGGGGCCCTGCGGGTGTACAGCCAGCCCCTACGGGGCGAGAGACTCATCGTCATCGGTCAGGCGTTTCCGGGAGTTGGCTCCCCGCTCTGTCTTGTCTACGACGCTCTCGGCGATGACCCTCAACTTAAAGTTCAGAGCCTGGGAGGTGGTACGAAGCATTCCGAAAGCCTCCTCACGGTTCATCCCCTCTTGCGCCATCAGGATGCCTACGGCATTGGAGATGACACCGCGTGTGGCCAATGCCTCCTCCAACTGCTGCGCCTTCAGCCGATCAGTTTCGTGTGTTTGAGCGTTGGCGAGAGTGTGCGCGGCGTGGGAAGCAAAGATTGCACCCACCCGGACATCTTCCATGGAAAATGCGTGAGCCTCCCGTGCGAAGAGGTTGAGAGCGGCAAGTGATTGGTCTGATATCTGCAAGACGAAGGCCAACATACTGTTGACGCCCTTGTCAACAGCGGCCGCCGAGAACCTCGGCCATTGCCGATCACTCCCGATGTCATCGATCTTGAACGTCGCCTGGTCAGCAATCGAACTGAGGCAAGGGCCCTCACCGACTTCGTACTGCACCTTGTCGACTTCGGCCGCAACTTCGTCCGTAGCACCGACCGACTTGATCTCCTTGCCTTTTGTTATCAAAGACACTCCACAGAAATCGGCCCCATCGATGCACGCGACAGCCAAGCGGGTGATCCGGCTGATGGTGCTGTCGACATCCTCGTCCGAGACAAGGATATCGGCGAGCTCCTGCAGAGCGGCATCGAGCTCGGCTTGGGGCCCGATATCAGTCATGGCTCTCCTCCCTCCCGGGGGCGGATAGATCACAGTCGGCCATAAGAGAATATCTTGCCCTGGTTCTGGCCTTGGGCTAGGCACGGGTCTGAGCTCTTGACGCGCAGCCTCACAGATAAGGCGAGGAGCTACGTGAGCTCGCGGACGTCTTTGTGCTGCTCCGCGCTGTCCCTCGACGGCTCTGACAATTCCTGTTGCTCGGTCACCCGGCCTCCCATTGATTCGTGGTAGCGCCAACCCGTCTATTTGATCTTTCTGTGGGGGCTAGGACGGCCCGCTGGATGGATCGGGGTCGAGGTGTGGCAACAAAGCCCGTGTCGACCCGGCTGGCATGGTGGTTGATAGTCGGGTGGGTCAATGCCTTTCTTGCATGAGCTGCAGCACTCTTGTGATCGTGTTCCAGTTCCGAGCCGTAGCGGAGGTTCCGAGACTGCGCTCGAAGTAATCGATGGTGAGTTTGGACCTGCCCGAGCCGTTCGGATAACGAAGATAGATCTCCCGGCCCCTAACTTCGAACTCGTCGGGTCGCGAACGATCGGCGTCGAGCTTCCCAACCGCTTTTTTACCGGGTGCGTCGGCGAGGAACATGACGTGTAACGATGTGAAATCAACACCTTCTGTGATGAACGGGTTTCGGGCGACGACGCGCTCCAGGTCGCGGCGGGTTCGCAGGTGAACGGAGACAGTAAGGCCGAAGGTCCCGGCCATGGCGCGCTCGATACCGGCGGCGAGCTTCGTCGGGGCATCTAAGGGGCTTTCGAATACGATATTGCCGCTCTGCGCGTGCGAAACGACGCCCTGATGACCTAGATCCTCGAACATCGACCGCAGATCTGGCATAGCGACCTTGTTCTTCCCGCCGACATTGATTCCACGGAGCAGGGCAACGTAGATTGGCACGGCCCCATTCTACGATCAATGAGCGACGCGAAAAGAGAGGGTCCGGTCTTTTCGGACCCTCTCTTTTGCAGGAACCGGCGGTGCTAACCGCCCGGTTGAAGCACTCCATTCACCTTGAGCCTGTAGGGCGCGTACTGAGTTGGTGTGATCTCCTCAGTTGGCTCGTCGTACGTGACGATAGCTGCGACCTTCTCGGCCGAGCCTCCGATGGCCCCGATTAGCCCGCCACCGCTGAGACTTGCGTCGAGGGAGGCATCCAGCGGCAGCTCGTGAATCCAGGCCTCATCTCCTGCATTGGTGTACGCCACGAGCTGCACAGTGAAGCCGCCTACACGTATCTGCCGGACCTCGGTCATCGAGCGCCACTCGGCCAACGCCTTGCCTTGTGAGATGGACTTCCGTCCGACCTTGACCTTATCGATCCACCAGCCGGGAAGGTCCACCCCGGAATCCGTCACATAGCGGAACGACAGGAGGACCTTCTGACCGGCGAAAGCGGCGAGGTTGAAACGCTCCGTCTTCCACCCCTTCGAGTTGCCGGTGAATCCCGGCAAGTTCTGCTTGACGATGGAAATGGTGCCGGGATCCGCCGTCTTTGTAGTGTCCTTGTTGCGAAGGCTCTGGTAGGTCTTTCCGTTGTCGGTAGAGACCTGAACGAAGCCGAAGTCCCAGCCCTCCTCGGTGTTCCATTTGGTTCGGAAAGTGAGCTTAGGTGTTCCTTCCGGCACCGTCACCCGACGGATGATGGCGCGATCGAAGTTGGGTCCAGAGCCTGAGTAGAGAGCGGGGTTGCCCTCGTGGTGCGGGGGTTTGCGATCGACCTTCCATTCAACAGGCCGGAAGGCCAGCTTCGAGGCGCCGTTGAACTTGATTTGAGAGATGGCGTCCGCGCCGAGGTAGTCCCCGGCGTCGTCCCGAAGCCGGACGTAATCCGACCCGTTGGGCGGCGCGCCGGCCTTCGAGTAGCTGTGTCTGGTGTTGAAGTTAATACTGGCGGCAAGCGTGTCCGTTTGATAATCGGCTGCCTCGCCGCCGTTTAGAGCAGCACCTTCGCCGAGCACCTCGTCGAGCGCCACCATGGCCGCCCACCTGTGAAGAGTGTCGGCGGCGGTAACCCCGGCGCTGCGGTTCTCGAGGAGCTTCTCGAGGGATCTGAGCCCGTTTGTGTTGTCGCGATGGAGCATGCGCATGAAGCCGGGTCCGTAATGATCGGCCAGGTACTCCATCATCGTGTAGACGGCCCCGTAGTCACAAAGGATTTCGTCGGAACCCTGATCCTCCCACGCGGTCAACGAGTTCTCGGGGCCTCCCTGTCGCGGGTTGGGGTTGGCGGCGGTTTCTCTCCCCAGGTAGCCGAGAAAGCATTGGACATGAGAATCGAAGTCCTGGTTGGTGATGGGCAGGCTCGGGTCGACATAATCGGTGATGGTTTGGGCCCAGTCTGACAACCCCTCGTTGACCCAG
>JACDCD010000007.1 GCA_013694625.1 Actinomycetota bacterium | reverse complement strand
TCAGGCCCTCATAGTGGCTCGTGGCGGCCGCGCCGGCGGGCGCTCTCATCCCGTCGTCGGGAAGCCCGGGCCCGCTGATGGTGATCGCGGGCCGGAACGAGCGCAGGTCGTCGGTCTTGGGCACAAGCGCCTCCAACGAGATGCTCTCGCCGGCCTCGGCCTCGAACCGGTAGAAGTCGACCTGGTCCGGCTCGAGCCGGCCGTAAAAGGCTTGGGAGCGGGCGATGTCCTCGATGACGTGGGCCCGCCCGACGTCGTCGATGTCGTCGACGAACACGGGATAGTGCGCCGAGGCGACGAGGCCGAGGGCAACGACCACTGACGCGAGCCAGCCAAGCCGGCGCAGCCGGGGGCCGGAGATCACCTGGATTCTGCAGTCAGACGACGCCGAGAGCGGACTTCGCCAGCGGCGTCATCTTCTCGGGAGTCCACGCGGGTGAGAACACGAGCTCCGCGGTGATCTCGCCGATGCCCTCGATCGGGGCGGACACGGACTTCATCTGTTCCTCGATCATGGGCCCGATCGGGCACCCCATCGTCGTCAAGGAGTACTCGATGTGGACGTCGTTGCTCTCGGCGACCTTGATCTCGTAGACGAGCCCGAGATTGATGATGTCGATCCCAAGCTCGGGGTCGTCGACCGTCTTGAGCGCCTCGGTCACCTCTTCGCGGATGTCCTCTGTGGTTGCCATGTGCCCTAGCTTACGCCCACGAGTCAGACGCTTATTCCCAGGAGGCGGGCGGCGTTATCCTTCAACACGTCCTGCTTTCGCTCCCCGAGCTCCATCAGGTCAATCTCGTCCAGCAACCGCCCCGGGTCGAGCATCGGATAGTCGCTGCCCCATACGAAGCGGTCCGCGAGGCGTCCCCGGGCATCGCGCTTCACCTCTTCGGGAATGTATTTCGGACGCCATCCCGAGAGATCGACCCATACATTGGTCTTGTGCATGGCGCTCGCAAGCACCTCGAGGTGCCACGGATAGCCGAAGTGCGCCATCACCACGGTGAGGCCCGGGTGGCGCGCCGCCACCTTGTCCATGAGCATCGGGCGTCCGTAGTCGAAGGCGATCCCCGAACCCCCCGGCACTCCGGCGCCGAGGCCCGTCTGGCCGACGTGGACCACAATCGGAAGTGAATGCTCCTCGCACTTGTTCCAGAGTGGATCGAAGCGAGGGTCGTCCGGATAGAACGCCTGCACCTGCGGGTGCAGCTTGAGCCCCCTCAGCCCCAACTCGGAGACGGCCCGCTCCAATTCGTCGACCGCGTCCGGCTTGTGCGGGTCGACGCTCGCGAAGCCGATGAACTGTTCCGGAAAGGCGGTGCAGATTTCGGCGACGCGATCGTTGGTCAGCGGAGGCAGTCCGGTGGCGGTCTCCGCATCCCAGGCCAGCAAGACCCCGAATATGTCCCAATCGCGGTACTCGGCCGCCATCTGCTCGACGGTGCGAACGCGCACCTCGGTGCGAAAGTAACGCGCGGTCGCTTCCAGCATGGGCCCAATCGAGCCTTCGAGCCATTCATGAGTGGAGCAATGCACGTGAAAGTCGATAGCTCTCGGCATGGGCCTCCCCCTAGAGGAAAAAGAACGAGATGGCAACTATGACGTAAGCCGCCAGCAACTGCGCGCCTTCGAGCCAGTTCGAGCGCCCGTCGAGCGCAATGAAAGCAAGGATGACCGAGGAGGATGCAACCGCGGCTATCTCATAACCAGTGAAGATGAAGTCCATGGGCTGCCCCACCGCCAGAGAAGCAAAGACCAAGGCAGGCGCCACGAACAACGCGATCTGAACAGAAGACCCGATTGCTATCTCGATCGAGACGTCCATCCTGTCCTTCATCGCAAGCACCACCGCCGATGAATGTTCGGCTGCATTTCCGATGATCGGAACGATAATCAAGCCCACGAACAATTCCGAGAGACCAAGCACGGCGGTTGCCTCTTCGAGCGCGCCTACCAGGAACTCGCTCATCAGCCCGACCACGACGGTCGCAACTCCAAGGTAACCAAGAGCGCGCCCCAATGACCATTTCGGCTTCTCCGCGTGGAACTCCGAGCGGAACAACGAACGATGGGTGACCATGGAGAACACCAAGCTGAAGATATACAGGAGCATGAGCACGATCGACACACCGACCGATACCGATTCCGTGCGGAACGACGTCGCCTCGGGAGTGTACGAGAACAACGCGGGCATCAGTAGCGCGACAACGGCAATGACAAGCGAAGCCGAGTGCAGACTGGCAGTCTTTATGTTGAAGGTCTGCTCACGCCGGCTCCATCCACCAAGGAGAAAAGCCAGACCTAGAACGAGCAGCACGTTGCCGATGATGGCGCCCGCCAGAGAGGCTTTGACCACCTCGATCTGCCCTTCGAGGATGAGGAAGAACGAGATGATCATCTCGGTCACATTTCCGAAGGTCGCATTCAGAAGTCCGCCCACCTGCGGGCCCGATCGAGCCGCGAGCTCCTCCGTCGCAGTTCCAATCATTCCTGCGAGGGGAAGAATCGCGAGTGCGGCGACGCCGAAGATTGCGAGCGCGGGGGCGTGGATCACCTCGAGCACGATGGCGATCGGTACGAAGATCAGAAGCCACTGCAGCTTCGGTTTGAACATGGTCGTCGAGCTTAAGGCTTCGGCGCGCCGCCGGCCGAGCCGGGCTCCCGGGCTTTCACGGCGCGCCTTCGAGCATGCTGCGCAGGCGCGCCGCTGCGGCCGGAGGGTCGCGTGACTCCGTTACGGCTCGCACCACGACGATTCGGCGCGCACCCGCTTCCAGCACCCGGTCCAGGTTGTCCGCGTTGATCCCCCCGATTGCAAACCATGGCGACCCGGTTGTTCGGGAGGCGTAGCGAATCAGATCGATGCCCGCTGCGGGCCGGCCGGGCTTGGTCGGGGTCGCCTCCACCGGTCCCACCGCAAAGTAGCTCACATCCGCCCGGGTGACCGCGTCTATCTCCCCGGGGGCATGGGTGGAAAGCCCGACGATGGCTTCGGGGCACACGCGGCGCGCCACCTCGACGGGGAGATCGTTCTGCCCCAGATGTACCCCGTCGGCACCCAGAGCCAGAGCTATGTCGGGCCGGTCGTTGATGATGAAAGGGATGCCGGCCGCGCGGCATGCCGACACCACCGGCTCAGCCGCACGCAACACATCGCGTGCCTCCAGATCCTTTTCGCGCAGCTGAATCAGGTCGACTCCGGCGCCGGCGAGCTCGCCCACCAGATCGGCCAGCCTCCCCGCTGTCAGGCGCGCCGGGGCGACCAGATAGAGCTGCGCCGAGTCCAGACTCATCCCGTCAGGGCCATGGAGCTCCGCGGTACGGGACCATGGCGCACGAAGTCCGGCTTCACAGTGTCACGGCGGCCGGTCCACCGTCACCCTCCCCGGGCTCCGCATCGGGATCCTCCCCCAGCCAACGCTCGAAATCCTTCATGCGCTCGGCGATGGCACGGAGTGCGCTCGGGGTGCGCAACAACGCCACCCAGACCACGACCGAGGGCAGGACGTCGAGCACAACTTCGTTCCAACGTTTGTCGAGGAGGCTTGCGACCGCCACCCAGATGATGATGAGGCCCAGCAACAGAGTAGCCAGCCGACGCGGCGTGGTCCCCTTCGCCGCGCTCTCGTAGCGCCGCCGCATCACCCATACCGAACGCCTGCCGCGTGTGCGGCGAAGGCGCAGCCAGGTCTCGCGTGCGGGATAGAAGAGCCGCAACCCCTCGACGAAAGCGAGCACCATCACGGAGAGCAGAGCTGCAACGACACCAGTGGCCACGACCTAGGTTAAGCCGTGCTCCCGACGCTGAGAGATGCACCGGCGACTCTCATAGGGCTCTCTTGCTCAGGGGGTGAATTCGCAGCCGGAGGGAGTCGCGTCGCCCACACACCGATCCTGCCCCGGGCCCCCCGAGATCGAGCCCGATCCCGCAGCCTGATTCAGGCTGTCGGCGCCGCGGTCTCCCGACAATGTGTCCGTTCCGGAGTTGCCGAGGACACGGTCACCGCCCCGGTTTCCGGAAACGATGTCGTTTCCCGCCCCCCCTACGAGCACGTCGCCGGCTTCACTCCCGGACACGGTGTCATTTCCCGAACCGCCCAGGATCCGATCATCGTCTGCCCCCCCGGAGAGCCCACCTTCTCTGGCGTCGTCGCCGGGCCCACCGTAGATGCGGTCGTCCCCATGGCCGCCGTCCATCCGATCCGCACCTTCACCGCCCTTCAGGGCGTCATCGCCTTGGCCACCGCAGATGGTGTCGTTTCCGCCATGTCCGTAGAAGAGATCGTCGTCTGGCCCCCCGGCGAAGACATCGTTGCCCGAAGTCCCCTCCGCGAGGTGGTTGGCGGCATCACTCTTGATGGTTACCTTGGCCCCGAGACAGGTCTGTCCGGCGTCACCCCGTTGGGCGGCGACCCCGGCCATGAGCAGACCGAACAGGATCGCAGCCACGGTCTTGGTCTTCACCTAGGCCGGCCTCTCCCGGAGGTCAAATGCGCACCGCAGGGATCTCGTCGGTGTCGTCGTCGTCCCGCTCATCCTCGAACAGCTCCTCGGGCACCCCCCGGGCCGCCATGCCTTCTTCGTCCTCCGAGCCGCGCGGCCGGCCCGCTCCGGCCTTCGTGACAAGCATGGTCACGGTCCTGTAGAAGTTCAACGGGTCGGGCAGATTGGTTATCCGGCTCAGAGCCTGCTCCTGGCCCGCCGATTCGAGGATCAGCTCGCCGTAACCCAGGAGGCGGCCCGCAGGCGAGCGGTGGTAGGTGATGTCGGTCATCTTGCTCAGAGGCATCGAGGCCACGTTGCGCGACAGAATGCCCGAAACCTCGTAGACCCGATGATCGGTCACCACCAGGCTGGTCAACCACCAGTCGAACACCTGCCAGGCGAAGAAGATCACTGCGAGCGAAGATGCCAGGGCCCACACCGGGTCGAGGGCCCCGGCGCCCCCGGGGTCACTCGTCAGCCAGTCCAGGGCGAAGGCGGCCGCGAGGACGCCCACCGACTGCAGGCCGGACCGCAGAAACATGGTCCAGTGCCGGCGCGCCGAGAGAGCCATGTTCTCGCCTTCAGCCAGGTACTGCTTCTGCCTCTGGTCGTCCGCGAGGATGCCGGCGGCCTCCGACATCACACCAGACGCGAGAAGAAGGTGGTGAAGGCATTGGCGGCCGTGGTGAACCAGTCTCCGGCGTTCTCACCGGTCGCACGCACTATCCGGGCGGCCTCACCGGGGGCCGAGACGATGAAGAAGATGAGAAAGGCGACCAGAAGCCACCACAGGATGGTTTTTAGCATCAGGCGACAACTATAAACATAAGTAACAGCATGTGCACTAGTGCTCCTCAGCCGCCGGTCCACCATCCCAGCCACAGGCGCCGGGAGGTCCTGAGGTACTCCCGCTCCCGGGAGAACACCTCGAGCGTCACGGTTCCGTCGTACCCGGCGCTCCTGAGGGCCGCGATGGCGCCCTTCCAGTCGATGACACCCGCCCCCAGCGGCAGGTGCAGATCATCGGCGCCGCCTCTGTTGTCGGACACGTGGACGTGGACGAGACGATCGCCCAGGGCCTCCAGCAGGGCAGGTGTGCGGTTGCTCTCCCCCAGGCCAAGCCGAAGGTTGGCGTGGCCGATATCGAGATGGAAGCCGGCGCCAGGGGCCGCCTCGAAGATCGCCCGAAAGTCCTCGGCCCGGGCAAAGCCACGGTCGAGATTCTCGACCATCAGCCTCAGTCCCCGTTCGGATGCGTCCTGTGCCAGCCCGGCGATGGCCTCGGCGTTGCGCCTGCGCACCTGCTCGGGCGGGTGCAGGGGGACCCGGGCGTCGGGGTGCACGTTGACGAGCTCCGCCCCTGCGGCGGCAAAAGTGTCGAGGCTTCGGCGATAGAGGTCGCGCGCCGCCGTCCGCAGCTCCTTGAAGGGTGACGCGATCGGGAGGTACCAGGCGGTATGGCCGACCACCCCCAAACCGAGGTCATCCAGCAGGCGAGCGACCTCCCGCCCGTCCGGCAGCCACGCGGCGGGGGGCTCGAGGGTCAGGTCGAGGAAATCAAAGCCGTCCTCGGCGATCCGGTGGATCTCCTTCGCCACCGAACGACCTGGGAAGTTCATCGACCCTACGAGCATCGAGCCTCCACCCGGGCTGCCCCGGACCGGTAC
>JACDCD010000183.1 GCA_013694625.1 Actinomycetota bacterium | reverse complement strand
CACGGTCGGCTGCGATACGTGAGTGACGCGAACCAGCTCGGGCACGGTGAATTCCCTGCCGGCGTTGATGAGAAGATGGGCGAAGACCCTGAGCTGCTGCCGGGACCGGAAGATCGGCAGCAAGGCGTGCACTCTTCGAGTTATCATAACCTGAATAATATCATTCAGGATACGAATAGTAACACCTCATTGATGCACCTGGCCGCCGCCTCCACGACCCCGATCACCACTCCGCTCACCTCGGCCGGCCTCCTCGGAGTCAGGCAGGACTTGCTCGGGAATACGCATAATCAACGCGGACTGAGGGACCCAATGATCGCTGAACTTCTCGCGATAAGTTGATGCCTTTAATGGGCTGGCGGAGGAAGCGCCGTGTGCGCCGAGGACATACTTGTCATACCGCCGGACTCATCTTGATGCTGAGGTATTTACTGGTCCAAGGGCTCACCAGCACCGGCTTATGGACTGCTGCCGGAGGCGCAAATTGATCCGGGGAACCCCCTGTAGCTCTTTGCGGGCACTTTGGGCGGTAGTGCCTCCGTTATCTGGACGACACGCGGAACATCCGCCTTTAGGCACGGCCCTCTAGCTGTAGTTCTTGGCACCCGGCCAAGCGATGAGTTCCGCTGGCGAGCACGGTCTGTATGGGCTGAGATGGATGTCACCCGCCATGGGCGTCCCCGAGAGCCCTGAATCCGAGAAGGTTCAATGAGCAAGATCAGGTTTCACATCGCCGTCTCGCTGGACGGCTTCGTCGCGGGCCCCGGACAGAGCGAGGAGAACCCGCTTGGTATCGGTGGGATGGATCTTCATGAATGGGTCTTCGGACTCGAGGCGTGGCGCAAGCCGCACGGCCTGGAGGGCGGCGGGGTTAACGCCAGTACGCCCGTAGTTGAAGATAGCCAGTCAAACGTCGGCGCGACCTTGATGGGTCGGAACATGTTTGGGGGCGGCTCCGGCCCGTGGACCGAGGACGACCCCTGGAACGGCTGGTGGGGTGACAACCCTCCCTTCCACACGCCTGTCTTCGTGCTCACCCACCATCCCCGCGAGCCCCTCGAGATGGAAGGAGGCACCACGTTCGTCTTTGTCACCGATGGAATTGAGTCTGCGCTCAAGCAGTCGAAGCAAGCCGCAGAAGGGAAGGATGTCCTCCTGGGAGGAGGTGCCAACGTCGCTCAGCAGTATCTCGCCGCCGGGCTGGTCGATGAGTTTGAGCTCCACGTCGTCCCGATCGTGCTCGGTGACGGCGAGCGGCTGCTCGAGAACGTCGGCGATCTCAAACTCAAGCAGTTGCGCGCGATCGAGGCGCCCGGCGTAATCCACCTCAAATACCGCGTGATCAAGTGAGGGGGCGGCTCGACGGTGCGTCCAGAGCAGTCCCCTTGCAGCTACTCGAAGTCCTCGAAGCGAGCGAGCGTCCCCAGAATCCGGTGCCTCTTCGCGTCGAATGGCTCACCTGCTTCAACGGTCCTAAATCGTGGTCGGTGTTTCGATGACTTCGGGACTCGATCGCAGTCTGAACAGTGCACGGCGAATTCGTCCCGGATGGCGGATCTCAGTCGAAAGGTAGGGAAACCATGGGAAAAATCGTTTCGAATTTCTTCATCTCGCTCGACGGCGTCGTCGAGGCCCCCGACCAGTGGCACTTTCCCTATTTCAATGACGAGATGGGAGCAGCAATCGGCCGAGCGGCCGAGACATACGAGGCTTTCCTAATGGGGCGGGTGCTGTACGAGGAGTGGGCCTCCTATTGGCCGAGCCAGAGCGATGAGGTGCCGTTCGCCTCATTCATCAACAACGTGCCCAAGTACGTGGTGTCAAACACGCTCGACAAGGCGAACTGGAACAACACCGTTGTCGTGTCTGGTGACATCGCCGCGGAGCTCCGGCAGATCAAAGAGCGAAGCGACGGCGACATCGGGATGTCGGGGAGCGCCACCCTCGTGCGCTGGCTTGTCGCCAACTCCCTCCTCGACGAGCTGGGGCTCATGGTCCACCCGATCGTCGTCGGCCATGGTCAACGACTGTTCGAGGACACAGCCACCCATCCACTCCAACTCGAGCACCACGAAGCGTTCGAGACCGGTGTATTGAACCTGACGTACGCGCCCGCGACCAGCTGACAGTCTCGCACCACAACACGGTGTCAGTGGAGCCCAGGAGTCATTCCCCTTGTTGAGCACATAATTTGCAATCCCATGCGACCTTCTACACGTAATCGTAATTGCGGGCAGGACGATAAAGGAGCTGTGGGTGGTGCACATGAAGGGCAATCCCGCGAAACCGGGTGCCGGTAGACGGCTAAAGCTCCTTGTGGTCCTGTCTTCGGTGGTGCTCTTGATCGCCGGGTGCGGCGGCGGAGACGGAGGCAGCTCCCAAGCCAAAGGCTCCCAAGGATCGAAAGAGGGCGGTTCCGAATCCGGTGATAAGAGAACCATCGCAGGCGAGCCTGCCACTTTTCACGGGTTCATGGATGTTGCGGGCAAGAGCGATACGAGCCTCGAACTCGACGACTTCTACTTCGAGCCGACGCTGCTCAAAGGCAAGCCGGGACAGAAGCTAACAATCGAGCTAGAGAACGAGGGCCAGAACGAGCACAACTTCAGCATCGACAGCCAGCAGCTCGATAAGGACGTCGAGCCGGGTGACAAGTTCGAGGTCGAGGTCACGTTCCCCAAGGCGGGCCAAGTCGCTTTTTACTGCAAGTACCACAAGGGCCAGGGCATGGCTGGCGGGCTGGAGGCGGCGGGCTGATCTTTTCCGGCGCTGCCCCTACGAGTCCTTTTTGCGATTGCTCTCTTTGGCGCGCCGCAAGCCCGGAGGAGTTGAGCGGGCTCGGAGAGCTGGGCCGCTTGGGCTGGCCGATGTTGACCACCAGCTAACGGACACCGAACAGCTCTTCCTACATGCCGAGCTCATCGCCCCACATCTGCTTTTCGAAGGGGCCCGACAGAATGCCGCCGTCTGTCGGTGACTCTCCAGTAGTCGGCGTTCAGAAGCCGGAGCAGAGAATCCGAGTCAAACCGCGGGAGCGTCGACAGCAGAGCCGCTTGCCGCTTCTCCTGCTTCTTATAATCCCGTTTTCCTTTCCGTTTGCTCCATTGCCCTCAGTATTGCTTCCAAGTCACGAGACACCAGCTCCGCACCCAGATCACTTCTCCAGCGTTCGGACGAATTCCGAGACAAACCCAGTGCAGATTGCGCGTACTCGTTCCTCGGGTACGGCACCTCGGAAGTAACGGATTGCCATAGTCGTCCCAGGAGTGCCAGATGCTTTGAACTGATTGATGAAGAACTCGACGCCCGATCGCACGGAGCGACCGATCAGCTCGTCCTCCATGAGGCGCGCTGCCGTGCGAGCACAGTCTCCGGGATCGCTGGTCTGCATGAGTCGATAAGCATCGCCTGCGTCCTTGTCGAGGATGCGATCCGGTCTCGAAGCGTGTTCCAGACGCTCTTGGATCTTGTGTGACTTCGCAATTAGAAGTGCTGTGGGGCCGGCGACCTTGGCCTTTACGACCCGATCGTCATCGTTGTCGAGGCTCGCAATCTCGAGGATGTTGTTGTCGAGAACAGCGGCTTCCAGGCCTGGAATCTTGCGCGCAGCTACCTCCCCGTGTGAGCCCAGTCGAGCACCGCGTCTGCCAGCTCTTGAGGCGAACTCGGTGGGCACGATCAGGTCAACCGGAAAGTCGGTATCCGTTCCGTGCACTCGCCGCGTCATCAGCCATGTGCCCGGCTCCGGTTTGTCCTGGGGTTCCAACCTGAATCCTGCTGCATCCATCGCGTCACCGAGGGTCGGTTCATCATCTAGGCGAGACGGATCAAGAGCTAGGTCACCGTCCGTTGTAAATGGAGCGACTGGAATATCGATTGCACCTGTCCGCAGGTAGACGGCTTGCGCACCCACGACGATGACTGCATCGAGATGGGCCACGAGGGCCTCAAGTGCATCCAGGAGAACCTGCCTCGCTTCGACATAAAGAGGATCGACCTCTAGGTTCATTTGGGAGCCCACTTCGGAGTCGGAGGCAACTTGTCTAAAGACGGAACCCGCCACTGGTCTTCTTTGAGGGCCATCCATTCGATGACGGCCTGACCTTCTGACGGCATCCGGCCCGAGCCCGAGAAGCAGTCGATGGCAATCTGGCTTGGAGCCGCCCACGCGACTTCACCGTCTTCCTTAGCTCCACGGAACACGCCGGGGTTCTCTGGGCGAACAATCACAACGTCCGCACCTTCGTTCACGGGTCTCAGATTGAGCTCCGAACCCAAGTCGTCTGGACGCATCGAATAAGCAACAAGCAACGCCGGAGCGGCAATCGGAGCCAGGCGCACAGCGGCGAACGATCCGGTCACCAATGCCCACTCCTTCGTTGCCCCGAGGCGTTCAAGAGCGTTCCGAGCACCGTTTGGACTTACGAATGACTTGGACGTGTGCTGCGTGAGGAGATCTAACGCTGTGGCGCGCCGCCGGATGAGTTCCTGCCATTCGACATTGATTACCTGACCGCGGGCTCCTCGTATAACAAGAGCCTCGCTCTCGAGGGTTTCGAGTACACGTGACACGTAGCCAGGCACGACGCCCGCGACATCGGCGATGCCTGACACGGTGTACGGAGGACGAGCATCGATCAAGGTTCGAACGATGACGCCGGCCTTTGCTCCACGGAGACCGCGGGTCGGACGCGATGTGGAGTAGGGGTTCCTCGTGGCTCCGGTCGTCTGAACAAAAAGACCCGGGCTCTCAAGAACGAGCCGGATGTTGCCCGTAAGGTCCAAATAAGAGATGTCCTGCTCTGCAAGCAGCTCCTGACTTCGTGAGCTTATAAACGGTGCAACAACCAAGATCGGTGTCCCACCGGACATGACTCGAAGCCTCCTGACCAACTCTGGATTCAGCATGGCGGCAACTTCTTTAGGGGCGAGCGATCGCTTTACCTCGACGATGAACCCTCTCCCCGAGCTATTTGGGCTCTTGAGATTGAGGAGTCGGTCCTGCCCGCTCTCAGAGCCGTAGTTCGTCCATTCGACGGACCACCGCGGCGGGAGGCGCTCCTCGATCGTCCTGAGAGCTTCCTCCAGTAAAGCTTCCTCATTGGGAGGCTGTTTGACCATAGTGGGCAAGTCCTTATAACTCGGAGAGGTTTACTATAAGAGGATTGTTGACCATATGGGTCAAAGTGTCAATTTAGGCAAAGTCCCAGGGTTGAGTGGGTCCGGTCGAAGCGCGAATCCCAGGCGTATGAATCCAGCTGTGGCTTCTCTCGTTCAGAGAGAGTGTCCAGAACGGGCCGAAGATGATTCCGAAAGCCCTCGTCGCGGCCAAGAGCCGCTGATCAGTGAGCTGTGTCTCCCCGGCCGGGACCGGGCTGGCGGAAGTGACTTGATAGAAGGCTGGAGCTGACCCAACGCCTG
>JACDCD010000135.1 GCA_013694625.1 Actinomycetota bacterium | reverse complement strand
TCTGCCCGATCCTGTGAGCTGAACCGTCCCACCTGCACCAGGTATCCGGTCGGCCCCGGCCGGGGATCGTCGGGCGCTCTCCCTTCGATCCGCTCGATTCTCCCGGCGTAGCCCAGCCGGTGGAGCGACCGAACCGTCGATTCGGCGGCGGCGCGCCGGGCGAAGAGAGCGATGTCAACGGTGAAGAAATCGTCTGGATCGGGATGACCGCGCCGTATGAGCGTGTGGAGGACACCCGGCGCCAACTCCGTGGAGGTGCGGGTCTCTTCGAGCCCTGGGGGGCCCAGGGGCAGGCCCTCGGGATCGGATCGGGCCGGGAGGCCGCCGGCGGGAACCACCAGGCCGGCGCTCAATGCCACCGAGGCCACCGCCACCATCATCCGCCGCCGCCGCCGATTCATCGCCATCGTGAAACCCCCTGTCTGTCGCCCTGGCCCGGAGCCTACCCGGATGGGCCCACGCACAGCTCCAAAACGGGAAGGCCCCCGCCCGTTCCTTCGCCCACATTTTCCAAACACACCGCCTCCAGGGAGCTCACGAGAGCGTCGACCGGAGCGAGGCTCTCGAGCGGGAAGGTCGTCGTGACGCCTATCGTTCTCATGCCGGCAGCGCGGGCCGCGGCCAGGCCGGCAGGGGAATCCTCGATGACGATGCATGTGCCCGCCGGCGCTCCCAATCTGCTCGCCGCGGCGAGATAACCTTCCGGATTCGGCTTGCCCTTGAGGATGTCGTTGGCCGTGATGAGCACGCATGGCGCCGGAATCCCTACCGCCGCCAGCCGAGGGCCGGCCACCGTAGAGGTCCCCGAGGTCACCACAGCCCAACTGGCCGGGGGCAACGAGCGCACGAGCTCGGCGGCACCCGGGATGCCGACCAGACCCGAAAGATCCTCTGCTTCCCTGTGTTCGAGGAGCTCCACCTCCGACTCGACGGAAAGGTCGGGCGCAAAGTCCCGGATTATCTCGGCCGAGGGACGGCCATGCGCGACCTTCATGATGGCGTCGCCATCGAACCCCCGCTCCTCCGCCCAGACCCGCCACACCCTGTCGACCACAGCGGTGGAGTCCGCGAGGACGCCGTCGAGATCGAAGAGGATGGCTTTGCAGGTGAATCGGGTCAGGGTCACCTGCGACCTCGGCGGGTCATGGGGGGCGCCGGCCCTTCCGGGGATCAAGCGGCCCACACCTCGGAGCCGTTCACCAGCGTGCGACGGACCGTCATTGAATCGTCCAGGACGACGATGTCGGCGGGCGCGCCGGGCTCGAGAGTGCCCAGCTCCAAGCGGCCGACGAGCCGGGCGGGCACCCGGCTCGAAGCATCCAGGGCATCGGTCAAGGTTGCCCCGAGCGCCATTAGATTGCGTACGCCTGCGTCCATCGTCGCCACACTGCCGGCGAGCGTACCGTCGTCAAGGCGCGCCGCCCCTTCTGCAACCGTGACGCTCCGGTCGCCCAGCCGATAGGCACCGTCCCCCAGGCCCGCCGCCATGATGGCGTCGGTCACGAGGGCAAAGCGTCCCCGGGATGCGAGGAAAGCGGCGTAAGCGGTCTCCGGCGCAAGGTGAACTGAGTCGACGATCGCCTGCACGGTGACATCCGGGCGCACCAGGGCCACCCCCGCGACCCCCGGGTCGCGAGCCTGCCAGCGTCGCTGGGCGTTGTAGATATGGGTGACCGCGCGCGCCCCCCGATCGAAGGCGGCGTGGGCCATGTGGGCATCGGCATCACAATGGCCGCAAGCGACGATGATGCCCCTTTCGGTCAGCCACCCGATCAGCTCGAGCCCGCCGGGGAGCTCCGGCGCGAGCGTCACATAGCTCACCGGGCCTGCCGCGCACAGGCGTTCGGCGGCCTCGAGGTCGGGCTTGGCGAGGTTGGCGGGGTTGTGTGCCCCCTTCCACAGGGGATTGAGCCACGGCCCTTCGAGGTGGATTCCGAGGATCCGAGGCCCCCCGGGGGCCGGCTCGAGTTCCCCCGCGACCTCGAGGGCGCGCCTGTAGCTTTCCATGGGCGATGTGATGAAAGTGGGCTGGTAGGCCGTGACCCCGGTGCCGGCCAGCACCCGGCCGGCGCTCCGGTAGCCGTCTGCGTCCGCAGCGAGAAAGTCCACACCGCCGAAGCCGTTGACCTGAAGGTCGACGAACCCCGGCGCAGCCAGGTCGCGCTTGCCCGGAGGAGAGACCCCCACCTCGGCAACCTTGCCATCTTCGATCACCACGTCGCCCGTGACGATGGCGTCACCGACTTTTGCCGCCTTCACTCCGACTCGCATGGATGCCTCACCTCCCTTCCGGACACCATGCACCGTAAGGGAGTAGTTTGGTATCCGCCAACACGTCGTGCTCCAGGGGGAGAGAACATGCTTGCGGTAGCCCAGCGGATCGGCCGTTCCTTGATGATGCCCATCGCCGTGCTTCCCGCTGCGGCGTTGTTGCTGCGCCTCGGTGCCTACTTCCAGGAGGTGTCGTGGCTCGCCTGGGGCAACACGGTGTGGCAGGTCATGGAGGCGGGTGGAAACGGCGTGTTCGACAACCTCCCCTTGATATTCGCCATCGGTGTGGCCATCGGCTTCACGGAGGGTGCCGGCGCCGCAGGGCTCGCCGCCGGCGTGGGCTATGTGGTTCTGAAGGCGATCAACGACATCTCCGAGGTGAGTCCCGGCGTGCCGGTTGACATGGGTGTGTTGGGTGGCATCCTCATCGGCCTCGTTGCGGCCGTTCTCTATTCCCGTTACAAGGGCATCCGGCTGCCCGATTACCTCGCCTTCTTCGGCGGGCGACGCTTCGTTCCGATAGTCACAGCCTTCGCGGCGCTGGGCATCGGGCTTATCGCCTATTTCGTGTGGCCACCCATTGGCCGGACCATCGACGGCTTCGGCGACTGGATCGTCGGGGCGGGAGCCCTCGGGGTGTTCATCTATGGAGTCGCCAACCGCGCGCTGCTCCCGGTCGGCCTGCACCACATCCTGAACACGCTCGTGTGGTTCGAGTTCGGCACCTTCAAACCGCCCGGGGGCGGAGCGGCCGTGCACGGGGACCTCACGCGTTTCTTTGCGGGTGACCCCGAAGCCGGGATCTTCATGGCGGGGTGGTACTTCGTCATGATGTTCGGACTTCCGGCGGCGTGCTTTGCGATGTATCGCGCTGCGGACGCGGACAACAAGCAGTCGACGAAGGCGATCATGGGATCAAGTGGGTTCACATCGTTTCTCACCGGCATTACGGAACCGATTGAGTTCAGCTTCCTGTTCCTCGCACCCATGCTGTATGCGGTGCATGCGCTGCTTTGCGGAGTAGCGTTGGTGGTGGCCGAGGTTCTCGGCATCAGGCACGGCTTTGGCTTCTCGGCGGGCTTGATCGACTACCTCGTTGCATTTGGTGCTGCGACCAAGCCGTTGCTGATCATCCCCATCGGACTGATCTTTGCGGCTGTGTACTTCGCGCTGTTCAGCACAGCCATCCGGGTCTTCGACCTCAGCACGCCCGGACGCGAGGGGCGCGGCGAGAAGGCCCCGCAAGGGTCGGCGAGCGCCGAGCCGGCGCCCGCCTAGGGAGTTTCGGAACTGCATGAACGAGGCGCTCGCCGTCGTCTTCATGGCGGTGGTGTGGTGGGCGCCGACCTTCATCGGACTGACCGATCTCCAGGGCCGGCACGCCGTTCCTCGCGTGTTGGTGTGGAAATGGACGGCCATCCTCTGTGTGCCGGTGGCGGGGGCCCTCCTCTATCGCACCAAAGGGCGGCGCGAGCTGGACGCACGGGTGAGCTGACGCCGGTCTTTTGGATGGGCATGCCGCCAGTGACTCCGACCACCTCTTCTACGGGGAAGCTGGCGCCGGAGAGGCAGTCGCGCCTGTGCGAGTCTTCGTCGCCCAACTACCCAGAGGCACAGCTTCCGAAAACGAGAAGGGCAGCCCCCAACCGTCTCCGGGCGACTTATCCTCGGAGAACCTTTACCGGTCTGGGCAGGCGGCGCGCCTACGAAGAGGAGAGCTTGTGAGCTACGACTACGACCTACTCGTTATCGGGTCGGGGCCTTCGGGGCAGAAGGCCGCGATCCAAGCCGCAAAGGTGGATCGTACCGTCGCCTTGGTCGAACGGCGGAACATGGTCGGGGGCGTGTGCGTCAATACCGGCACCATCCCTTCGAAGACGCTGCGGGAATCAATCGTCTACCTCACCGGCATGAACCAGCGAGCTCTCTACGGTCGCAGCTACCGGCCCACGGACGACTTGACGATGGACGACCTGCTCGGGCGCGCCCACCGGGTGGTTGGAGCCGAGATCGATGTCATCCGTGATCAACTCCGCCGCAACCGAGTCGAGCTCCTTAGCGGCAGTGCCAGCTTTGCCGATTCGCACAACCTGATCGTGCACGATGAACGAGGCGGAGAGCAGCAGATGAGCGCCGACAAGATCGTCATCGCGGTAGGGACGTGCCCGGCGCGCCCCGAGACCGTCGCATTCGACGAACGGACGATCCTGGATTCGGATGGAATCCTCGTGCTCGACCAGATTCCCGGTTCAATGGTTGTCGTGGGAGCCGGCGTCGTAGGAATCGAGTACGCATCCATGTTCGCTGCGCTCGGAACGAAGGTGACGGTGGTAGAGCGTCGCGCCAGACTGCTCGACTTTTGTGATATCGAGATCACCGAGGCCCTTCAATACCACCTTCGTGACATGGGCGTCACGTTCCGTTTCAATGAGACCGTCACCGGGGTCGAGGCGCATAAGGAAGGTGCGCTCACCTATCTCGAGAGCGGCAAGAAGATCGCATCGCGTGCCGTGATGTACTCCGCAGGCAGACAAGGCGCAACCGAAGGTCTCGATCTGGCCAAGGCGGGGCTCGAGGCGGACGAGCGCGGCCGGATCTCCGTCCAATCGACTTATCAGACCTCGGTCGACAACATCTACGCGGTTGGCGATGTGATCGGGTTTCCCAGCTTGGCGGCAAGTTCGGCCGAGCAGGGCCGCCTCGCGGCGCGTCACGCGTTCGGCCTCCAAGTCAGCTCGATAGCAAAGCTACTGCCGGTCGGCATTTATACGATTCCCGAGGTCAGCTTTGTGGGCAAGACCGAGGAAGAGCTTACCGAGCAGGCCGTGCCCTACGAAGTGGGTATCTCCCGATACAGAGAACTGGCGCGCGGACAGATTGTCGGTGACTCCTATGGAATGCTCAAGCTGCTCGTTTCGCCCGAGGATCACAAGCTTCTCGGCGTGCACGTGTTCGGAACCAGCGCCACCGAGGTCGTTCACATCGGGCAGGCGGTCATGGGAACGGGCGGCACGATCGACTACTTGATGGAGTCCGTGTTCAACTACCCGACCCTGGCGGAGTCTTATAAGGTCGCAGCTCTCGATGCGATGAACAAGATCCAGGCCATCGATGAGCTGGTGGGTTGATCGGACACCGCGCCCGGCTAGAGTCTTGTGATGCAATCTGGAGAAGTCGTCGAGATCTTCATCGGCCCGGAGTTCACTCGCCCGATGTCGCCCGTCGCTTCGGTGAAAGCGGTTGCAGGGAGAGGCCTCGAGGGCGACAGGTACTACCGCGCAGACGAGCCTCCCGACAGCCATCCCGACGAAGAGATCACGCTCATCGAGTCCGAGGCGATTGCAGCAGCGCAGGCCGAGACCGACGTTGTCTTTGGACCCGAGGACACCCGCCGCAACATCGTGACGAGTGGCGTGAGGCTCGACGACCTCGTGGGCCAGAGCCTGTCTGTGGGCGAGGTGGTCGTCGAGGCGATCGAGCTCAACCCGGCCTGCGCCTACCTCGTGAAAATCACAGGTAAGGCCTTTCTGAAACAGCTCATCCACAGGGGCGGAGTTCGAGGCCGGATCGTATCCACCGGGTTGATCCGGCGGGGCGACACCATCCGGACCAACTTGCGCTAAGCCCAATCGCTTGAACGATCAGGCGCCATCCTTCTCGTTGCGCGAGGCACTGCGCGCCTTGAAGGATCACAAAGTGTCCGCTCGAGAACTCATCGAAGCCTGCCTGGAGCGCGTTGCGGCAATCGACCCCGCCCTCCGTGCCTTCGCTTTCGTCGACGAGTCCGCCGCCTCCTGGACCGCCCGATCGGCCGATCGGGACGGCACCCTGTCCGGCATCCCCATCGGCATCAAGGATCTCGTCGATGTGCGCGGATTGCCGACAGCGGCGGGCTCGCAAGTGCTGGCGGGGAATACCCCATCGTCGGACGCCCCGGTCGCCGGCCGATTGCGTGAGGCGGGAGCAGTCATCCTCGGCAAGACCACTACTCAGGAGTTCGCCTACGGAGTGACCACTCCCGGGACTTCGAATCCCTGGGACACACAACGCATCCCGGGTGGTTCCAGCGGTGGCTCGGCGGTGGCGGTGGCGACCGGGATGTGCTTGGGTGCCATCGGGACCGACACCGCCGGCTCGATACGCATTCCTGCTGCGTTGTGCGGCGTGAGCGGGCTCAAGCCGAGGCCCGGGACGGTGCCGATGGAAGGCATCATTCCGTTGTCGTGGACCCTTGATTGTTGCGGGCCCATTGCGCGCATGGTCGAGGACCTGGTTCCGCTGTGGGCGGCGATGACCGGCGCGCCGGTCCGGCTGCCGGACCCCGGCGATCTGAAGGTGGGGTTCCCGGACAGTTCGAGTCTGCCCTTCGACGTCACGCCCGAAGTGGGCGCCGCAGTGGACGAGGCGGCATTGGTCCTTGCGGCCTCGGGCTTCGGCCTACGGCGCGTGACCGTGCCGAAGTTCGAGTCATGGGACGGCCCGCGGATGGCAATAGTGGCGGGCGAAGCGCTGGCGGCCCATCGGGAGGCGGGCTGGTATCCGCAGCGGGCCGAGCTGTACGGGACGGACTTGCTGGACGCCTTCAGGCACGCGGAGAGCACCGATGCGGCGAGCTATGTCTCGGCGCGCCGGAGGCTCGAGGTTCTGCGGGGGCAGTTCATGCGGGCGTTCGACGATGCGGATGTCGTGCTGCTTCCGGCATCTCCGTTCCCCGCTCCGCGCCGGGATGCGTTCGATGAGCCCCCGGCTCCCGGAGAGCGCCCATCGCTGGTTCGGGCGCTGACGAGAGCCAACGGGGCAATCAACTGCTGCGGGCTGGCGGCGGTTGCGGCGCCGTGCGGCTTCAGCGGAGGCCTGCCGCTGGGCCTCCAGATCGTCGCCCGGGACGAGGCAACCGCGCTCGCAGTGGGCCTTGCCTACCAGCTATCGACCGACTGGCACATGCACCACCCCCCAACCCCGCCGACTGGTGGTGAGTGGGGATAATTCTCATCTCTCACCCACTCGGCCTGCCACTCGGCGCGCCGGAGCCTCAGTTCGTGCGGAGCTTTGCCTTCACCGGAGCTTCGCTGATGTCGGTGTCCTCCCAGATCCTCACGTCCTTTGTCTCCTTGATGAAGAACATCCCGATCCCGAAGCTGATCGCCGCGACGCCGATGGGATAGAAGAGCCCGGAGATCGGGTTGCCCGTCCTTTCCGCGATGAACGTGGCGATGAACGGCACTCCACCCCCGAACCAACCGTTGCCGATGTGATACGGCAGAGACAGCGACGTGTAGCGGACGTTGGTTGGGAACAGCTCCACCAGGAAGGCGGCAATGGGGCCGTACACCATGGTCACATAGAGGACCTGGATGAAGACCAGCAGGGTCAACATGAAGCTGTTGTCGGCGAAGCTCTGCATGGCGTTGTAGATCGGTATGTAAGTGATCGCCGCGATCAGCATTCCCCCCATGATGATGGGTTTGCGGCCGATCTTGTCCGACAGCCTGCCGAAGATCAGAAAGAACGGGGTTGCGAGGATCAAGGCGGTGCCCACGATGATGCTGGCGGGCAGGAGCTCGATCCCCATCACGCTCTGCAGGAAGGTCAGCGCGTAGAACTGCCCCGTGTACCACACGACCGCCTGCCCGGCAGTGGCGCCGAAGAGCGCAAGAGCCATGAGCTTCCAAGCTCCACCCGAGAAGCTGTCGGAGATCGGCTTCGTCGATCCCTTGCCCTCGTCCTTCATTTTCGTAAACAGCGGCGTCTCCTGCAGGCTCCAGCGAACGTACAAGGAGATTCCGACGAGCACGGCGGACAGCAGGAACGGGATGCGCCACCCCCAGGAAGCGAACGCCTCCTCTCCCACGATGAGCTGGTCCCCGACGATGACTATGAGCGCAAGCAGCAGGCCGATGGTGGCGGTGGTCTGGATGTAGCTGGTGTAGAAGCCGCGTTGCTTGTCGGGTGAATGCTCGGCCACGTAGATTGCCGCCCCGCCGTACTCGCCTCCCAGGGCGAGCCCTTGAGCGATCCGAAGTATGACCAGGAGAATCGGCGCGAGGATCCCTATCGAATCTGCCCCCGGGAGCAACCCGATCAGGAAGGTCGAGACTCCCATGATCGAGATCGTCATCATGAAAGTGAACTTCCGCCCGGTGATGTCACCGATGCGCCCGAACACGGCCGCGCCGAAGGGGCGCACCACGAATCCCGTCCAGAAGGTCGCAAGCGTGAGCAGCAGAGATAACACTTCGTTACCCTCGGCATTGGGAAAGAAGATGTCCGGCAGAACCGAGGCTGCGAGCACGCCGAAGATGTAGAAGTCGTACCACTCGATCAAGGTTCCCGCCGAAGAGGCGAAGATGATCTTGGTGAGAGCAAACCCGTGCGCCTGGGGCTCCCGCCCTGCTACCGCCTGACTCATCAGATCCCCTATCCTTCGAGACGAATCCCGGCCAACCTTGAGTCTCCCTTTCGCCCAACCAGCTCGACCGGAAAAGGCACAAGAAACACTACACGACCCCGCCTGCGCCTGCACGGGAAGGAATCGTTATGGTGGTTTGCAGAATCGAGGTCGAGCGGGGGGGTAGGCATGTCTGATTTCAGGCACTACGAGCCGGGTGCGTACGAGGACATGGTGGCATCGTTCAGATGGGACGTTCCCGCTCGCTACAACATCGCGGTCGACACCGTGGATAAGCACGATCCTGGGCGCTTGGCGATGTTGTGGGAGGACTGGCAGGGCGCCGAACGCCGGCTCACATTCGGTGATTTCAAATCGATCTCTAACCGCATCGCAAACGTCCTCCGAGGCTTGGGCGTGGAACGGGGGGACCGTGTTGCTGTGCTCCTACCGTCACTGCCTGAGACTGCAGCCGCCTTTATCGCCGTCTACAAAGTGGGCGGCATACTGCTTTCCCTTTCGCAGCTCTATGGGGACGACAGCATCGCCCACCGTCTGTCGGATTCGGGTTCCCGGCTTTTGATCACAGACGGGGCCAATCGGCCGCGCCTCGAAGGGATGCGCAACCGCGTCGCCTCGCTCGAACGGGTCCTCGTGCTCCAAGGAGGGGAAGCTCTTGCAGGAGACGATCTCGACCTCGACGCCGCCATGCAGAAGGCATCAGACACGGGCGCAGTGGAAGACACGGCATCCGATGATCCGGCACAGCTCTATTACTCGAGCGGCACGACGGGCGAAGCCAAGGGCATCCTTCACGCCCATCGATACTTGTTGGGTCACAACGAGTACGAGCTGTGCCATGACGTGAGGGGCGACGAGTTGTTTCACTCGACTGGTGAGTGGGCCTGGATAGCCGGCATCGTGCCGGGTCTACTGGGCCCGTGGCGCTACGGTGTCCCGGTCGCCGTGTTCCAACGTCAGGGTGGTTACGACCCAGAGCAGACGTTCTACGTCCTCGAGAAATACAACGTCGGTAACATGTTCTCGACCCCGACCGCCCTGCGCGCCATGACACAGGTCAAAGACGCGCGTTCGAAGTACAGTGTCAAGCTCCGTATTGCCTGTTCGGCGGGCGAACCGCTGAACCCCGAGGTGATTCGATGGAGCCAGGAGCAGTTGGGCATCCCGATCCTCGATTACTACGGTTTGACCGAGAGCTATCCGCTGTGCGGAAATTTCCCCACGGTCGAAGTGCGACCCGGGTCGATGGGACTGCCGCTGCCCGGCTGGGAGGTGGCGATTCTCGGCCCTCAGACCGAGGAGGAGCTGCCGGCCGGTGAGCGAGGCGAGATCTGTTTGCGGGCGCGCACCAATCCCCACTATCCGATCGGATACTGGAACCGACCCGCGGACACCGAACAGGACTTCGGCGGCGACTGGTTCCACACCAAGGACGCCGCTCGAAAGGATGAAGATGGTTACGTCTGGTACGAGGGCCGGGCGGACGACGTCATCATCTCGGCCGGGTACCGGATAGGTCCCTTCGAAGTCGAATCGGCGATCGTGGAGCTGGCCGAGGTGGTTGAAGCAGCGGCGGTGGCTTCACCGGACGCATCGCGCGGCAACATCGTCAAGGCATTCGTGCGGGTGACGCCGGAAAGCCAGCCGGACGAGGATCTCGTGAGAAAGATCCAGAACCATGTTCGCGAAAGCTACGCGTCGTACGCTTATCCGCGCGAGGTGGAGTTCGTCGAAGAGCTACCCAAGACGTTGACGGGCAAGATCCGCCGCATAGAGCTGCGCGAGGCCGAGCAGGAAAGGAAGAGGTCGTCGGTTCAGGAGCTCCCCGGTCGGGACTAACCGTTGGTGCGGGGTGACGCTTCAATCGCACCACCAGCGGGCGGAATCGTGGCTAGGACCAGCGAAAGTAGGACAGAAGGTTCCCGTCGAGGTCAAGTGCCGCAAACTCGCGCGTCCCGAATTCGGTGTCTTTGACACCGTCTTTCGATACGGGGTGGAGCACGTCATTCTGCCGAAGCTCTACATAGAGCTCATCTACACCCTCGACTCGAATGCGGCAGCTCGCAGTGCCCGCGATGAACGATTCGGCTCCCGAGCGAACGGGCCACTCGGACGATTCTCGCCCCCGCCAGCTCTCGTCGCTTGCCTCCCAGAGATGCACAACCGCCTCGTCTCGGCGCATCACTGCGAAACCGCCATCATGGTGCAGCACATCGAAGCTGAGACGGTCGCGGTAGAAGGCGACGGCGGCGGCCGCGTCCTTCACCGGCATGGCCGGAATCGTCTGATCGAGATGGATCACGACCGAATGCTAGCCGAAGGCGCCCGCGTCCCTCGAGGCCGGGTGTGGGTCGGCCGGCAACAGCGCACGCCGGAGGGCCGCCCCGGCGGCGCCACTATCCCTCAAACCTGGAACCTGGGTTACCTTGAACTTCCATCCAGACACCACCGAGCGAGGTCCCATGCAGCCTGAACGCAACGAAGCAGAGGCATCCGAAGTAGTGGTGGAGGAAGGCGCGCCCCAACAGCCGCATGGTGAGGGAGGCTCGGAAGGAATCCAGCACCCGGCCAAGGTCATGCGGATAGCCGCCATGGCAAGGCAGCTTCTCGAAGAGGTTCGAGGAGCTCCTCTGGACGAAGCCAGCCGGGCCCGGCTCGCCGACATCTACGAGACCTCGATCAACGAGCTGAGCGAGGTCCTTTCCCCCGAGCTCAAGGAAGAGCTGAGCCGGCTCAGTCTGCCGTTCCAAGCGGAGGCGCCGTCGGAGGCGGAGCTACGCGTGGCGCACTCACAGCTAGTCGGTTGGCTCGAGGGGTTGTTCCACGGCATTCAGGCGATGATGTTCGCGCAGCAGATGGAGGCGCGTTCGCGTCTAGAAGAGATGCGCCGGCAAAGCCTCCCGCCCGGCAGTTCCCCATTGCCCGAAGCGACCCCAGGGCAATACCTGTAGCCTTCGGCCGTCAATCCGGGACTATCCGGTACATTTCGGTCGCGGTCATGAAGTAGAGCCATCCACCCGGGCCTTTAGACACATCGACGATGCCTTCACCCCTGCGGATGATCTTGTCGCGACGCACCTTGGTTCCCTTGTCGTTCATCACGAGGCGATGAAGCGCGCCGTCCGAAAAGCCACCTGCGTAGATGTCGCCGTTCAACCGCTTCATGCGGCCCTTGTACCACCAGGGATCTGTCACGGCGATAACGGCGCCCCACCGATGGAGCGGGCGCTTCGGGCGGGGGCCGACTCCTGCGTCACCGCAGCTGTACCCATTGCCCCAGCCGTAGTTCCGGCCTCGTTTGATGCGGTTCAGCTCATCGTCACATTCGGGCCCGTTCTCTGTCTGGTAGAGCTTCTGAGTACCCGGCTTGTGTGTCAATCCGAAGCCGTTGCGGTGTCCATAGCTCCATACGGGGCTTCGATTCCCTGGTTTCGAAAAGGGATTACCGCGCGGGATCGAACCGTCGGGGTTGTAGCGCAGCACTTTGCCGAGGCGGCTGCCTTTGTCTTGTGCATTGCCCGGGTCGTGGCCCTCACCTACGGAGACGAAGAGCTTGCCACCGGCAAACTCGAGCTGACCGCCGATGTGGTATCCGCTGGGTGCAGGCACGTTCGCGACGATGTCCTTCCTGCTTCTGCACCGGTTTCCCTTGACCTTGAAGCGCGCGACGCGACTCTCCAGCGGACTTGCATTGACGTAGAAGACGTAGAGGAAGTGGTTCTTCCTGTAGTTCGGATGGAGAGCGAGGCCCAGCAACCCCCTTTCGCCGT
>JACDCD010000117.1 GCA_013694625.1 Actinomycetota bacterium | reverse complement strand
TGGTTTCCGACACGCCCGTGGTTGTGGATTTCTGGGCCGAATGGTGTGGGCCGTGTCGTCTGGTCGCCCCCGAGCTCGAGAAGATCAAGGCCGAGTACGAAGGCAAGGTCAAGGTCGTTCAGCTCAACATCGACGACTCCCCCGGGGTCGCCTCCAAGTACGGAATCATGAGCATTCCGACGATCGCACTCTTTGTCGACGGTGACATCAAGTCTCAGGTGGTGGGTGCGAGGCCGAAGGACGACATCGTGATGGGTTTGGGCCTGAACGGATAGAGCCTCGCCAGATAATCCCGGTGCCGGCGGGTAGTATTTGCGACCTGCGGGGCCCATAGCTCAGCTCGGTTAGAGCGCACCCCTGATAAGGGTGAGGCCGATGGTTCAAATCCATCTGGGCCCACCACTGCCCTCCTATTCGAGCTCGGGCGCGAGAAAAGAGCGTCGAACACCTCCGTGAACTCCGCTCGTTGGACCTGACGGTCCCTGATGTAGACGGCCTGAAGTACGGCCTGGTTGAAGCGAGCGCGAACCTTCGGGCGGGCCTTGAGGTAGGCGGCATGGCAACTTCCGGCGAGCCGGATGGCGAGCTTAAGCGCCTCCTGCCACTCGCCGGGATCGGCCTCGGTGGCTGCAAGCTCGGCTTGAGCCGACTCCTCTTGGGATGAGATCCGATCCTGCTCCTCCTTCAGCAGCTCCACCGGGAGGGCGTTGGCGTAGTAGGCGCGCAGGAGCTTGCGGCGCTCGTCGGCAAGCTCAGCGATCCGGTGGGTAAGTGCGACGCGCATGTCGGCAGCGGTGGCCTGGCGCTCCACGATCTCCTCCTCGAGCTCCTCGGTCAATCTCTGGACCCACTCCTCGGGAAGCTGCACCTTGCAATAGATCTCCCCGACCATCGCCTCGCAATCCGAGGCAAGCACGTACGGCTGACGGCAACCGGTTCTCTTGCGAAGGGCGTTTCGCTGCCCGAGGCAGTAGAAGTACAGGTACTTGCCCTTGGCCCACGTCAGGGACAGGCGATTGCCACACTCCCCGCAGCGTAGGAGCCCCTTGAGATAGTGGTCGTGGCGTCGCTGCCTGACACCGACACGATCGTGGGCCTGAGCATTTCTTGGACGCGTTCGAAAAGAGCGCGCGAGATGAGCGGCTTGTGCTGTCCCCCGTACTGGACGCCGTGCCACTCGACGACACCCACATAGAACGGATTCGCAAGCATCCTGTGAATCGCGCTGACGGGCGGAGGCGCGCCGGACTTCTTCGCATATGGCGACGTCAGTCCCTTGGTCGCGAGCCAGGACTGCAGCTCCGCGATCGAGTAATCCCCGGTCGCGTACATGCGAAAGCCCTCACGTACAACCACGGCGCGCTCGGGGTCGAGCACGACCCTGGACACCTCGCTGCCGCCGATCTTGTCGCGGACGTTGAGGTAGCCGACCGGTGCTTTGGTCGCACACCCGCCCTGCTTGGCCTTCTGAACCATGCCCTTCTTGACCTCGGTGGGTGTCGTCCGATCCGGCTCTCGCGCTCGTAGAGCGACCCACCAACAGCATCGACGCGCTGCTTGATCTAAGCGCCAGGGAGCGGGAGGAGACCGCCCCCACGCCGCACAACGCCGCACGGCGCTGGTGGAGCATCCCCCCGGGCGGCCTGTCGGAGATGACAGAGAAGGAGAGGCGCGAGCTCGCCGACCTCATACACGTCACGATGGTCGAGTCCGGATCCGACGATAGCCCCACGGTCGTCATCCAGGACCGGGGAACGGGCCAGCATCCGGACGACTTCCCGGATACGTTGCTGTCCCTTCTCGCCTCCAACAAGAAGAGCGTGACGCACGTGATGGGCGTGTACAACGCGGGTGCCGCCGCCACATACAAGTTCTCCAAGGCGACCGTCGTCGCGGCGCGCCTGGCACCGCAGCTGCTGGACGGCAGGACCGACGAGATCGGCATCACGGTGGTCCGGTACAACCCCCTCGACCCGGACCGTTTCAAGTCCGGTGTGCACGAGTACTTCCTCGCGGCAGACGGCAGCACCGTCCGTCTCGACATCAGCGAGCTCCCCGGCGTGGGTTACGGGGCTTACGTCAAGTTGATCGAGTACACGCTCCCCAAGTACGCGCGGGCGGCGCACGAGCCCAAGCAAAGCCCTTGGCACCTCTTCCACGCAGCGCTTCCCGACCCGGCGCTCCCGTTCCGCATCATCGAGACGCGCGTCGACCGCTTCCCGGGCTTAAAGGGGACGCCGACCCGCCGCGTCGTCACCGGCTTGCTCCACCTCCTGAGGAGGCCGGGGACCGCCGACTACTCCGATGAGCGCGACATAGACCTCGGTCCCGACGTCGGCAGGATCGTCCTGCGCTATTTCGTCCTCAACGAAGGCACCGATCCCGACGCCTACACGACGGGCGAGCAGGCGCTCACGATCACGCTCAACGGCCAGCGGCAGATCACCAGGGATCGTTTGTGGCTCCGGCGCAACCTCGAGCTGTTCTATATCTACAAGCGGCTCGTGGTCGTAGTGGACGCGACCGGCCTCACGAACGCGGCCAGGCGGGAGATGTTCGCGTCAACGCGCGAGACCCGCGTAGATAGCTCCCTCGCGAGAAAGATCCTCGACCGCGTTATCCAAGAGCTTGAGGATGACGAGAGCCTCGACGCTCTCGACGAGCTGGCGAGGCAGAGGACCCTGGCCGAAGCCACCAAGACCACCACAGAGAAGGTGAAGCGCCAGCTCGCCAGCCAGATCGCGGCCTACCTAAAGGGTGAACTTCCCGGCGCGAAAGGGGGCGCCCGGAAGAGGAAGAGGAGGCGCAGGAGACGTCAAGGCGCGCCACCACCACCTGTCGACGACTCCATGATGCTCGACGTGCCGGGCCGACTCGTGATTCTCACGGACCCGCTCGTGATCCAGCAAGGTGAGACCGCGGCGCTGCGGCTTGAGATCAACGCCAAGAACGGCTTCCTCCCGACGTACGCCCACGGTCTTTCAGTCGTAATCGGCTCCGAACTCAAGGACCACGTACGCGTCGTGTCCATGGGTCGGCTGCTCGGTGGCAAAGTGCGGGTCACGCTCGAGGTCTCACTAGACGCGCCAATGGTGAGCACGAGCATGAAGGTCGCCCTCGTGGTTCAGGAACTGGGCGTCCTGCTCACGGCCGAGGGCAAGGTCGAGGTGATCGAGCCCAAGGAAGACGAGGGCAAAGACAAGAGGCGTGGGGGGGAGCCGAACATCGATGTGAGATGCGGTCCGCTGGGATACGTGGCAGGCATTCGACCCACCTTGGGATGAGCGGGCCGTCGGCGACTGCAACATCTATCGGGACGATCCCACCGACAAGACCGTTATCACCAAGGTCGAGTGGATCCTCAACGAGGCCTTCGCTCCCTACGGGAAGGTGATCACCGAGAAGAGGCTCGGGGAGCAGGCCCTTAGGACCTTCAAGGAGGGCTACGAATACCCCCTCCTCTACGGCCTTTTCAAGCAGACCCTGGCCGAGGAGGTAAGGGAGCGCGAGGCCGACGAGGAAGGGCGCCGGATCGAGGTCCCCGACGACTACGTCAAGGGGGAGAAGGCTCGGCTTGCCGTGGGCGTCCTGATGGCGAAGGAGCCGGACGTGAGCCTCGCCGAGGCGGCCGAGGCGTAGGTCAGGTCAAGGGGGCGAGAAGGGGTCCTGTCGCGCCCAAGCAAATAGAGGGTGCTTACCTAGAGAAGAATATCGCAGAAACCGAGATGATGGTCTCTAATATAGCAGTGTCCCGGTAGAGACGTTAATCGCAGAACTTGAGATGAACGTCTATACTTGAGCACATGGAGACCCCAGCCCGGACCCTGTCCCGACGAGAGGCGGAGCTCGTCAGCTGGCTCGAAGCTGAGCGCCGCCCAAGCGTCAGCTTCCCCGAGATCCGGCAGACCCTGGGCTGGTCGAACTCAGTCGCCCGCAATACCGTCTCCCGGCTGGCCAAGAAGGGCTGGCTCCGCCGCACGGCACAGGGCCGTTACGAGACTGTCCTCGCCGAGACAGGGGGCTGGTCGGTTCCCAACCCGTGGGCGGCGCTTAGCACTTGGGAGCAGAGGTATTACGTCGGATTCAAGTCCGCTGCCTACGAACATGGCCTCACGCCGGATCGACCGGGGAGCGTCCAGACTTGCGTCCCGACGGGCGCCAAGCGCCCGCAGGCCTGGGACGACATCCCCATCCTCCTGATCTACCTCCCGAAGTTTGACTGGGGGGGTGCTGAGAGCGGGAAACTGCACGGCTTTGAAGTGCGGGTCGCATCGCCAGAAAAAGTCCTTGTCGACGGCGGGGGCCTTCCCGGCCGCATAGGAGGCGTGCTCGGCCTTGCCCGAGTTGCTGATCGCGCCGCCCACCGCGTCGACTGGGAGACGGTGTTGCACCTCGCTATGACGTCGTCGCGCGGGCGTGTGAGCCTGCGCCGGCTCGCCGCTCTTCTGGAGGTTCTTGAGTGTGAGGTGCCGGAACCATTGGCACAGGCGGCGACAGCCCGATCAGGAGAGTCGCCGCTCTTCCTGGGCGAGCGGCGCACCCACGGCGCGCAGGGCGAACGGCTGCGCCGTTGGCAGGTCGTCGTCAACCTCGACCCAGCCGTCATCCGCGAAGAGGTCGGGCGCTGATGGTGCCGCTCGCGATAGTTCGCCAGTATGCGGCGGGACACCAGATCGGGATCGATGTTGCCGACCAGGAGATCGTCCTTCACTACGTCCTCGAGCTGCTCAACGAGGTGGGCCTCACCGGCAGGAAGGGCGGCGGCGATCCCGGCCCGCTGCTGTTTAAAGGTGGAACTGCGTTGCGCAAATGCATCTTCGGACAGACTGGACGCTTCTCGCAGGACATCGACATGGACGCGGCCCACGAGAATGGCTTCGAAGCCGAGATCGAGGCGGCGTTCACGGAACACAATCCCTTCCACGGTATCGCGTTCTCCATCCCGACCTTCCGTTACTCGCAGGACGAAAACTTCAGTGGTCACGTCGCATACCAGCACGAGAACGGCACGGGAGCCTTCGAACTGCAAATCAGTTACCGACTCGACCCGATCTTGCACCCTGTCGATCTGCCGCTGGTCGATCAGCCCTACCACCGGCACGTGGAGTTCGCGCCGCCGCTGCTCCACGGCCTCAATCCGTACGAGATGGTCGGGGAGAAAATCATGGCGTGTAACCGCCGGCGCGGGGGCTCCGCTAAGGACGTCTACGACCTCTTCCTGTGGTCGGAGCGACCCTTCGACCACGACCTCGTGCGACGGGTCGCCGCCCTCAAGGCGTGGACCGATCAGCGCAAGTCGCCGCTGTACGACCCCGACTCGTTCGTAGCAGGACCGCCGCCGCGGTGACGAGCATCACGACCGAAACGAAGGGATAGCAAGGTGGCTTCCGTTGAGCACCTCTCCAGAACGAGATCGCTCGGCTGAAGAAAGATGTGGCCGACCTGAGAAAGAAGGTAAGCGGCGCCCAGGGGCAGGCGGCGAAGGCGAGGGCTTCGGCTCGCGACAACAAGCGCGCGCCACTCGGACCTCATCCTCGTCGATTGTTCGAAGCTACCTTCGCGATGCGGAGGGCCTCGAAAAGAAGGCGATTGACCAGGAAAAGAGGGCCGCGGACGCGGGAAAGAAGCTCGCCGACAACAGCGCCAAGCAGGCAACCAAGGTGAAGGCACTCAAGGCCGCCACAAGGGAGGCACAGCGTCGGCGCGATCGGGAGGACGAGCGCCGACGTCAATCGAAGAAGCGCCACGCACAGGAAATCGCACGCCTCAGCTAGCCAACGGTTCGATACGTTCACGAGATCCGGGTCATCGATCCGCCGAAGCCCGAGCGGCTGCGAGTGCTCTATCTGGCTGCAAACCCAGGGATGGTTGTCATCGGTGAAGGGCCGGCCGAAGATTTGGACGACTATTCTGGATACAACAAGCTAAGGCAGAGCTCTGCAGGTGACATCGTCCTTGAGTGTGCCGCCGGAGTGGCTCACGTATACATAGCCAACCAGTACTACTCGGTGGATTTCCTCCAGCAGGAGTGCATGCCGAATACCACCTATGGTAAGTACATTGGAACCTTGCCCTGTGGCGAGGACTAGACAGCGTAATGGTGTCGCCAGACGGTCCGCGGGAAACAAATCGGCTGAAGGAGACCGACGACGCTCGACGTCTATACCCTGAGAGCGCGTTTCGCGCCCGCTGTTCTCGCGTCGCTTCCCGCACTTATCCTTATGGGAGTCTCCGTCACCGAAACCGATGAGGTATTGCAGGCGGGTGGCATCGTCACCGGCGCTCTCCTGCTGTGTGCGGCATCGTCCGGGATCGTGGCCGCGCGTTGCAGGCTGGGTTATGGCGGGGATGGGGAGGGAACCCGACGCTTCGGCGTCTCCGATGGCGGGGTGCTCCTGATGGGCGCGTTGTGGAGCGACTCCATGGTCGGATCGGTGCGGTTCTCGCCGACACCATCCCGACCCGGAAGAAGAAGAGGATGATCCCGAAGATGCTGATCGTCGTTATGAGGAGGTCATCGCAGCGCTCAGAGACCTGACGCGGGACAGGCGACGCTTCAGATTGGTGTTCGACGAAAACGCCGAATATGGCTATCGCCATAACTCTCTGGGTCTACGGCCGGTTGCGATGGGCGTGGCGATTGCCGCATTGTTGGTAAGCCTGGGAATCTTGATACTCGAGAGGGTGATCTCGCGAGATGGGGATCATCGGTGGCCATCGCACTAAACCTTGCTTGGATATTGGTCCTTCATTGTTACAAACGAGGGGGTTCGGCGCTCAGCCGAGCTATACGCAGATCGGCTGCTGGAGACCCTGGAGACTCTCCGTCGAGCGTGAGTCCGGCGGGACACGGCTCTACCATCCAACAGGCGCACGTCTCCGAGGAGCCATCTTGTAGGGCCTGGAAGGGGTCTCCAACGATCCTTAACGGGTTGGAGCCCTCAGAGGAACATTCGTGAAACCATTGTGCCAAGGAGCGCTTCTCTCACAGAACATCCCCCAAGGCCTGCAACTCGGGGAGCAGGTTTGAATGGCATCCACTTGGGCCCACCCTCTTGCTATCCTGCTGCGCGCACATGACCTCTCCGACAACGGCTCCCCCCGGCGATCTGTTCCAGCTTCTCGACTGGAAGCGGTCGATGTTCGCCCTTTACGCCATGGTACGCGGGCACGAGAACCCGGCCGACGCGTGGAACCTGTGGCGCCAACAGAGGGCTGCCCTCTTCTCGCAACATCCGCAATCGCCCGTCCCCCCGGCCAGGCGCTCCGTTGTCACGCTCGAGTACCTGGACTACAACCCGGCGCTGCGCGTGCTCGCAGAAACCCAGGTCGTTGAGGGGCGCCACTACGACATCACCACCAGCGGCGACCAGACCTTTGGCTTCACCCATTTCGCCTCTGCACTGTTCGACCTCGCGGGTCGCAGCCTGAGCCTCGAAATCTATTGGTTGGACGGCTACGGGGGTGGCCTGTTGCTCCCCTTCCGGGATGCCACCTCCGGTCGGTCGTCCTATGGGGCCGGCCGCTATCTGCTCGACACAATCAAGGGGGCCGACCTCGGGGCGTCCGGCGGGC
>JACDCD010000096.1 GCA_013694625.1 Actinomycetota bacterium | reverse complement strand
CTTCAAAACCGGTGCGCCGAAGCGATTCGGTGGGCGGGTTCGATTCCCGTCCGCCTCCGCTAGGGGGTTTGACCAGGGCCGACGCGCTCGCTTCGTGTAAGAGCTGGGGCAAACATGCAGGTCGGAGCCTAGTTCCGGAAGTGTTAATGCCCTTAGTGTCCTCTTAGCTGCCATCGGGCTCGCGGGTCCTTGACGCCTTCCCGGTCCACTCAACCAGCCCCGCATCCCGGAGAGTGTTCATCCGACGAAGCACCGACGGTCTCGACATGCCCGTTGCCTCCCACGAGGTCGCCCGTGCTCAAGGACCGGCTTCTCGGAGCAGACCTAGGATCGCTTTAGAGCCAGACGGGAGTCGCGCTCCTAGCTCCCTGTCGATGGGAGTGGCCAGCAACGTCAAGCGAACACTCTCACCGGTCTGGCGGTGGAGCGGGTCAGAGAGACCCGCGAGTCGCATCTCTTCGTACATTCGCCGAATGCCCTCGATGACAGGGCAGCCCGGTTACATCGCCTGGTCCAAACCCGGTGACGCGTTGGGGGCACTCAGCCTACCCATGGACCCCCCTGCCGGAGTCGCCTCCTCTTTTGTATGCCTACTCCCACTCATTGGAATCGGATGGGACTGCAGCGCTGCCTCAATCCGCGTGTCCGGTCTTGGCTTCATTGCCCAAGGAAAAGGCTGTTCGACGCTTGACCCATTCGGCTCCGGGTGAGCCGATGAGTTTTGCACCAGGGTCTCGTCTATATGGACGACCTTTTTGTTCTTCGGGAGGAGGTGTTGTAAATGGGACAGGGCGATGGTGCACGGCGCGCGACGGGGCGAGATCGGGACGGGTGGTTCGCGCTACTCGACGCATGGGGTGCGCCGGGCCGTCCGTACCGGGAGATCTCCGACTGGCTCATAGGCGAGCACGACGTCAGCAGATGGTGGGCTCAGAAGCTCATCGTCGAGTACGAGCAGGCGCGCGGGCTACGCGCCCCCGGCGTGCGCCGTGACGGCACGTTTGAAGTGAGCGCAAGCAAGACCGCGGCCGTGCCGGTCGAGTTGCTCTTCGACGCATTCATAAACGCACGCAAGCGCAAGAAGTGGCTCACGGACGGGAGGATGTCGCTGCGGGCCTCGCAGCCGGACCGCTCGGCGCGCTTCATTTGGGAGGATGGGGCGACACGGGTGAACGTCGGTTTCATCGACAAAGGGCCATCGAAGTCGACGGTCGCGGTGGCACATGAACGGCTGCCGGATGCTGACGAGGCCACAACGACTAAAGCCATGTGGAAGAAGCGACTGGCCGAACTCAAGTCGTTCTTAGAGTCGTAACGCCGTCCACCGAACGACTCCGTAGGGTCCAGCGAAGATGATGAGACAATTGACATTGCCGACAGAAAGGGGGGACAGGGTGACCGCACCAAGCACGGTCGAGGATTATCTATCAGGGGTTCCGGAGGAGGCGCGGGCGGCCCTGGAGAATCTCCGCAAAACGATCAAGGCGGCCGCGCCCGACACGACCGAGACGATCAGTTACCAGATGCCGACCTTCAAGTATCGGGGACGACCGCTTGTGGGGTTCGCGGCATTCAAGAACCACTGCAGTTTCTTTCCTTATAGCGGGCGCCTGATAGAAGCTCACAAGAAAGAACTGGCATCTTACGAGACTTCTAAAGGAACAATCCGGTTTTCGGCCGACAATGCTCTGCCCACCCCGCTCGTTGAGAAATTCGTCAAGGCGCGAATTCAGGAGATCGAGGCACGGCACAAGTGAGGCGATGACGCCGCAAGACTCAATTGGAGGGCGGGCCCAAGGGTCTTGACTCTTGGAACGATCGAGTGACCCGAAGGAGACTGAGTGCGAAAGGTGATCGTAGTTGAGTGGATGAGCCTCGACGGCGTTGTGCAGGCCCCCGGCGCGCCCGATGAGGACACGACCGGCGATTTCGAGCACGGGGGCTGGCACCTCCGCTACGTCGACGACATCTCCCGAACATGGGTTGTCCAGAACCTGATTCAGGCTGGCGCTTCCTTCTCGGCCGCCGGACCTATGAGAGCTTCGCGGGTCACTGGCCGAACGCTCCTGAAGAGGAGCAGGTGATTGCCCAGCCTTTGAACACGAAGCCGAAGTACGTGGCATCGACGACGCTCACCGAGCCTCTTGCCTGGCGGAGATCCTCGGTGCTGCAAGGAGATGTTCCCGAGGCCGTGGTCGCTCTGAAACAGGAGGACGGCGACGACCTGTATGTCATCGGCAGCACGAGGTTGGTACAGACTCTGATCGAGCACGACCTGGTCGACGAGTTCCGGGTGATGATCGATCCGATCGTCGTGGGCGGCGGGAAGCGCATCTTCCGCAATGACGGTGCGCTCAGACCGCTGCGGCTGGTCGACGGCCAGGTGACCACTACGGGCGCAATCCTCGCCACCTACGCTCCGGCCGAGGGCTGACGCGGCACCACTCGGGCGGGTTGCAGGACGTCAACGATGGGTTCTTCCGAAGCGGGACATGGCGATAGGTCGCCGAGAACGGCCTTCGGCTGTGTCCTCTGCCGCAGGAAAGCGGGATCGCACAAAGGTCGGGCACGCCCAAGACGCCCCGGGTGCAGCAGGGGCGTCTACTTGTGTTGTGTGAATAGATTCGGCGGGGGGATGGGTGGTTCACAAAGCTGGAGCTGCCACCAGCCGACGTCATGCCACGCACCCAGTTTGTACCCGACCTTTTTCTGCAGAGCGATTTGCTCAAAGCCGAACGATTCGAAGAGACGAACGCTTGATGGATTCGGCAGGGCGATACCACCGAAGGCGTTCACGAGTCCTCTTGTTCGCAGTCCGGCGAGCAGAGCACCGAGCAGTTGGCGGCCGATGCCCTGGCCTTTCGCCGTCTCAGCGAGGTAGACGGATACCTCCGCGGACCACTGGTAAGCAGCGCGGGGATTGAACTGCGCCGCATAGACGAATCCCTGCGTCGTGCCAGCTTCCTCGTAGACAAACGATACGTGGCTTTCCAGGATTCGCGAAGCAAACTCCTCTTCGCTTGGAGGTTGGGCTTCGAACGAGATCACAGTCTCTCGAACGTAGGGGGCATAGATCGCCAGAAGATGGGATACATCGTCTTTCCGAGCCGACCTGATCACGACTCCGATTCTGCCTCACCGCCGTCGTTGTTGGCCGATTATGCGGCGCCGGTGCAACCAGCTGGTGGGGTTGGCGCCAGGCAAGGCTTGGAGGCAATCGAGGAAGCCATTTCGACAGCCGACAGGCTACAGTGCTGTACCCATGTGCGAACATGAAGCGATGTCCGGCATGGCAGAGTCTGTGGTTCTTGGCCCCGGAGGGGGGACCACTGTCCAAAATCCCGTGGGCGGCCCGCTGACCATCAAGGTGCGTGGCGAGCAGACAAACGGCTCGATGAGCGTGTTCGAAAGTACCGTCGCTCCCCTCGAAGGCCCGCCGTTGCACACCCACGCCAGGGAGGACGAAGTCCTGTACATCATCGAGGGGGAGTTTCGCTTCCGGCTCGAAGAGAACGTCAGCCTCGCCCCGGCGCGCTCGATCATCCTAGTTCCCAGTGGCACGAGACATTGCTTCCAAAACATCGGCGCGCTGCCGGGCTGCATCCTGGTGATGTTCACCCCCGCGGGGATGGAGGCGTTCTTCGAGCGCTTCGCCTCACTTCCAGAGGACGCCGACTTTGAAAGCGGATTCCGCAGCATCGGTCGCGAGGAGGGCATGGATGTGGTGGGCCCGCCGCTGGCCGTATCCCACCCCCTTTAGGGAATCCTGCCTGTCCTCTCGATCGTTCCAACTGAAATCAGACCGAGCGAAGGAGTAAAGATGGAGCAACGGGTGAGCCTAATCACCCTTGGGGTCAATGACGTGGATCGTGCGCAGGCATTCTACGAGGCGCTCGGTTGGCGCGTCGATGGAGGAGTCGACGACGAGAACGACCACGTCGTCTTCTTCCAAATGGCTGGCTTAATCGTTGCGCTATGGGATCGGACCAAACTCGAACAGGACAGCGGCGTCGAGGACTCGGGCGGCTGGGGAGGTGTGACCCTGGCGTGCAACGTCCAATCTCCGGAGGAGGTCGATGCGGTGCTCGACGAGGCTCGCGCAGCCGGAGCAAGCATTCCCCGCCCGGGCGCCGCAACGTTTTGGGGTGGTTACTCGGGGGTCTTCATCGACCCTGATGGCCACCCCTGGGAAGTGGCGCACAACCCCGGCTGGACAGTGCATGATGACGGCAGGACGACACTCGGCTGACGGGGTTGGTTCCTTGCGGGCCTGTCACGATTTAGGTGGTCCAGTGGGGTCGCCTCGAATGCCCACTCCATTGCTGCGCGGTTTCTCGAACGTAGCTTCGATGTCATCGCACATGAGGGTGGCGAGCCCGAAACAGATGAGCGCAGGGAGCGTCAATTCTGGGTGAGAATGGCTCGACTTGGCCCAACCCGGCATCCGATGCCGGATTCGTAGGAGGTGAGCATCTGGAGCCCAGCGAATACATCGATGCCATTGCACGGGAGAGCCGTGCGCTGGCCACCGCCGCCGAGCGCGCTCCCGGCGCCCAAGTCGCGTCGTGCCCCGGATGGGACGCGCTCGACCTTGTCCTCCATACAGGCGAAGTCCATCGTTTCTGGAACCAGGTCGTCGAGCGCCGTCTTCAAAGCTACAAGGATGCATCCGAGATCGATGTGCCGGAGCGGGATGTCGCCGTGGATTGGTTTTGCTCCGCCGCCGAACAACTCGTCACGACGTTGACCGTCGCAGATCCCGACGAACCGGTCTGGACTTGGGCACAACAGAAAGACGTTGCCTTCGTGTGCCGCCGCATGGCGCAAGAGACTGCGGTGCACCGCTGGGACGCCGAATCGGCGGCCGGTGACCCCAGCCCTGTCGAAGCGGGAATCGCAACCGACGGTGTCGACGAATTCCTGGACATGTGGCTGCCCGGGGAGGAACGACCCTTCAATCGTCCGGGCGAGAGTATCCACCTTCATCAGACCGACGGTGAGGGCGAGTGGGTTCTTTACTGCAGGTCCGAGGGGATTGCAGTCGAGCGGTCGCATGCCAAGGGGTCGGTTGCGGTGAGGGCTCCGGCGTCGGACTTGCTGCTGCTGCTGTGGCGGCGTGTGCCCCCTAAGGACGTCGAGGTTTTTGGCGACGAGCAGCTTCTCAAGGAGTTCCTTGCCTGGATGGACCTCGACTGACGACCCCTGTAGAAAGCGAAGATCAGCAATCGCCCTTGTGGCGAGCTGGATTCGCCACAACCTTGGCGGCAGGAATGGCTGCCAGCACCTTCGTGCAGTTCTTTTTCGGCAACCTGGCCCCCTTTCTTCTCGATGAGTTCGCGGTCAGCCGTTCCCGCCTAGGTCTGTTGACAACCGTCGCCTTCGTGGTTGGGGGATTGGGATCGTTGCCGGCCGGCCATCTGGTGGATCGAGTGGGTGGGCGCAAGATGTTCGTAGGCATGCTCGGACTCGTGATCGTTTCCACACTCGGTATGGCTTTGGCGCCGTCGTTTGGAGCGATGCTCTTCGGAGCTGCTCTTGCCGGTGGAGCCCTGGCTGCATGCAATCCGACAACCAACAAGTTGATAGCGGCTCACACAGCGCCTGGAGAGCGCGGTTGGATCGTCGGAATAAAGCAAGCGGGTGTGCAGTTCGGCGCGTTCTTTACAGGGGCGCTATTGCCCGCCACAGCAGTTGCGCTGGGGTGGCGGCTGGCGATGGCCGTGACGATAGGAGTCCCGGCGGCTGCCATCGCGTCGGTTTTCTTGCTGATCCCCCGCGATTCCGGCACGCTGGAGGATCCAAGATCAGGCACAGAGCGTATGACGTTGACCTCGACGGTGTGGTGGATGACGGCCTACGCCGCGCTGATGGGCGCCGGTGTCGCCGCTATAGGGGCGTGGATTCCACTCTACGCGCAGGAGGGGGTGGGACTGTCAGTCAATACAGCGGGAGCCATTGCCGCAACCATCGGACTCGTGGGCATTGCGTCACGCGTGGCATGGGGTTGGGGCACTGAACGCATCGGGCAGTTCTCCATGCCGTTGGCGGTGATGGGGCTTGGTTCGGCGGTTGCCAGCTTGTTGCTAATTGCAGCATCCGGCACAGGCCCCTGGCTTCTCTGGGTGGCCGCGGTGCTTTTCGGTGCTACGGCGGTAACATGGAATGCAGTGGGGATGCTCGCCATCGTGTCCGAGGTCGAAAGCGATGCAGCGGGGATAGCCTCCGGTCTTGTGCTTTCTGGCTTCTATGCTGGTTTCGTTGTCAGCCCGATCCTCTTCGGCTACTCGGTCGATCGAACGGGTGCATACACTTGGGGATGGGGAGGCATCAGTGTGGTGTTTTCCGCGGCTACGGTAGTTGCTCTCACTTGGGATGCCTCGAGGCGCAAAGATTCCCGGGCGCAGGTCGCCCGGGCCCATTCCTGAGGTTCACCCACGGAGCCGCATCTTGGCGCGGTGCTCGCACGTTTGATCCTTGCTTCGACTCAGTAGCCGATGCGTGACCTCGTCGCCGCGTATCGAAACAAGCCCGATGTTGTTCTCTCCGACGACCATCGAGGATTGGGGACCTGCCGTGGGCACATAGTTGCGCGTCTCGCGGTAGTCGGGTGGCGTCAGGATCCCGAGTTGGCGTACTCGGTGGGGCGCAAGGAATACGGGAGAGTCATCGGACCACTCGTCTGTGTTCGCCGACTTGGCTATCACGCGGCCTTTTAGGCCGTTCGAGTTATTGCGTTCGGGAGAGGACGCCCAGCCGACGCGTTCATGATTCTTGCTCACGAGCCGGCCAAGGAGGTTCAATGCCTTTTTGCTGAGCTTTCCGCTGTGCTTCTGACTACTGCTGACCAGCTGGCAGACGTTGAGTGTGTTGTCACCGATGGAGAATGTGGCACGTGAGTTGAGCCCGTAGTGAACGTCGCCGGAAAGTACGACGCACTCGCGCACCCCCAGCCTTTCTATGAGAAGTTGCATGAACTCGATCATTCCTGCGAGGTTGGAGTGCCAAGCCTCGAAGTCAATCTCGTAAGGGCCCAGTTTGTCTACCAGGAACTTCTGCCGCCGTTCCTGCAACTCGAGGCCGAACGCGGGTACGGCCGAGACGAGGATGAGAGGACGACCGGGTTTATAGTTGCACTGACGACAGAGCTCGACGATCCGTTCCATTCCGCCACCTATGAGGCGCGCCGCTCCCTCGGGGCTCTCGAACGATCGCTGGGTGCGCGTATCGAGCACGATGGTGGGAGGTTCCGTCGGGGCGCAATAGCTCCAGCGATCGAACGCCCACATGGTGGAATCGAACGAGGCGCCGGTGATTGACTTATCTCCGGTCAAGAAGCCCGTGACGGTGCTCTTGAAGGACTCGTCGAATGCATCGGGATCATTACCCCAAGCTTGGAAAGCCCAGAAGGTTGCGATTGCGTTTGAGACGATGCGTCGCCCGGTAGCGCTGTTCCTAACCTGCTCCCGCCATTTGGCGGTCAAGTTCCAGTCGTCTGTGACATCGTGATCATCACAGATCATGTATGTGGGTGTGTTGGCCAGCACCCGCCGCACCCGCGGAAGGGCAGCTCGTGCCCGTTCGAGATCTTCGATCTCGACGTCGTACTTTCTTCGGGTTCTGAGGGTCACAATCCGGCCCCCGTCTTTGCCCGTAACGGCTTCTGATACCTCCGACCAATGCTTGGGCCAATTCGCTTCGTTCCAGGCGACGAGGTTCATAGCCGCAAACTCCCCGAAGCTCATTAGGTGATTGGCGGCCTTGTCAGAAGTGAACTTTGCTTTTTCCGAGGCGATCTCCTGCCGGCCGTAGATCGGGATCTCGGACAGATTTGGCACGCCAGGAACGGACATGGAATCCCCTTCGCCCATGAGATCGGTCCCTAATCGGTTGACGTGTGCCATGAGCGGCCCGGCCACCTCATCGGCGTAGATCTGATCGCCGGTTAGGAACAGGGAGCTGGGACGTTCGAGAGGCTCACGTGCATAGCGAGCAATGATTTCGTCCGCAGCGACCAGTGAGTCCTCCCCCTTACCGTGAAGCAGCCGGCAGGATCCGTGCAAGACATGCAGCGTAGGCGTCTCGCTGCGAATGAAGAAGGTCGGGAGAGGAAGGTCGCCGTACGCCACACTGTCGGCGCCACCCACCAGTCCCAGATCGCGGAGGTTCTTCGACGCGCTGCCCTCTGCCTCTACGGCAAGGTCATACGCAAGCAGTCTGTCCACCGGGAAGGATCTCGTGTCGGGGATGACATTGACCAGGTGTATGAAAAGGCGCGGACCTAGCTGCGCCGTCTCGGCGCTTCCCGACCCAACCTTCTTCAACCCGGAATCGTCTGGACTCCCGGCCGCCTCGAAGGCGAAGATGTCCGCTTCGACCGACGCAGGTCCGGACGTGACCAGCCAGATGCTCACACGTCCCAGGTCGGCCCGGCGCAGGATGGGGCCTGCCAGTAGGATTTCGAGGGTCATGCTCTTCCTTCCCGGCGACCCTGCGGCCTCCGTCGCTCGCGCGCTCTAGGCAGAATGTAATCGGCTCGGCGTGTCCGAATGGAGCTTGGATTACCCAAATCGGCCCAGCGTGATCCGATCGGAGCTGATTTACCCATATCTTGCTACATCTCATCGAATGCGTGACCGATGTGTATTTCTCCCGTTTCGGGAGAACAAACGGAGCATGATCTGAAGCTGCCATTGATCGGAGGAACCGTGCCACCACAGCAACTCACCGTGAAGGACACCGCCGATGTTGATCTCCTCGAGATCTCTGGCCTCGGGCAGCGACATCACCCCGATGGGCGGGGGTTGCAGATGCTGGCGGTCGGGGACGACGATTTCACCATCGTGATTGCCGACCTCGAGGCCGGCGTGACGCCTCGCCATTTCGACCGGCTACGACTCGAACACGTCCTCGCCGAGGGTGAGCCCACCCAGGGGTCCCAGTGGGAGGCCGCCGACGGAGATGCCAGCGGGAGGGTGTTCGTTCTCCAGGAGGACCCGGCCGTTGTCTTCGTCCTGAACCCACAGATGGACGATCTCGTGAGCCGCATCGAGCTCGCCAACACGACCCCTGAGGGTGACGATTTCGGGCTGGGGACGTCACCGAACTCTCAGGGCGAAGGACTGGTGTTGCTTCGAAACGGACACATCCTGGTCGCCAAGGAAAAGGACCCTCCGGTGCTGATGGAGTATGGGCCCAGCGAGGAACGGCCTGAGGGGCTCACGCCCGATCTGCTCTTTGCCACCTCCGACGAGTTCCCCCTCCCGCAGGCGCCACGCATGGAGTTCAACCTGCTTACGGTTTGGCGCCTGTCGAGCTCCGCCGGCGACACGTTAAAGGACATCAGTGACGTTGCGGTCGGCCCCGATGAAGGTCTCTACCTGCTCAGTGATGAGTCAGCCTGTATCGCTCAGCTCGAGAGAACTCTGGATCCAAAACAAGAGCATCTCGAGATCGCGTCCCTCTGGAAGTTGCCCTCCGAGCTCGAGCAGCCCGAAGGTCTGGTTGTAACTGATGATCGCACGCCGTTGGTGGCCGTCGACTCAGGTGAACGGACGACCAGGAATCTCTTCGTGCTCTCACCCCTGGAGTAAGTGCAGCGCTGCGGCGCGGCCGCGTTCGGTCAACCTGAAGGCTCCTGGTTGCGACAACCGGACATTGCCCTTTTGAACCTCACACGAGCGATTCGCAAAAAAAGCGCCCACTTTTTGTGACTCGCAGGCAAAAACTTTGCTCATTGTTTCTGTCGTTTTCTATGGACGGCCCGAGCATTCATGGCTACGGTACCCGGCTTAACGTCATCTACGGTTGTGATGTGACACTCGGGGCGGGACGCGGATTGTGTTCGTCTGGAACCATTAAGTGACACCGGGATTCGTTGTGTCGGATCAGGCTGAGATGAGCTCATCGAGGCATGTCGATCACGGCATGAGATTGGGGAAAACGTGAGCAGAGGACAACACGATCGGAGCGCGCGATCAAACAGCTTGGAGCGCTCCGATGCCGCCCGGCGAGCTGCGATCGCTCTGGTATGCATGATCTCGCTACTTGCAACAATGACGTCGGTGCAAGCGAAGGTAGGACCGGCTGGTCAAACGCGAACTGGAGCATTGGCCGGCGCACGGGTGGTGTCCAGTGTCGAGGAAGCGATCACAGCGGGCTCCGGCACGGTTCTCTTCAAAGCCGGCACCTACAGCGGCCGATTCGAGCAACCGGCCGGCAGCAGCTGGTACGCAAGTCCTGGGACGCACATCAGGGGCGAGATCGTCTCGGGCGAAGGGTCGGTGCTGAGTGGTTTCGAGGTATCGGGTGGTGAGGTCGGCGTCGTGTGTCGTGGCGTCTGCCAGAACCTCGATGTGCACAACAACAGCCAATCGGGCATTCACGTTGGGTCAGACGGAGTCAAGCTCCTCAACAACTATGTGCATGAGAACAACCTGGACCTGAACCCCGTCGTCCGGGGCAATCCATGCTGGAGCAGCGGCGGAGTCCACATGGTCGTCGGCAACAACGTGGTGGTCGAGGGCAACCGCTTGATTCATAACGGCTGTGATGGCGTCCACGCAGATATCGGAATGCGATTTGGCAGCTTCCGTAACAACGTGTCGGAAGACAATACTCGCTTCGGTGTCTTCATCGAGACGAGCTGTGACCAGGTGGTCGAAGGCAACACCATCCAGAACAACAACAGCGCCGGTGTCTATATCGGCAACAGCCCGAGGGTGCATGTCATCAACAACACCTTCGGGGGCAACGGTGTGGGCATCGAATGGATCGACCGTCCGGTCCGAAACTACGCTCCCGGCGCTGCGGACTGCTCTCCGAAAACTGGAAGCGGTGGCAGCCAGAGCGGCAACGCTCTGAACGGGGACACGGTCATCAACCAGCCGTAAGGAGCCAATCCCCCTCCTCGAGAAGAGGAGGGGGATGGCCAATAGGTAAGTAGTCTATGAGCATTCCCCTACATATTGACATCAGTCCTTTAGACTCCTAGATGTAAAGAGACAGTTCGTTCGGGGGACTATTGATGCAAGCGGGGGGCTCAAGCGTTATGGGCAGACCGGTCAGAAGACCGGTCTGCGCCCTTTTCCTAGGCTTCGTCGGAGCAGCCGCAACTATCCTGGCTCTCAACGCACCAGCGGCCGACGCGGCCGCCGCCAAGTGTTCCGGTGTGAGAGCCACCTTCGTTGGCACACGCCGTCCGGATACCATTTCAGGACAGCCCCACCGGGATGTGGTACAAGCGCATGCCCGGAGCGACAAGGTCAGGGGCAATAGGGACTCCGATCTGGTTTGTGGAGGAAAAGGAACCGATCGCCTGAAGGGCAATAGGGGCAACGATCGAATCATGGGCCAAGATGGTGATGACGCCATGTTCGGTGGTCCCGCAGATGATGTGCTGGTGGGTGGCGCCGGAGACGATGCGGCCTACGCTGGGCCGGGAACCGACGTCTGCTTCTCGGAGAAGGTCTTCTCCTGTGAATACAGGGGCGACGTGGTCTACAGTTATCAGCAGGCGGCCGGATCCACGGCAGAGGCACTGTGGTTCGAATCCGGCACCTATGCCGGCGACCTGACCCAGCCGGATCGCGCCCGCTGGTATGCGGCTCCTGGAGTGCGCGTTGAGGGCGAGTTGACTTCGGGGCAGGGAGGCAGGCTCGATGGTTTCGAAGTGGCCGGTGCCGTCGTTGGGGTGCGTTGCCGGGCGGGCAGCACCTGCCGCGACCTGGACGTCCATCACCACAGCCAGTCCGGCATCCAGGTCGGCGGTGGTTCAGTTGATCTGATCAATAATTTCGTGCACGACAACAATCTCGATCTTGAGCCGGTGCACGGAGACAACCCCTGTTGGAACAGCGGTGGAGTTCACATGGTGGTCGGCAACAACGTTTCGTTAACCGGCAATCGCCTGATTAACAATGGTTGTGACGGCGTGCACGCCGACACGGGTGCACGCTTCGACAAGTTCAAAGACAATCTCATAACCGACAACACCCGCTATGGCATCTTCATCGAGATCAGTTGTGACATGACTATTCGAGGCAACCGCATCCAGGACAACACCCTCGCCGCGATCGCCGCCTTCAACAGCCCGCGGGTCGCCGTTTACAACAATGTCTTTGGAGGCAATGGGGGACCAGGTGTTCATTGGTGGGACCGTGCGAACCGCCCTTACGGGCCGGGTGCTGTGGACTGCCAGCCAAAGGACTCAACCGGCGGATATGCGAGGGCCAACATCCGTAACGGCGATCGCATCCTGAACGAGCCTCCGCCTGCCTGATATTTCACCGCATTAGCGTCTCCGACGAGACTTCTTCGAGTGGCCCCTGCGGGCGGTGGCGGTCCCCCGTGGGGGATCCGGCGCAGGGATGGGGTGCACGCTCGCCATCGAACGGACCAGCGGAAGGGCGCAACGGCGGTGCCAGTGCTGGTAGTAGGGAGGATCGTCGCCGGGATAGGCCACGACGACGTGCTCGTTACCGACCTCTATCGTGGATCCGCAGCCGGGGCAACGGTACAGCTGCCGGGCTATAGCCCACGAGAGCCGTAGATGCCTGCCGTCGAGGTCCTGCCCATTCAGGCTCTGTCTGCGGTTTGGGAGACCTGCCGGAGTCTCTGCCACCCGGCTCACCCTAACGCCCGCCACTGAATTGATTTGGGCGGTGCGACCTCCGGCATCTCGTCACCACGGAACCGTAGAGTGTCCGCATGGACGAACGGACGATCATGCTGAATCTCAATAGCCAACAGAGATGTGCTGTGGCCGCGGTGCGAGGTCCCGTCTGCATTCTGGCCGGAGCGGGCTCTGGTAAGACAACGGCGATCACTCGCCGAATCGCCAATCAGGTTTGGGAGCGGTCCTTTCCGGCGACGGCCATACTCGCAGTCACCTTCACGGACAAAGCCGCCTCGCAAATGCGAACCAGACTTGCCACGCTGGGCGCCGGTCCGGTAAGAACCCAGACCTTCCACTCGGCCGCCCTGGCGCAACTCCATGCCCTTGCAGTTGAGTCGCCGGGACAAATTCTCTCCTCGAAGGCAGCGCCATTGCGTCAGATTGCAAACACGTTGCCCAAGCCCTACCGCTTCCGCCCGGCTGCCGATCTTGCCACCGAGATCGAGTGGGCGAAAAACCGGAGGCTTACCCCACTGGGTTACCTGGAGTCGCTCGGCGATCACGAACCGCCGATTCCAGCGGATCTCATGGCGGGGGTGTGGCGCACCTACGAGTCCCGCAAGGAGGCAAGAGGTTACATCGACTTCGAAGACCTACTCGAGCTTGCAATACGCATGTACGACACGGATGAGTACGCACGCGAACGTTTCCAGGCGCGGTACGCGAGTTTCACGGTCGACGAGTACCAGGATGTCAACCTACTCCAGCAATCCCTGCTCGAGCGATGGCTCGGTCAACGAGATGACCTATGCGTTGTGGGGGACGATTATCAATCGATTTACTCGTTCACCGGGGCCAGCGCGCACTATCTGCTCGATATGCCGCGACGCTTTCCCAATACAACGGTGGTTCGACTGGAGGACAATTACCGTTCGAGCCCCGAGATCCTCGCATTGGCCAACCGTTTGGTGCCCCATCTGGGCGGAGCTCCCAAGAGGCTTCGCTCCGTCCTTCCTCCCGCTCCGACACCGTCTCTGTGCCCCTTCGCCGATCCCGACACCGCCAACCGCTTCGTTGTACAGCATCTGCGCTCTCTGCACGACCGAGAGGGGATCGCCTATGAGGAAATGGCGGTTCTGTACCGCGTCAACTGGCGGTCGGAGGACTATGAAGAGCTGCTCACCGAGGCGGGAATACCCTTTCACGTCGCCGACGGTGCCTTCCTCGCCCGCCCCGCAGCCCGCCGGCTGATGCCCAAGCTGAAACGGTCGCGCGCCTCAGACGTAGCGGTGCAGGTGAGGCGGGCAGCACAAGGCGAAGGATGGACGGGCGGCGCCACAGAAGGCCTCGGCGAAAGAGAAAGCACCCGCCAAAACGATCTCGGCCGCCTCGTCCGGCTGGCCGACGAGTTCGACGACGGGACCAGGAGCGTCTCGGATTTCGCAGACGAGTTGGAGGCGCGCTTTTCGCCTCAGGGCCCAGCCCGGGGCGTGAACCTTCTCACCTATCATCGAGCCAAGGGCCTTGAATTCGACGCGGTGGTGCTCCCTCACCTGGAGCAAGGAGAGCTCCCCTTCAAGCGAGCCCGGACCGACGAAGCGATCGCCGAGGAGCGGCGGCTCCTCTATGTCGGCATGACCCGGGCGAAGCGTTACCTGTCGTTGAGCTGGGTTGCCTCGGGCAAGCAGCGCCCTAGCCGGTTCTTGGCAGAGCTTGGCGCCGGCGCCGGCTCCCCGGCTCCCCGGCGTCCGGAAGGAGGCGTCGACCGGGAAGAGGTCTCTTGTGAGCTACGGGCGCTGAAGCGGTGGCGCTCGGCCCGCGCCAAAGCTGACGCAGTACCGGCTTTTGTTGTGTTCCATGATTCAACTCTCGCGGACATTGCCACCAACCGCCCCCGCAACACACGGGAGCTTGCACGGATCTCGGGCGTGGGTCCCACAAAGCTCGAACGCTACGGGGCAGGCATCCTCGAGACCCTGGCGGAGGCGGGCGCCCAGGCCACCTCCTAGAGCGCCTCGTCGCCGACGCTGCCCCACGCCAACGAAGCAGAGCGGGAATGTCTAGCCTGGAGTCGTCTCACCCGCCAGCTTCGACGTGAGCTCGGCGAACCTCGTCTCCGCGCGCCGGAACTCCAGGTCGACCGCTCTTGGATGGGCCTGAGGAATGCGCAGTTGCACCGTCGCCAGCCCGAAGGGTCGCTGAGTCGGCGAGGCCACCAGCAGCAGATGCTGGATGTTTGCCGCCTTGAGGATCGTTGTCTTGCGCACCATCGCTCCCCGGCGCACGATGACGTGCTCCCCGGCAATCGTGTGGCCGAGCGACCGCCATCCGGCGAAGCTCCATAGGCCCGCCGCCAGCGCAGCCGGGACACCCACCCAGTTCGAGACTCCTCCGACGACGGCTCCCGCAACTACTGCGCCGAGAACTCCCACCCCGGCGATCGTCAATCGGTGTACCAGGGAGCTCGCCGGGGACGGCAGTAGCGGTGTCGCCGCAACGGACTCCGGCGCGCCGAGCACGGCGGCCGCTACTCTGAGCGCCTCGGCGCGCCGGGCTATGGGAAGAAGAACGCTCGTCTCCTGCTTGTCCCGATCTTTGCCCGCCCGCCCCGCGACCACGACGGACAGGGCTGCAAGTCCGAGTGCACGGCGCGCGGGATTCTCGTGCAGCTCGACCGCCTGGACCCGGCGAAGGGGGACGATCGCACGTCTACGTTCGAGCAACCCGCGCGACACGACGAGGCGGTCTACTTCGCGCCGCACCGTGAAGTCCCAATAGACAAGCACCGTCGCAGCCAGAGAGATCGCGACCGAGATCGAGAGGATCACCGCCCCTGCCCACAGCGCCACCACCAGACCCGAGGCGCCGAGCGATCGGACCCCTTCGAACAACGCAGCCACCCTGTCGTCGGAGACGAACTGCTCGCCGTAGCCGAGCAGAGCGGCGATCACTGCGACTCGGCCCCCTGTAATCCCTGCAAGCACGAGATCACGGGGGCGGAGCTGTGTCAGGGGTGGTCCTTCATGGGCCTCGCCGGCCCCCCGTTCGGCGCGCCGAAGCAGGATCGAGCGAAGCCTCTCTGCCTCGGCCGGATCCAGGGCGACAAGAGCCGCTTCGGTGGCGCTCCCCCCGACTGCTTCGACACGCAGCTCCACGACATCGAGCATCCGGTGCCTGAGCTTCTGCACGATCTCCACGCTCTGGATGTGGGGGAGCGGGATGACCCGCCGCCACTGAGACATAAGCCCTCCTTGGACCACCAGAGCGTCGCCGGTTACCTCGTACCGGAAGCGCAGGTAGCGCACGACCGAGGGCGTCACTACTGCTGCAATCGCCGGGAGAATCCACAAGCGGGAGGCGCCTCCGAAATTGGAAACAAGAAGAACGAGGCCCAGCCCATAGCGGACTCCCGATTCGAGCGACCACACGACCACGGCCGCCGGGTTGAGGCGCCGAGGGCTAGACGGTGAGGGTTCCTGCAACCTTGGCCAGCTCTTCTCTCACAGCCTCTGCCTGGGATGGATTGAGGCCCGGGATGTGGGCAGCCCGCCCCGCTGCGGTGTAGACCACCAGAACATTGAGACCGAAGAGGCGGTCGAGCGGCCCCCGTCGTGACTCGACGAACTGGATACGGTCGAACGGGATCAACGTGCGAACCTGCCACAGGGCGCCTCTGGACAGCGACAGGTCCCGCTCGCGGAGCCCGTAGCGCCAGCGCCGGTACCTCAGGGGCGGAATCAAGGCCGCCGCAACGATTCCCAGGAGCACGAGCGTTACAACGGGACCCACCGGCACGGGCCCGAACCAAGCCGCCACTCCGCCCAGCAGGGCCGCGCAGCCGACTCCTCCCCCCGAAAGGGACCACCACATCATGAGCACGCGCCGGTCGAGGGGATGACCGGCATCGTTCATCAGGTCGCGCCGCAGGCGCAAGCGCCCCAGGTGGCTGGCCGCCAGGCGGTGCCCCGGGGCCCGGGGCCGGCCCTCAGGGAGCGCCCCGGCCAGTCTTCGCCTGCAGCTCCTCGATTCGCTTCGACGCCTGCGCCTTGGTCATGCTCAGATCCAATTCGTCCCCGCCCTCCTGGGCCAGCGTCTGCAGATAAGAGGCCTGTGCGCCGGTCATCGGCTCGTCGCCCGTCACCCAATCGTCGGGGTGCTTCGCCGCGTTGGGCCCTGCCGGCGCCTCATTCGGTGTCTGATCTTCCGGTCTCTGAGCCATGATGTCCTCCCTGTGATTAGAACCACAGAGAAGCCTAATGCCCGCTTCCGGAGCGCGTGGGAGCATGGGACCGTCTTACGGAGCCGTGACCTGGGGAGGTCGAGAACCGAATGTGGGCGTTTCCTCTTGCCGCCGCCGGGGTCGCCGGGGTCTTCTCCCTCTCACTCTCGAGAGATTGGGTGGCCAAACGGCGGCCCAACCTCCTGGCCTGGGCGGTCGCCCTCGCCATGTTCGCCCTGGCGTCCGGCGCCGCGGCCTGGGGTCTGCTCTGGGGATGGAGCAGCGGGGTATTTCGCACCTATTACCTGTTCGGAGCGGTAGTCAACGTGCCCGTGCTGGCACTTGGATCGATCTATCTATTGGCGCCCCGTGCAGCCGGACACGTGGCGGCAGCCGTTGTTGCGGGAGCGTCGCTGTGGGCTGCGATCCAGGTGTTCGGTGCGCCATTGAACCAAGTCGCACTTGCGATCCCGAGCATTCCTGCGGGGAGTGCGGTAATAGGCGAGTCCTCGAGGGCGCTGTCACGCGCCTATTCGTACTCCGGGTTCAATGTCGTGGTGGGAGGCGCATTGTGGTCCGCGTACAAACTTGGGCGGCGAAACGAAGACCACCTCCGGCGTCTCGCCGTGGCCAACTCCCTCATAGCCCTCGGCACCTTGGTTGTGGCGGTTGCCAGTGGTTTTGCCCGCTACGGTCGCGGCACCGTCTTTGCCGTGGGTCTGCTGGCCGGAATCTCAATCATGTTTGCCGGCTTTCTCAGGACGCGACCCAGGTCAACGTTAGGCCCGACCCATGTCTGATGCGCATCTTCACGAGGGCTGGTACCTGATGAGTACGTCCGATCTCGAGCGGGAGTTGAAGCGCTGGCGTTCGCCCGATCTCGGACTTCCACCGACCGGAGAGCTTGCACTCACGATCCCGGAGGCGCTCGCGTATCGAAACGCCGGCAATCTTCCGGACGCCCTGGGGCGCACCCTGCGTCTGGTGCTGAGGGTGAGCGATGCCGAGGAGCTCAAATCGTTGCCGGCCAAACGGCTGCAGTACGAGCCCGACTATCATGATCCGCCGAACTGGAGGCGCGCCGGCTCGGCGCACGTGAACGTCGTGCCGCTCCGCGACCCGGAGGTCACCGGTGACCCACGTGCTTGGTGGGTCAACCCCCAGCTTGCGGCTCTGGAAGCAGAATGGAGCCAGACGGGGACGGTTGCGGGGCTGAGGGTCCCCGGCGAGTTCCGCGGATTCGTGTACAAGACCGTGCTGGCACTGAAGGCAGTTGGAAGAAGTGTCAGTCCCGACACCGTTTCTGATT
>JACDCD010000089.1 GCA_013694625.1 Actinomycetota bacterium | reverse complement strand
GCCGATCGCGGCGAAGATGCTCGCCGACTTCTACAAGGCCGCCGGAGCGGACAGGCTGTTGTCCGTCGACCTGCACACGGGGCAGATCCAGGGCTTCTTCGACGCCCCGTTCGACCACCTGACGGCGCTGCCTCTCCTGGCCGACCATCTGGCCGAATCACTGAAAGACGATCTCGTGATCGTGTCCCCCGACGCCGGCGGGGTTCGGCTCGCCGACAAGTGGGCCGAGTATCTGGGTGACTTCCACGGCCTGAACGGCCAGGTTGCCTTCCTGCACAAGCGCCGCCGCCACGAGGCCCGCAATGTAAGTGAGACGTTGAGGGTGGTTGGTGAGGTGAAGGGCAGAGTCTGCCTGATGGTCGACGACATGATCGACACCGCCGGAACGATCACGAACGGCGCCGAGTCCCTGAAGGCCGCAGGTGCAGCGGAGGTGCTTGCCGCTGCAACTCACCCGGTGTTGTCGGGGCCCGGAGTGGACCGCTTGAAGAACGCCCCGATAGAGCAGGTTGTCGTCACCAACACCCTTCCGGTGCCTCCCGAAAAGAAACTCGACAAGCTGGTGGTGTTGTCGATTGCCCCCACCATCGCCCAGACGATCAAGGCTGTATTCGAGGAGGAGTCGGTCTCTGAACTCTTCCATGGAGAAAACCAGCGATAACATGGCTTTTTTGGTGACGAGAGGAAAGATGGGTTATGGCTGAGGTTCGGTTGCAGGCGGAGAGACGAGGAGGGACCGGCAAGGGCCCGTCGCGCCAGGCGCGCAGCGCCGGCAAGGTGCCGGCGATCGTTTACGGGCGCGGGATGGACCCACTCTCGATCACGGTCGATCGGCGCGAGTTCGTCACCGCCCTCTTGACCGATGCTGGTATCAACGTCCTTCTGGACATCGAGGTCGACGGCGACACGACCCTGGCCCTCACCCGAGAGCTTCAACGTGACCCCGTGCGCGGCACTCTCCTCCACGCCGATTTCGTCAAGGTGGATCGCACCACCGAGGTCGAGGTCGAGGTCCCGATCCACATCGTCGGGGAGGCGACGGGGGCCAAGGAGGGGGGCATCCTCGAGCAGCCGACCTTCTCTGCGCACGTCCGCTGCCTTCCGACAGAGGTGCCGGAATCCATCGACGCCGACGTCTCGGGACTCGGGGTCGGAGACTCGCTGCGCGTCTCGGAGCTTGCCGAGGGCCGGAGCTTCCAGATACTCACCGACCCCGAGGAAGTCGTTGCCCATGTCGCCGCTCCGATGTCCGAAGAAGAGCTCGAGGCCCTCGAGGCGGGCGCCGGAATCGAGCAGGAGCCCACCGATGTCGAACAGGCCGAGCAGGCAGCCGAGACAGTCTCCGACGATGCCGACGACACCCCTGCGGAGGGCGACGAGTAGCCGGTCCGAAGGGGCAGGGCCTTCGGTACCCGGCGTTGTGCGAAGGCTCCTGCGGGGTGTCCTGGCGGGCCGGGACGATCCCCGGCCGGCGGCGAGATGAAGGACGGCGAGCGTTGGGTCGTCGTCGGCCTCGGCAATCCGGGCGATCGTTATTCAGGCAACCGGCACAACGCGGGCGCCATGGCGCTCGAGGTGCTGCTGCGGCGCGCCGGAGCCTCTCTCAGGAAGCACAAGAGCGGCGCGCTGGTAGGGGAGGGCGCCGTGGGAGGGGAACGCGTGGTGTTGGCGCGCCCCGCCGTACTCATGAACGACTCGGGAAGGCCGGTTCAGGGCCTGCTCCGGTGGTACAAGTCCTCGCCCGAACGGCTGATCGTGATCCACGACGAGCTCGACATTCGCTTCGGGGGGGTGCGCGTGAAACAGGGGGGCGGCACCGCGGGGCACAACGGCCTCCGGTCGCTCGTATCGCATCTGTCCGGCGCAGACTTCAACCGGGTCCGGATCGGAATCTCCCGCCCACGCGCCGACCGTGACTCAGTTGGTTACGTCCTCGGCGACTTCTCCGCGGCCGAGCGCAAGGATCTTCCGGACCTGCTCGAGCGCGCCGCAGACGCCACCGAGCGGATCATCGAAGCCGGCCCCGAAGCCGCAATGAACACCTTCAACAGCCACTAACCACGCCACTGTCCACCAGATCGGCTCGGTCTTCTTGGGTTGCGAGGAGCACCCCTCCTTCCAGGCACGCAGGCTTTAAGTGCCGTTCCAGGAGGGGTGCTCCTCTCACCTACATGCGGAGGGAGTGCTCTGAGCACCTGGGTGCGGAGCGGGGCTCCCGAGCGGCGCGTGGCTCGGCTCGGTCTTCTTGGGTTGCGAGGAGCACCCCTCCTTCCAGGCACGCAGGCTTTAAGTGCCGTTCCAGGAGGGGTGCTCCTCTCACCTGCGTGCGGACAGGGTGCTCGGGAGCACGCGGCCGCTCCCGCCCATTTAAACTTCCTGCAAGTGGCTTCTCTGGCTCCCCTTCTTGATCTCCTTCCCGAAGAGCGCATCGCAGCTCTTCTGAACGCGCGCGGCAACGTCACGGTGGCCGAGCCGGCGCGCCCGTTCCTGCTTGCCGCTCTGATGCGTTCATCCGACAGGCCGCTGCTCGTGGTCACGGCGCGCTCGGAGGAGGCCGAGGGGTTGGCGCGTGACATCCGGGCGTTCCTGGGGCAAGCGGGTGCCGAGGTCTTTCCCGGGTGGGAGGTGCTTCCCGGGGAGCCGCTGTCGCCGTCGGTCGAAACCATGGGCCGCCGCCTCCACGTCCTCGCCCGCCTCGAGCGAGGCGAGCGCTTCGTCATCGTGACCAGCGCCCAGGGCGCAACCCAGCTCGTGGCGCCGCCGCGCAGGGTCGAGCTGATGGTGCTCGCCCCGGGGGGCCAAGCACCGCTGGATGATGTCACCGAGCGGCTTGTCGCCGGCGGTTACGAGCGCAACTACATGGTCGAGCGACGCGGCGAGTTCGCCGTGCGCGGCGGCATTCTCGACGTGTTCCCTCCTTCGGAGGAGCGACCTGTACGCGCCGAGCTGTGGGGTGACGAGGTCACCTCCCTGCGGCAGTTCGCCCTCGCGTCGCAGCGCTCGCTGGGCGAGGTGGACCGGGTTGCGGTCGCCCCCTGTCGCGAGCTGCTCGGCGACGACCGCACCAGAGGCCGCGCCGCAGAGCTCATGGCCACCGACGACGACCCTGCGCTTGCCCAGCTTGCGGAGGGCATCCTGGTCCCCGGCGCCGAGCGCCTCCTGCCGCTGATCACCGACGGTCTCGTCCCGCTTGCGTCGCTATTGCCCGCCGGGTCGCCGGCGGTGATCCTCGAGCCGAAGAGGGTGCGCGACCGGGCCGACGAGATCATGGACCAGGTAGCCGAATGGTCGGGGATCTCCGGAACTCTCGAGCGTCATTACGGGAGCCTGGATGAGACCCTCGCGCCCGCAGCACATCTCATGCTCATCTCGAGCTTTGCCGAGCCGGACTCGGCGGTGCTGCCGGCCGACACCTGGACGGGCGCCGCCGGCCATCCCGAGCAGGTCGTCGACCGCCTCAAACGACTGGTCGAGGACGGTTATCGGGCGGTGGTTGCGGCTTCGATGGAGGCCACCGCTCAGCGGCTCAGCACCAATCTCGGCGCAGCAGGGCTCGGCGCGCCTCTGGCCGTGACTGCGCCCGACGCGGAATCGGAGCCGGGCGCGTCGGTGGTCGTGGCCGAGCTGGGGCGGGGGTTTGTGCTTCCGTGGGCCCGCCTTGCGTTGGTCGCCGAGTCGGATCTCACGGGGAGACGCTCGGGCGCCGCGCGGGCTCGGATAAAGGCGCGTCGCAGACAGGCGACGGGACAGCTCGATCTGGCTGAGGGCGACCTCGTCGTTCACGAGATGCACGGGATCGGCCGTTATGCGGGCATGGTCGAGCGCGAGCTGCTCGGCGTCCACCGCGAGTACCTCATCGTCGAGTACGCGAGAGAGGACCGCCTCTACGTTCCCAGTGACCAGGTCGACCTTGTCTCGAAATACATCGGGGGAGACGCCCCGAGGATGAGCAGGTTGGGATCCTCGGAGTGGTCCAAGGCGAAGTCGCGTGTGCGTCGCAAAACGCGTCAGATAGCGAACGAGCTGGTGCAGCTCTACTCGAAGCGGCTCCACGCGCAGGGCTACACCTATCCCCCCGACACGCCCTGGCAACGCGAGCTCGAAGATGCGTTTCCCTACGAGGAGACACCCGACCAGCTGCGAGCGGTGGACGAGGTCAAGGATGATATGGAGCGCCCCCTCCCGATGGACCGCCTGGTGTGTGGCGACGTCGGTTACGGCAAGACCGAGATTGCGGTGCGAGCGGCGTTCAAGGCGGTGCAGGCAGGCAAACAGGTCGCCGTGCTGGTCCCCACGACGATCCTGGCACAGCAGCACCATGCGACATTCGTCGAGCGTGTCCGCAACTTCCCCATCCGGGTTGAGATGCTGTCGCGCTTTCTGTCCCAGGGCGAAGCCAAGAAGGTCACCACGGACCTGGCGAATGGCAAGGTCGACATCGTCATCGGCACGCACAAGCTGTTGCAGCCCGAGGTCAAGTTCGGCGACCTTGGTCTAATCATCGTCGACGAGGAGCAGCGATTCGGCGTCGAGCAGAAGGAAAAGCTGAAGCGCCTCCGAGCCTCGGTCGATGTCTTGACGCTCACGGCAACCCCGATACCCCGCACGCTCGAGATGGCGATGTCGGGCATCCGGGACATGTCGATCATCGACACTCCTCCCGAAGACCGCCACCCGATCATCACGTACGTGGGTGAGCGGGACGAGCTGACCATGGCGTCGGCAATTCGGCGCGAGCTGCTGCGGGACGGACAGGTTTTCTACGTGCACCATCGCGTCGAAACGATCGACCATGCAGCACGTAAGCTTCAGGACCTCGTACCCGACGCTCGCATTGGCGTCGCCCACGGGCAGATGAACGAGCATTTGCTGGAACAGGCGATGCTCGACTTCGGTGATGCAAAAACGAATGTGTTGGTGTGCACCACCATCATCGAGTCCGGGCTGGACATCCCAACCGTCAACACCCTGGTCGTGGGGCGCGCCGACCTCCTCGGTCTGTCGCAGATGTATCAGCTCCGCGGCCGGGTTGGGCGCGCCCACGAGCGCGCCTATGCGTACCTGTTCTATCCACCGGAGCGTGCATTGCGCGAGGGCGCGCACGAGCGGCTCAAGACGATTGCCGAACACACGGGGCTGGGGTCGGGCTGGCGCATCGCGCTGCGCGACCTCGAGATCAGGGGTGCGGGCAACCTCCTCGGCGCCGAACAGCACGGCCACATAGCCGAGGTCGGCTTCGACCTCTACGTCAAGCTCATGGCGTCTGCAGTCGAGGAGGCGAAGGGCCAGCCGTGGCACGAGGACGGCGAGATCCGCATCGACCTCCCGCTCAATGCCTTCATCCCCAAGAAGTACGTGGCCGATGAGAATCTGAGACTCGAGGCCTATCGCCGGATCGCGTCGGCGCGCACCAACGAGGATATCGCCGAGGTGAAGGCGGAGCTGGCCGACCGCTACGGCGCGCCGCTGCCGGGGCCGGTCGAGGCGCTTCTGGAGGTAGCGGAGCTGCGTGCGCTGATGATGTCGGCGGGCATCTCGGAGGCTGCGACCGTGGCAGGCAATCTGCGTATACGGCCTGTCGAGCTCGAGGAGTCACGTCAGGTTCGGTTGCAACGGCTCCTTCCCCAGGCCGAGTGGCGCCCGGCGACCCAGACTCTCCTGGTGCCGGAGAAGAGCATTCCCAAAGAGGGGGTCGTCGGCTGGACGACAAGCTTGTTGAAGCAGTTAGTCTCGGCTGCATGAGGCGGTTACTGGGAGCGCTGCTGGCATTGGCCATGATGGCCGGCGCTGCGTGTGGTGGCGGAGGGGGCGGGGGAAACCCTCTCGAGCAATCCGCCGCAACGGTCAACGGCGAGAAGATCCCTGCCGACGACATCCGGGAGGAGCTCACAGCCTTCAAGGAGACCGCTGAATACAAACAGCTCGTCGAACAGCAGGGCGCCGACGCCATCAGCCGGCAGTTCGAGCAGGTCACGCTGGCCCGCCTGGCCCGGCGCGCAGTGCTGGTCCCCGTCGCCGAGGACATGGGCATCGAGGTCTCCGACGAGGAGATCGATCAGCAGCTCGAACAGGTCAAGGCTCAGCTCCCCAGCGAAGAGGCATTCGATAAGGCCCTCGAAGAGCGAGGCTTCACTCTCGGCGAGGTGAAGGACCTGTTCCACGATCAGCTGATCGAGCAGAAGCTGCAGCAGAAGGTGACCGCAGACTCGGGTCCGACCGAAGGGAGGCTGCGCGAGGAGTACGCCGCCGACCCGGCGGCCTTCGACGAGACGCACTACCAGCACATCCTCGTAAAGAAGGAATCGACCGCAAAAGACCTGTCGGCGCAACTTCAGAAGGCGCCGGACGGCAAGGTCGACAGCCTGTTCCCTCAGCTGGCCAAGAAGCTTTCGGAAGACCCCTCGGCGGCCGAGAACGGCGGTGATCTCGGATTCTTGCCGGCCGGGCAGCTCGTGCCGGAGTTCGAGGAGGCCGCCGCGAAGCTGGACATGGGCGAGGTGTCGGCTCCCGTTCAAACCGAATTTGGATTCCACGTGATTCGCGTCACCGGCCGCCGCAGCCTGTCGTTCGAGGAAGCAAGACCCCAGCTCGAGCAGGCGCTGGGCGCCAGCGAAGGTGAGGCCGCCTGGATGAGCTTCGTGAAAAAGGCCTATGAGGACGCCGACGTCGAGATCAACCCGCGCTTCGGCGAGCTCGACCTCGACACCCAGCAGATAGTGAATCCCGGGGCCGAGTCGGTCCCCGGCTCCGAAGCGCCCGAAGAGTAGGGCGATCCGCCTCAGCGTATGCCCCTGCTCGTAGTCCCACTGGGGCCCGGTGACGCAGGGTCGCTGACGCTGGATGAGTGGGACGCCCTGACCCACTGTCGGCGCGTTATTTTCGAGCGGCCGGGACATCCCCTCCGGATGCGCCTCGAGACGGCCGGGGTGGCCACGGGGCCGTTGGACGACGAGCCTTCGGCGACCCGGGACTGCTGGGCGCTCGTGGCCGACCCGGCTTCCCCGCGTGTGGTTGAGCTGGCCCGCGCCGGAGCACAGGTGAGGAACGGCGCCTGGGATTTCCCCGACAACCTGACCGCCGCATACGGCGCGCCGATCGCGCGCACAGCAGGTGAGGGGTTCGCCGGTCTGATCGCGCTCATGGCCCGTCTGCGGAGCCCCGACGGATGCCCGTGGGATCAGGAGCAGACCCACGGTTCGCTGGAAGTGCTTCTCCAGGAGGAGGCTTACGAGGTCCTCGAGGCGATCGACGAAGGCCTGCTCGGCGATGAGCTGGCCGAGGAGCTTGGCGATCTGCTCCTGCAGGTGGTGTTCCATTCCCAGTTGGCCCTCGACGACGGCCGGTTCGGCATCGGGGACGTCCTCGCAGCGCTCGAGGCGAAGCTCGTTCTCCGGCATCCACATGTATTCGACGTGACCGAGGTCGCCGACGCCGGTGAGGTCGTCCGCAACTGGGAAGTGATCAAGGCGGCCGAGAAGGGGCGCTCGGATCCATTCGAGGGCATCGGGCGCGACCTCTCCGCTCTGCTGGCGGCCTCCAAGTCCCAGAAAAGGGCAGCAGCCATCGGCTGGTCGGCGGAGGCCGGCCACGCGGTCGAGCAGTTGCGGGCGGCACTGGACCGCCCCGTCGAGGTTGGTTCGCTCGGAGAGGCGCTGTTCTGGTGCGTGGCCGTGGGCCGGGCGTCCGGAGTCGACCCCGAAGCGGCCCTGCGCGTGCACACCGCCGGGTTCCGTAAATCCGCACCGACTTTGCTAACTTCAGGGCAGACAGGAAAGGAGACGAGGTGAGCGTCATCGTTGGCGTCGTGGGCCGCGAGGTGCTGGATTCGCGCGGCAACCCGACGGTCGAGGCCGAAGTGGTCCTCGACTCCGGCGCGGTCGGCTCGGCGATCGTTCCCTCCGGCGCCTCGACCGGGGCGCGCGAGGCGCTCGAGCTGAGAGACGGCGGGAGGCGCTACGGAGGCAAGGGCGTCAGGAAAGCGATCGCCAACATCACCGATGTCATCGAGCCGGCCCTCCTCGGGGCCGATGCACTCGCCCAACGCGCCAACGACAGGTTGCTCGTCGACCTCGACGGGACCGACGACAAGTCCAAGCTCGGCGCCAACGCGATCTTGGGAGTGTCGCTCGCCGCAGCCCACGCAGCTGCCCACGACCTTGGGCTTCCACTGTGGCGTTATCTCGGCGGCCCCACCGCCCACGTGCTCCCGGTCCCGTTGATGAATGTGGTCAACGGCGGGGCCCACGCTGCCAACTCTCTGGACTTCCAGGAGTTCATGCTCGCGCCGGTGGGCGCAGCCTCATACGCAGAGGCTATCCAATGGGGGGCCACCTGCTACCACGCGCTCGCGAAGGTGCTCAAAGAAGACGGGCTGGCCACGGGAGTGGGGGACGAAGGCGGCTTTGCCCCCGATGTGCGGTCCAACCTGCACGCGCTGGACCTTTTGATGGAGGGTATCGAGGCGGCCGGCTTCACGCCGGGGCGCGACATCTCGATTGCACTCGACCCCGCAACCTCGGAGATCCGGGAGGGTGACGGATACGTGCTCGCGTCCGAGGATCGAACACTCTCGAGTGAAGAGCTGGTCGCCTTCTGGCTCGACTGGGTCGAGCGCTATCCGATCGTCTCGATAGAGGACGGCATGGCCGAGGACGACTGGGCCGGGTGGGTCGCGCTGACCCGGGAGCTCGGGGAGCGCGTGCAGCTCGTCGGCGATGATCTCTTCGTCACGAACCCGGAGATGCTCGAGCGCGGCATAGCCGAAGGGGCGGCCAACTCGATCCTCGTCAAGCCCAACCAGATCGGCAGCCTCACCGAGACCCTCGACTGCGTGGCGCTGGCACAACGGTCGTCCTATTCGACCGTTATCTCACACAGATCCGGGGATACCGAAGACGCAACGGTCGCCGATATCGCCGTTGCAACCGACGCCGGACAGATCAAAACCGGCGCGCCGGCCCGGGGCGAGCGCACCGCGAAGTACAACCAGCTTCTGCGCATCGAGCACGCCCTTGGCGACGAAGCCCGTTATCCCGGCGCCGGGGCGTTTCCCAGGAGCGCTGCGACTTGAAGACCGACGCGCTCGGACGGAGGGGCCGGGGGCCTGGCCCGGCCGTCGAGGAGGGCTCGTCCTGGGGGATCGGCCCCGGCGTGATCGTGCTTCTGCTTATTCTCGGCCTCGCCCTGGCGATGGCGATAGGGCCGACGCGTCAGCTTCTGGCGCAGCGCCGGCAGATCGCCGCCGCCGCCGATGCGCTGCGCCGGCTCGAGGCGTCGACGCAACACTACGAGAACCAGATCGAGCGGCTCAAGGATCCCGACTACCTCGAGGCGAAGGCGCGCGAGCAGATGGGCCTCATCCGTCCCGGCGAGAGGAGCTACATCGTGGTGCCGCCGCCCGAGGCGAAGAAGGATGGGGACCGGGCCCCCGGAACCTCCGGCAGGAGCCCCGCGGCGACGGGGCCGCCGGGTTTCGTCGGAGGGCTCCTGCGCTTCATAGGCCTCGGCCCATAGCCGGCGCGCCGGAGGGGCGCCCCCCGGCTCTACGATGCCTCGAATGGAGCACTTGAGACATTCGGAAGGCGACCGCCGCGCCGTGGAGGCCCAGATCGGGCGGCCGCTGCGCAGTCAGTGGGCGGTCGTGCGTCGCTGCCATCTCGGGTTGCCGATGGTGATCGAAAACCACCCCCGGCTCGAGGACGGCACGCCGTTCCCCACCCTTTTCTGGCTGACCTGCCCTGTGCTTACGCGTCGGGTCAGCCGGCTCGAGGGCGAAGGGTACATGGCCCGGCTCAACGACGAGCTCGCGCGCGACGACGCACGGCGACGACGGATGGCGGAGGCGATTGGACGCTATCGGGCGCGCCGGGATGCGCGGGCCCCGATCGAGGACTCCGGCGCGCCGCCGGGCGGCGGCGAGGACCGGGTCAAGTGCCTCCACGCCCATCTGGCGCATGAGCTTGCGAGTCCGCCCAATCCGGCGGGCGCCGCAACGCTGGCGGCCACCGGCTGGCCCGACTGCGGGACATCCTGCGTCGGTCCGGCATGAGGGTTGCCGCCATTGACGTCGGCACGAACTCAACCCGTCTTCTGGTTGCCGAGGAGCAGCAGGGTGGCTTTCGCTCGATCGATCGCCGGATGGTGATCACCCGCCTGGGGCAGGGCGTCGACCGGCGCCGGATCCTGGCCCCCGAGGCGCTGAAGCGCACGCTCGCAACGATTGCCGACTATGCGGCCGCATGCGGTGATCTGGGGGTGGAGCGGTTGCGCGTAACGGGGACGTCGGCGGTGCGGGACGCCCACAACCGCAGCGAGTTCGTGGACGCGGTCAAGCTTTTGACCGGCGCCGAGCCCGAGCTTCTGTCAGGTGAGTTGGAAGCGCGCGCCACCTACCTCGGTGCGGTGTCCGATCTCGACCCTGGGCAACCGGTGCTTGTCGTCGACATCGGAGGAGGGTCCACCGAGCTGATTCACGGGCAAGAGGAGCCGGAGCGCCTCGTCTCCCTCGATCTCGGCTCGGTGCGGATGTTCGAGAAGCACCTCGTTTCGGACCCCCCTGCGCCGATGGAGCTCGAGGCTCTGCGAGCCGAGGTGGGGGCCGCCCTCGACGAGGCGAAGCCGGGCCTGGGGGTTCCGGCCGGGACCCGCATGGTCGGGGTGGCCGGCACAATCACGCAACTCGCCGCCATCACTGCAGGCGTTGCGGTTTACGACCCGGATGTTACGCACCATGCGATCCTGGGCCACGGTGACGTGAGGAGGCTGGCCCGGCGCCTCGCGATTCTGCCCTACGAGCAACGCAAGAAGGTGAAGGCGTTGGTGCCCGGGCGCGCCGACGTGATCGTCGCCGGGGCCGAGATTCTGTTGTCGGTCATGGAGGCGTTCGATACACCCGAGGTGCTCACCTCCGAGAAGGACATCCTCGACGGCCTCGTAATGGGGCTGTTGACCGGCGATTAGTGGCTCGTCGCGCCGGGACGCTCTCGGTGCAGGCGCTACTTGCGCGACGAACCACACACGGAGCCAGCCAACGCCGCCCGGCGCGATAGCGTGAACTTGATGTCCGACACGGTTTGGGAGCCCGACGACAGCTACATCGATCGAGCCAACGTCACGCGCCTCATGCGACGGCAGGGAATCGGGGATTACGGTGAGCTGGTCCGACGCTCCCAGGACGACACCGAGTGGTTCTGGGACGCGGCGATCGACGATCTCAGCATCCATTTCCACCAGCCCTACAAGCAGGTGGTCGACCTGAGTAGCGGCCCCGAGTGGGCCAGGTGGTTCGTGGGGGGCCGGGTCAACCTCGCCCACAACTGCGTCTTCCGGCACGCCGCGTCGCCGATGGGGCAGACGCCGGCGCTGGCCTGGGAGGGAGAGGACGGCGCGACCCGGCTGCTCAGCTATGCCGATCTCGGGGATGAGGTGGCCCGGGTCGCGGCGGGCCTCGAGGGCCTCGGCGTCGGACTCGGCGACGTCGTTGCGGTCTTCATGCCCATGGTCCCCGAGGCGGTCGTGGCGGCCTATGCCTGCGCCTGCATCGGCGCAATCTACCTGCCGGTCTTCTCGGGCTTCGGCGCGCCGGCCGTGGCTGCCCGGCTCGTGGACTCGGGTGCCCGGGTGCTGCTCACCGCAGACGGCTATCGCCGGAAGGGAGCGGCGGTGCCGATGGCGAGGGTGGCGGCCGACGCGGTGGCGGCAGCCCCGGCGGTCAGGCACACAGTCGTTCTCCGGCATGCCGGAGAACCCGGCCGCCCCCGGGGCGAGGGTGAGCTCCTCTGGGATGAGGCCTTTCCGTCGGTCCACGAACCAGTCGAAGCCCGGGCGCTCGACCCGGAGACGCCGTTCATGATTGCCTACACCTCGGGCACGACGGGGCGGCCGAAGGGAAGCGTGCACGTCCACGGCGGCTTCCTGGTCAAGATCGCAGAAGAGGTTGCCTACCAGACGGACGTCGGCCCGGGCGAGGTCCTCTACTGGGTCACCGACATGGGCTGGATCATGGGTCCCTGGGCGATGGTCGGCGGCCATTGCGTGGGCGCGTGCGTGTTCATGTACGACGGCGCGCCGAACCATCCCGGGCCAGGCCGGTTGTGGTCGATGTGCGAACGTCACCGCGTCACCACTTTGGGCGTGTCTCCGACGCTGATCCGTTCGCTCATGCCGGCGGGCGAAGACGCGGTGCGCGCCCACGATCTGAGCTCGCTGCGCGTGCTGGCTTCCACGGGCGAGCCCTGGAACCCGTCTCCGTACATGTGGTTGTCGCATGTGGTGGGACGCGACCGCCTGCCCATCATCAACCTCTCCGGCGGGACCGAAGTGGGCGCGTGTTTCTTGAGCGGCGCCCCGGTCATCCCCACGAAGAGCTGCTCGCTCGGCGCGCCGGCGCTGGGCATGGCTATCGACGTCTTTGATCCCGGCGGGCGCCCGGTTCGGGGCGGGGTCGGCGAGCTCGTGTGCACCAAGCCGTGGCCGTCCATGACCCGCGGCTTCTGGGGCGATCCCGAACGCTATCTGGCCGCCTACTGGCAGCGATGGCCGGGGGTGTGGGCGCATGGGGACTGGGCGTCGGTGGACGCAGACGGGTTCTGGTTCCTCCACGGCCGCTCCGACGACACGCTGATGGTCGCGGGCAAGCGCATCGGCCCGGCCGAATTCGAGTCCGCCGCCGTTGAGCACCCTGCGGTGATCGAGTGCGCCGCAATCGGCGTCCCTCATGAGGTCAAGGGAGAGGCGGTGTGGTGCTTCTGTGTCCTCGGGCCGGGTGTGACGCCGGGCGAGGCACTGGCGGCCGAGATCGCGGACGCCGTGGCAGAGGAGCTGGGCAGGGCTTTCCGGCCGGCCCAGGTGCGCTTCGTGGACGAGCTTCCCAAGACCCGCTCGGCCAAGATCCTCCGGCGGGTGGTGCGCTCCTGTGTGTTGGGTCAGGATCCGGGGGACCTCTCATCGCTCGAGAACCCCAGTGCGCTCGACGCTTTGGCGACGGTGCTGGCATGACGACCTTCGTGCTCGTCCGCCACGCAGTTACGGCCCATACCGGGCACAAGCTGTCGGGCTGGATGCCCAACCTCCACCTCACCTCCGAAGGCCGGGCACAGGCCGAGGCCGTGGCCGAGCGCCTTGCCTCGGTGCCGCTCAAGGCGATCTACTCGAGCCCCATTCTCCGCACCGTCGAGACTGCGAGGGCCATCGCAGCGCGCCACGATCTCGACGTGACGATACGGAAGGGGATCGGCGAGGTCGAGTACGGAACGTGGACCGATCGCTCCCTGAAGAGCCTTGCCCGCACCAAGCTGTGGTCGACGGTCCAGCGTTTTCCTTCAGGCGCCCGGTTCCCCGAAGGAGAGAGCCTGCGCGAGGTGCAAGGGCGAGCCGTCACCGAGCTCGAGCGGTTGCGTTCGGAGCATCCCCGACACACCGTTTGCCTCGTTTCCCACGGCGACGTGATCAGGCTCGTCGCAGCGCACTACCTCGGGGTTCATATAGATCTGTTCCAAAGGATCCACATTGGACCGGCGTCGGTAAGCGTGATCAGCGTCGGGGATCAAGGCCCAATGGTGCTTACCTTGAACAGCTCGGCGGCGCCGCCTGCCCCCGAAGGGACGCCGGCTTCCTCCGATGGATCGAGAGCGAAGAGCAGAGAGAAGAGCAGAGAGAAGAGGAGAGCATGAGTCAGATGGAGATAACTCCGGAAGTATTCACCGCCGACTACGCGGGCGAGCCGGGCGAACGAACGTTCTTCATGCAATCGCGCGGCGAGTGGGGAACTCTCACCTACCTCGTCGAGAAACAGCAGGTCGTTGCGCTCGGTGAGCGCCTCAGGGATGTGCTCGTCCTCGTGGACGAAGCCGATCCGGTGAGCAATGCCATGCCGGCGCGTGACCCTGCGCTCGCACTATCCACTCCGATCGAGCCCGAATGGCGGGTGGGAACCTTGGGCCTGTCCTACGAAGAGGACGCGGATCGGATTGTCGTGCTGATGGAACCGGTCGAGGAGCCCGAGACACAAGTCACCGATGTAGACCCTGCCCCGCCGAGCGAGAGCAGCGTCCGGTTTCTCTTGCGACGCGATCAGGTGCGCTCCTTCATTCTGCACGCGCTCGCAATCGTTGGTGAAGGACGCGCAACCTGTCCCCTCTGCGGTTTGGCCATGGACCCGACCGGCCACCAATGCCCCGCCTCCAACGGCCATCACTTGACCGTCTGAACGGTCCATGCCTGCGACCGCCCGCGCCTGCGAGCTCTTGGCCACGGGGGACATCGAGGTCCTCGGCCTCCTGCCATATTCGTCCAACTACGTGTTCCTGGCGAAGGTCAACGGCCGGGGGGGCGAAGCGCTCGCAGTCTACAAACCGTCGCGTGGGGAACGGCCGTTGTGGGACTTTCCCTCCGGAACACTGGCGACGCGCGAGGTTGCGGCCTATCTGGTGAGCGAAGCGGCCGGATGGGGCTTCGTTCCTCCGACGGTCCTGAGGTCCGAAGGGCCTCTGGGACGAGGCTCGTTGCAGCTGTTCGTGGAGCACGACCCCGAACGTCACTACTTCGCCCTGGTGCAGGAACGACTCGAGGAGTTCGCTTCCGTCGCCTTGTTCGACGAGGTCATCAACAACGCCGACCGCAAGGGGGGCCACATCCTGGAGGACGCTCAGGGACGCATGTGGGTGGTCGATCACGGACTCTGTTTCAACGTGGCCGGCAAGCTCCGCACGGTTATATGGGCTTTCTCCGAGGAGCCGATAGGCAGCTCTCTGAGGGAGCGCTTGGTTAACCTCGGCACGCAGTTGGCGGACGAGGGCGCGCTCGGCGGCCGGCTTGCGGAGCTCTTGTCGCCCAGGGAGTCGGCCGCAACGCGGGCACGCGTCGAGTCGCTGCTGATCAACGATCGGTTTCCGGCGCCGGAAGGAGAACGTCCGCTCCCCTGGCCGCTTGTCTAACAACCCGACACCCCGGCCGGGTAAGTGGTGAGTGTGCACTATTCACATCTGTCGCCCACTCGGCGCGGCCGGTTCGCCGCCTTCTTGATCCTCGCTTCCCCGTAGTTGACTCCCCCGCCCAGGCGGCAGAGCACGGCCAACCAGGCGCAGACTCCTCGTTCGAGGATCCACGCCGGAGCCAGCAATGAGGCGCGCACAGGGAAAACGGTGCGCCCCGAGGCCCTTCTACGTCCTGCTTCGGCGAGTGCGATCGCGCCCCCGGCAAGGCAGGCGCCACTCTGCAAGCGCCTCTTCCACGCGATTCTCACCGTGACCGGTACGACCGCAAGCCACACCGCCATCCGAAGGGGCAGCGCAAAGTCGTCGTAAGCCTGACGAACCCGTTGCGAGAGGAACCGCGCTCCCGTGGGTGCGAGCCTTTCGACGTATAGGTCCAGAGGAGACGCCACCCGGCCCCCGTGGCGCTCGACGGTTCGGATCAACTCGAGGTTCTCGAAGAGAACGTTTCCGTCGTAGCCGCCCATGGCTAAGAAGAACGATCTCCTCAGTGCGAGGGTGCCCGGGTAATCGGCGCCGGTCGCTCTGTTGAGGAGGGTTCGCGCGGTGTCCCAGTGAGCATGCCACGGCATCGGGTGCCTGAAGTAATTCTGAGGACGCGCCAGATCGGCGTGATCGAGCATGTGCTCGAGCCGGGACAAGGCGTTCCGATCGTAACGAACGTCGTCATCGGCGACGATTATCTTCTCGCAGCCCGCCGCCCATACCCCCGTGGTGACCCCGAGCACTTTTCCGTTGGTGAAGGAGAGACCCGCATCGGGGGCCATGTGCTTGATGATCGATCCCCACGTCGCTGCATTGGCCGCGAAGGCGCGTGCTTCGGAGCCATCGACAACGATCACCTCGGCGACAAGGTCAACGAGCCGATCGAGATAGTCGGCCATCTCCGCACGGTCGCCGTCTCCCACCCACTTCAGCGGAAGCACGTATGACAGTTGGAGCGAGTCGCTCAACGGACTTGTTGCTCTCCTGCGTGGGATGTGTAGAACGATGATCGTCCCGCTGCCCACGAGTTCATCAGGTGACGGGCGAAAGCAACATCAAGTTCGACGAGCGCCCGGGCACCGAACAAAATGTCACCGGCCAAAGCGGGCTCATCTTCAGCCAGCGCGGCGGCCATGTCGTGGACGGCGATCATTTCGTGAGCTGCATCAGCTTCAACGTGTTCGTCGTAGAACTCTGTTGCCTCGTCCGCCCCGAGGCGCCGCAGCCCGCTTGCGTACTTGCTATTCGGGACCGAGGAGGTCATCTCAAAAACGGCCAGGTGGCCCACGGCAGCGCCGCGCCATCTTCGATTCAGACCGAGCATGGACATCAGGTTGACGGTGGCAAGCGAGACCCCAGGGATGACATTCACATACGCCCCATACTCGGAATCCAGCCCGAGGGACTCCATAGTGTCGGCGAAGAGACGCGCGTGGATGCGCTCGGGCGACCCGGAGCCATATTCATCCGCCTGGATCTCAACGAGCGCTGCCTTAGCCCTTCCAGATAGGCGCGGTATCACCCATGAGTGGGGATCCGCCTCCTTCAGTTGATAAGCGGAGCGGTGAACGACGAACTCCTTGAACTCCTCGATCGTGGAGCGGAATCGCATGTAGTCGGCGAGCGAGAATTCACACTCCGTCTCAGTTACGGCGTGTAGCTGTACTGCGATGTCATCCTCGGCGGGCCCGGTTGGTATTTGCGTGCAAAGCGCTTCCTCAAAGTCCGCCTCCAACGACCGCCGAAGGACGATCACGGAGGGGTGCCATTCCCACTCTTCACTTACTCCGGGAAGCCCGCGGTAATGGAGCTCGTAGCAGAGGTAGAGCGCCAGATGGAAGTCGTCGCCCCCGATCGCATCCCCTTCAGGGGGCGGCGAGGAGAAATCGTGTGGGGGCTGAACGAGGCGCTCGAGCAGATGGCGCGACAGCGGCCCTCGTGGCTCAGGCAGTAACACGGATCGACCCTGCGTTGATCGCAGGCCCGTGGCAGGCAGGCCTCAGGTTCGGCGCCGGCCTTCGCTGCCGCCCGCGGCCCTGAACTTAGTCGTGGCATGGGTGCCGTCGCAGAAGGGGCGAATCTTCGAGTGGCCGCAGCGACACAGAGCAATTGCCTTGCGGCGGGCGTCAATCTCGTTGCCGTCTTGATCTGTGAGCTTGAACGGACCTCTAACTATCAAGGGCCCATCGCGATAAGGGGTGATCCTGCACTCGTCCACATCTATCGCTTCCCTGAAGGAGCCAAACCTAAACGCCCACAGGTTCCGCCGAGTCGGTTGAAAACACCAAGCCGACGATGAGTAGCACTGTAGCCAGAGCGAGGTAGCCGAGGTCGAAAGCACCTGGCGCCGTGCCTGCGCATATGACCTTGCAGCACCACCCACCGCAAGGAGCAAGGCGTGGCCCGCGCGATGGTTTCATTGCGCGGGTGTGGCCGGCTCCAGCCCTGCCCGGATGGCCTGCAAATCGTTAAGTTGGTCGGAAATCCACTGCTGAGGCAGACGGCCGGCGACGATGGCGCGCAGTTTCTCGGCACGCCGGCTGCGTTCGGCGGGTCGCATGTCGAAGGCGCGCTCCATCGCTGCGGCCGTCGCGTCGATGTTGTAGGGATCGTCAATCGATACTGATTGGGAGCCGAGCTCTTCATAACTGCCTGCCCCGCGCGCTAGGACCAACACGCCGGCCGCTTCGTTGATTGCCGTACCTTCCTTGGACACCAGATTCATTCCGTCCATGAGTGAGTTCACCAATAACGCGTCGTATACGAGGTATGCCCCCAACACCCGGTCGAAGTCGGCTTCGAGAGAGAGCTCGATCGAGCCGGGATGGCGGTCATTGACATCCAGGGCGGCACGATGAACCTGTCCGAGATAACTGCGATACTCCGGCATCGCTTCGCGGGTCGGATACAGACACGCAAGGAAGCGGGTGTCTTCCGCCAGGTCGGGCCTGTCGTCGAGCATTTTCCCAAAGGCGCGGAAGCCACGCACGATGTTCTTGGAGGGCTCGGCCCGGTCCGCCCGAACCAGAAGACGGCCGCCGTGGGACTTGTATCGCTCTGCCCACCTGCGGGCAGGTCCTTTGCCGGCGCGCTCTTTGAGGTCCTCCAAGTCTATGGGGATCGGATACGAGCGCACCCAGGATCGACGCCCGGCATGTTCGACGAAACTTTGTTCGTGGTTCACTTGCGCTCCTACGGACTCACAGCATCTGAGGAACCCGTGGGCCCAGGGGGGCACGTGAAACCCCAGCAGGTCGGCACCCAGCATCCCTTCGATCAACTGACGGGGTATGGGGTCGGGAAGCTTGTCGAGACAGTCGGGCCCGCAGAAGGACGAGTGCGTGAAATGAAGGATCGTGCGCCCGTCTCCGAGCAGGCGCAGGTGTCCGGGGGCTGTCGCCAGGTGGTAGTCCTGGAAGAGCACCAGCGCGTCACTGCCCGTCGCGGTCGCGGCGGTTTCGGCAAAGTGTTTGTTCACAGGTTCGTACGCGTTGGTCCACGCATCCACCGTCTCGGCATCGAAGTCGGTGACGCCGAGCTCGTCCCAGAGGCAGTGGTTGGCGAACCACAGCAGCCGGTTCGAGACGTCGTTGTAGTAACGGTCGTAGGTGACGGGTTCGATATCGAGGAGACAGACGGGATAGCCGAGAAGTGAGCGAAGATCGGCCGTCTTCCCGGCACGCATTGCGGCGCGATCGGCGGCGGAGCTCGCCGCTGCGATCCACATGGCGCGGTCCCCGAGATCGCGCGCCACCCAGTCCAGAGCCCCCGCGAGCCCACCGGCGCCGCGCGTGATCCCATAATCACCCGACGGCTCCTCGGTGAACGACACCGGCCCCCGGTTGGAGACGAGAACGATATCCGGAACTTCGGTGGTCACTTGCCGCCTCTCCCTCGCGTTTATCCGATTATCCGATCGGTTGACCTTTTCCAATCGCCACGATCCCGCCCGGCGACACGGTAAAACGCCCGCGATCGGCCTCGACGTCCACGCCGATCCGCGCTCCATCCGGGACCCGAACGTTCTTGTCCACGATTGCGTTCCGGACCACGGCGTGTTTCCCGACCACGACTCCGTGCATCAGCACGGACCCTTCCACCGAGGCGGCATGTTCGACGGTCACGCCGGGAGAGACGATGGAGTCGCGCACGAGTCCGCCGGAAATGATGGCGCCCGCACATACCATCGAGTTGACGGCGTGGCCGGTTCGGCTCCCTTCGTCCATGAACTTGGCCGGTGGCAGGGGTTCGTGCCACGTCAGGATGGGCCACTGGTAGTTGTAGAGGTTGAATTCGGGTTCCGGTGAGATGAGATTCATGTGTGCCCCGTAGTAGGTGTCAAGGCTCCCGACATCGCGCCAGTAGTCCTTGTCGCGGTCCGTGCTGCCCGGAACATTGTTGGTCGAGAAGTCGTATACGGCGGCCTCGCCCCGCTCGACGAGCTTCGTCGGGATGATGTCGCCCCCCATGTCGTGCGTTGAGCTCTCGTCGGATGCGTCCTCGGTCACCGCATCCACCAGCACATCGGTAGAGAACAGGTAGTTGCCCATCGATGCAAATATCTGATCCGGAGCGTCCGGAAGCCCCTTTGCTTCGCGGGGCTTCTCCAGAAACGCCGAGATGCGGCGCCCGTCCCTTCCCGTCTCGATGACCCCGAAGTCGCCCGCCTGCGAGCGCGGCACCCGGATCCCCGCAACGGTGACGCCGGCGCCGGTTTCGATGTGGAAGTCGAGCATCTGGCGGGGGTCCATGCGGTAGATGTGATCGGCGCCGAAGACTACGCAGTGGTTGGGGCGCTCGTCATGGATGAGATTCAGACTCTGGTAGACGGCGTCGGCCGAGCCTGCGTACCATCGGGGGCCTCTGCGCATCTGAGCCGGCACCGGGGTGACGTAGTTGCCGAGCAGGGGCGACAGCCGCCATGCCGTCGCCACATGGCGGTCGAGGCTGTGGCTCTTGTATTGGGTCAGGACTGCGATCTTAAACAAGCCCCCGTTGACCAGATTGGTGAGAGCGAAGTCGATCAGGCGGTAGATGCCTGCGAAGGGCACCGCCGGCTTGGCCCGATCGGCAGTAAGCGGCATCAGGCGTTTGCCCTCGCCGCCGGCGAGGACAATTCCGAAAGTGCGCGGTTGCATCGCCGATTACTCTTTCAGCGTCGGCCGCGGTGCTTGGTTCAAGAGGAAGTCAGCCGAGATGCGCCAGGAGTCCTCCGCCGCTTGCGGGTTATGAAACATCTCTGCTTCATGGTTGTCGAATGCGTGACCGGCGGCCTCATGCACGTGGAGTTCGATGTTCGGGCGTCCGGCCACCGCCCCCTCCACCGTAGAAATTTGATCCCGAGAGGTGTATTGATCGCTGCCTCCGAAATGCATCAGCAGGGGGCAGGTGATGTCGTCGAGGCGGTCCAGCGCGTCGGGTACCCCTGACCCGTAATAGGACACCGCGAAGTCGGGTCGGTAGGTGGCCGCAACCAGGTACGCCAGTGTGCCGCCGAAGCAGAAGCCGAGCACGCCGGCGGCTCCGGTCACCTCGGGCAGGGCCCGAAGATGCTCCAAGGCGGCGCCACAGTCCTTCAGCCCGTCCTCCCAATCAAAGCGGCCCGCGTAAGACATCGCAGTGGCGAGATGCTCTTCGCTTCCGCCGAGGGCGACTCCACGCTCGATGCGCCAATAGAGATCCGGTACGAGCACAGCAAAACCGAGGTGCGCCGTGCGTTCGGCCACATCGCGGATGTAGCGGGCCACGCCGAAGATCTCCTGGAACAACACGATGCCCGCCCCGTTCGGCTCGGAGGGGAGCCAGAGATACCCGTCGAAGCCGGCCCCGTCGTGGGCCGCGATCCGCTCCGTTCGGGTCTGGGTCATAGACGGCAGAATAGCCTCCGACTTTCCCAGACGTCTAGCGTCCTCCACGCATGGCGCCTTCCTTTTCTAGGTCTCCCACCCTTCCAGTTGATCGAGAAGATCCGGAACGTCGTCGTGAAGCGTTTGCCATAGAGCGTCATAGTCGATTCGGTGGTAGACGTGATCAACGAGGATTCGAATGTCGCGGATGTCTTCCCACGGCACGCCGGGCAGGGCCGCCTTGACCTCGTTGGGCAATCGATT
>JACDCD010000067.1 GCA_013694625.1 Actinomycetota bacterium | reverse complement strand
TCTTCGACCTCGACGGCACACTCGTGGACAGCGTCTACCAGCATGTCCTGGCGTGGCAGGAGGCTCTCGAACGGGCGGGAATCGCGCTGTCGGTGTGGCGGATACACCGCAAGATCGGGATGTCGGGGGGACTGTTCGCAAACGCGCTGCTGCGTGAGACGGGCCGGCCGGTGACCGTGGACATGGCGTCCGACCTCGGGCGGCTCCACGCAGAGGCCTATGCGCGCACGGTTCGGGGGGTACGGCCGCTCCCCGGGGCGCAAGATCTCCTCCGCTACCTGACCGAGCAGGAGGTGCCGTGGGCGGTGGCGACCAGCGGGAGGCTGGCCAGCGCCGGCCCGGTCCTCGAGCTGCTCGGGATTCCACCCGAGGTTCCCGTGGTGACCCGCGACGACGTCCTCTATGCCAAGCCCGACCCCGATCTGTTCGTGGCCGCGGCCGAGCGTTTGGGGACCAAGATCACCGATGCGATAGTGGTGGGCGACAGCGTGTGGGACCTCCTCGCCGCTCGCCGTGCCCGGGCCCTCGGAGTGGGGCTGTTGTCGGGAGGGTACGGCGAGCAGGAGCTCCTCCAGGCGGGCGCCTACCGCGTCTACGCAGACCCCGCCGGCCTTCTGGATCACCTCGACGAGGTCGGAGTGCGATCCCCCGTCTGAGGGGGGTGGACCCAAAGGGTTGATGGCGCCCGGACCGGGGGCCCGAGGGCCCGGGGCTTCCAAACGCTCGCCCCCGTCACGGAGGCAGGGGATGGTGAGCTCAGCACCCACCTTCGACAACTCTTCTCAGGGTGATCACTGCCGGTTCATGGCAAGTCTTTCTTTCGTATCCACAATCCCGGCGAGTGGCTGTTCATCGTCGGCCTGAACTCCCCCGCGTCCGATCGTAGCGGCTCGCGCGGTGTCTGGCAATTAAAGGAAAAAGAGGGGGGCGACGATAGACCACTTAGAAAGGTCAACAGACCTCGAGCGATAAAGGCAAACCCATCGCGAGGTGGGCGCGCAAAGCCAGGGACCTCTCAGGAGGCCGCCCAGCTTCCGAACCGAGGAGTTCCAGATGCCGCAGTTAGATTCTCAGGGCTCAGCGCCCATCCAGCCACCACCATGTCACGCAGGCCCGGCGGTAAGTTTGCGAGCCCGAGCACGCAGATCATGCTCGGTCGTGGTGGCCGCGTCGATGTGCGCAACTGCGTTGCTTCACGTTGGGGTGGCCGGGGCCGGATCACTCTCTCCGACCCAGAAGACCGTATTCATCACCGCCAATCTCCAGGAGGGCTTCAACGACCGCGATCTGAAGAACATGCGGGAGCTGCCGATCTTCGTGTCCCGGGTGCTGTCCCGTGTGCCTCACGACCCCGACGTCCTGCTCCTTCAAGAGGTCCGGCGCAAGAGCGCCGCCGCCGTGGCCCAACTCCTCTCGAACAGGACCGGGCACAGATACACGGTGGCGTTCGGAGGAGCCCGGGATCCCTACACCGGCACACCGAAACGGATCATCGTCCGTGACAGCGCCATCTTGCTCAACACGGCCACCATGACAAAGGTGGGTGACGGAGGGTGGCTCGAGGAGCCAAAGGATTCGAGCGCGAACCGGCCCATGTACAAAGGGCATGCCTATGGCTTCGCGCGTCGAAACGGCACGGCGATGACTTTCGCTATGACGAGCATCCACATCCAGGAGTCCAGTGTCACCGAGACAACCCGAAATATCACAAACAAGCTTGCCGCGAAGCGTCCCGATATCGATTCCAACCGCTACAACGTCATCGGCGGGGACTTCAACACGAGCCGCCAGACCTCGCCGAACCACCCCTCGCCCTACTGGAGTTGGCTCACGGGGCCTCGAAACTACCGCGACTCGGTCTATGCCGTGCGGGGGCCGATGAGCACGGCGGTCGACTACATCTTCGCCCGTGCCGGCGTCTATGGCGCAGGGGTGGACAGCTCATACAACAACAAGACAAACGACCCGGCACGCTATTATTCCGACCACCGCTTTCGTTGGGCAGCACTGGGGCCGGACAGAGTGGCCCCCAGCGTGCCGAACCGTCTTCAGGCTCGGAACGTTAGCTCCGGCATTCAACTCTCCTGGGCGGGCTCGACCGATACCGGCGGCAGCGGCGTCGGGCGGTACGAAGTCTACCGGGTGAAGAAGACGGGACCACCGCGCATGGTGGGTACGTCGGGAAGCAACTCTTACAACGACAACGACACTTACTTCACCAAGCGCTACAAGTACTTTGTTCGAGCACGAGACTATGCCCACAACCGCACCGCACCCACGGCCACCATTCAACTGACCCGCCAGAAGTAGTCCACTGCGCCGTGAGCAAGGCGCGAACCCGGAGGGCCAATGACCCGGGTCGGTGTCAGTCAGCCGGCTCGGGGCATTGCGTTTGGTTCAAGATCAATGGATCAAGCGGTTCTTGATCGAAATCGAATGCCCCGAGCATGTCGGTTGCGCGGCTGTCACGTTGGGCGAGGGGAGCCAGGCCGAAGATCTCCTCGATCGTTCTCAGCACCGAGGAGAAATCGTAGGTCTGATGATCGATGTAACCTCGTCGCGCCCACGGCGAGATCAACAGCATGGGAACGCGTGGCCCCATTCCGTAGAGATCGACATGCGGAGGAGCCACATGGTCGTAGAAGCCGCCATAGTCATCCCACGTAAGGAAAACGGCCGTGTTCTTCCATTGTGGGCTATCCATAATTGCGTTGAGGGTTCGGACGGTCCAGTTCTCCCCGGCGCAGATCCCGTTGGCTTCTGGATGGTCACTGTGCTGCCACGCCGGGATGACCCACGAGACCGAGGGGAGCCGTTCTGCCCGAACGTCCTCGTAGAGCGACGAGACGGGCACGACCTTGTCCCACATCGGCCCGAAACGGACGTGCCGAATCATCTTCATGACGTGCATGGGGCCGGCGCCGGAGAAGTAGTACTTCCACGGGATGTCTCTCTTCTCCAAGAGGTCGGGAAGAATCTTGATGTCGGTGCAGGGAGGGCGTTCGATCCAGTAACGGTTGACGAGCTCTAGAACCGCAGGGATCTCCTCGAGCCTGTAGGCGGCATTCTCCTCCGATCCGGTGAGCTTGCCGAACGACCACATGAGCTCGGCATCGTCCTCGCAGAACTCCCGCGGTTCTCCGGTGCCGGCCTGCTCGGGCCGCTGGAGGTCGACGAACCTATCTGACTGCGCCGCGATGACCCATAGATGCTCCACCGTTGTGGGCCCGTACACCGAGCTGAAGAAGCGGTCGCCGAGAGTGAACTCCTTTGCGTAACGCCAGTAGTTCGGGATGTCCTGTTCGTGATACTGCACATAGGAATCCGGAGCCGTCTCGCTGCCGCGTACCCTGTCGAAACAGTTCATCTGTCCACCGTTCACCGCGACGAGTCCAGCGAGAAACGAGTGATCGACGCTTTCGGTCACGTCTTCGGCGCGCCGCAACGGTATGACACGCCCATCACAGGTCATACCTTCCGTGGCCCCCTCTGCCCCAGGGAAGCGCCCGAACATGTGATCGAAGGTCCGGTTCTCCTTGACGATGAAGACAACGTGTTTGATCTTTTCCCGGGCGAGGGCAAGGGTGTCGGGGGGCGACAACTCGGCTTGCACCTGTTCTGCGATGCCCTCCCTGATGAACTCGGGCAGTTGGGGGGCCTGGTCTTGCGTGTAGGGCGGGGGAATCACGAGCGTGTCTTCGGCCGTCTCCTCTTCCGGATCTTTCACGGGCGCCATATCGTTGGGGTCCGAAGTTGCCGGGGCGGCCGTGGTGCCCGCAGGATCACCATCCTCTTGCTCTGTGTTCGATTGGCGCGAGGGGGTGTTCTCGGAACCGCCGTCCCCTTGGCATGCCCCTGCAACCAGAAGGAAAGCCAACAGCAGCCCAGTACTCCTCCGCCTCACGGCAACAGTGTCCGGCGTGAAGCGGCCCGGGTCACTTCACGCCGAAGAGTCACTGCGCGGCAGCTTGGCGGAGCTTGATGACCGTGATCGAGTGAGCCGGAAAGTTGAATCTGAAGCCCTCCTCCACCCCTGTGAGCGCCGTTTCCTTGATAGCGACCTTATTGGGCTTGCGAACAGAGTTGTACGCGAGGTAACCGGGCCCGTCCAGTGTCCACGCGGTGGCGTCGCTGGCCTCGTCGAAGCCTTCCGTTTGGATTGCCGCCCTGACGTCCGACGCCCTGTCCTGGTTGATCACCAAAAGAGACAGATCTCCGGCGTCGTCGACGGCTGCGACGGTCGCAAGAGATTCCAAAGTCTCCCCCAAAAACGTTTGCCTGCTCGGATTACCGATCACGGAGCTTGTGACCTCGCCGCGTCCCAACAGGGTCGAGTACATACGGAAAGCGAGTGCCGGCGCGGATAGCACGTAACACGGCGCCGGGCCGATCACCGCTTGATACGCGGTCCGCGGTTTGTCATATCCTGGCGGGGGCGAGCCGGGGTTGATGTCGATAAGAGCGTGCTTTTCGGCCAGAGGGATGTCGAGCCTTATCCATTGGCGCAGTATGAGCGCAGCGTAGAGAGCACCGTCCAGAGACTGTGTGTAATGCAACGGAGCATCGATTCGTCCGAGTCCAATGTTCACTCCCGTCGCCATCGCCCATTCCGACACCACGATGTCGATGTCTTCGGCGCGCCGTTCGCCCGCATAATCCGAGATGACCGACCTGGTGTTCTCCACCTTCGACGCCTGCTCCTCGGTCAACCCCATCATGAGATCGTGCAATCCATCGGTATTCGGTGGTGTGGAGGTGAAGAAGCTGTAGCTGTGGGCCACAAGAAAGTCGTACGGATGGACCTGGCCCATCATCGAGATGAAGAACGGACTGTTCAGGCCCGAGCCGATCTGTATGGAGGGGTCCACCGACTTCATCTCTCGATAGAAGTCGTTGAAACCATCGTGGGGCCCCGACACGTAGGTAATCGTTATGTGGGCGCCCTTGGGGGGAACCAGGCCGTGGTCGCCGTCTCCGAAACCGATCTTGCCACTGGCGGCATCGACGGAGTAAACCTTCTCGCGTCCTGCAGAACCGAGGTCCCGGACGAGATTCCATCGCTCGCCCTCCACATAGACGGTGGTACTGCCGGAAAGCGCGGGTGGGAAGCGGACGTAGAAAGCCTGAGAGGGCTGGCCCGTGCTGAGGGCACCGGTCGAGCTGTAATCGGTGAACGTCACCACCGGCTGTCTCACGAAGCGGGTTTGCCCGCCGAAGATGTAGCTGGACGCCCTGTCCTGGTCGGTCGCTTCAGGCCCGAGCCAGAAGGTCTTCTCTCCGCCGAGCTCGTTGCCGACCTCCCAGTACTTGACGCCGTAGGGCTCCGGGTGGCCGTAGTCGGCCCGCTTTTGCGCCCACGCAACGCCGCCGTTGGGATTCGAGCCTGCAGGCGCGTTCATGTACTCCACCCAGTTGGCCGCTTCGAGGGCCGTCCCGGTCGGGAAGTTCACCACCACGTTTCCTTCCGCCCCGGTGGCATCGAGGAACCGTCCGAATTCATCGGGCCCGAATTCGCTCGAGAGTGGCTTGCTGTGAATGGTCTGCCGTCCGAAGGCGCTGTCCACGTGCCCCTGCCGTTTCTCGACCGGCCCGATGGCGCGCCTCCAGTGGTAGTTGTTTGCCGTCCTCCCGCCGGGATAACGGACCGCAGAGAGGCCCGCGTAGTTGAATCTGCGCACGAACAGGGGAAAGGGCTCCCCTGCCCGGGAGTCCCACATATAAAAACCGTTGTAGGGGTAGCGGTGATTGGCTCCGTAAACGAGCTCGCTGATCGGCCCCCGCAGCCGGCCGGCTTCGACGACTACCTGCGTTGTTGAGGCGCCCGGAGGCATCACGGTCAGGGCCTCGGTGGCGACGGAGGGCGCCGCGTCGGCCGGACAACTCGGCGCGCCGGGAGCGCTCGGATCGGAGCCGCTGCCTTCGGCTGCTCCGTTTCTTTGGCGGGAGACACTCGCACCACCTCCGTCGGCTGCGTTCTGGATGTTTTCGCACCCAGCGGACAGCAGGAGGGCGAGGATCAGGAGACTTGTGTAGCGTTTGGGCATCGGTTTTCTCGCTGAGGTCCAGGGGCGCGGGTGTGCCGCCGTTCATCGTGCGCGCCGCAGTATAGGCGACTACCTCCTCCCGACTCCGGCAAAGACATCCTGGGCGGCCGCAAGGGGGCGCCGTGGTCGGGCTCCCTCTATCCGGGCGAGGCAGACTCCGCACACCCCAGAGCACGCCGTAACTGGGAGCTTGGGATCACGGCGTCGAAGATCCGTTCACTGAGGCGATCCAGGTAGGCCCTCGGCACTGGACTGTCTCCGGCGTTGTCCTCGATCGTGTAGTCAAGGAGAAAGTTAGCCACATCCCGCAGGTCCATCCCAGAGGAGCTCAACAGGCCGCGATCGAGCCACACGCCGGTTTGTTTCACGTGCTCCACGAGCTCGGCCGCCGGTTGATCGGCAAACCGCCCGAGGTCATTGGTCAACTCGAGCACGTCGATGGGCCAATCCCCGACTGCCTGGGGGAGCGGCGCTTGGCCGTGATCCGCAGTCAAGACCAGTACCCACCTCTTCTCGCCGACCCGGGAATTTACGAATCGCACGAGCTCGCGCAGCTCTGCGTCCGAGTACTCGATCGTGTTGCGCACCTCGGGCTCGAAGAAGTTATAAGCATGGCCCATGTAATCGACGTCTTTGTAGTTCGTAAAGAACATGTCGGTGACGCGATCTTCACCAAAGCCCTCGTTGGCGAGAAGCAACTTGCTGACCTTGGTCTGGTAAAGGGTTTCAACAGGGGTCTTGTTGAAGCCGGGGTCTGCCAGGAGATCGCCGGGGATGTCGTGTCCCATCCAGCGCCCGTCCAACTTGCCGTCATCGCGATCCACGGTCGCTGCGGCGGTCTCGATCCCGGGAACCGAGAGCAGGTAGCCGGGCAGCTGATACCAGAGCTCGTTCGTCCCCGGCGACCATGGTGCATCTCCGGCGCCGGTTATTGCGGCGATGTCTCGGTCTCCTCCAGGGAGGTAAGCTCCATGGCCCATCATGCCGAGATGGAGGCCATCCTTCGCGACCAGGCCGATCTTGGCTCTGTTGCCGGTTCTCCGGTCCCAGACATCCGCCAGCGTCTTGGCTTCGAGGTGATCGGGGGACAGGGACTCGAAGGAGCCGGTCAGGTATCCGTTGTCGCGTTGCGTGATGTTTACGATCCCGTGCCGGCTGGGCCACGCGCCGGTCCCGAGCGTCGCGTGGATCGCCGGAGTGACACTCGGAGAAGAGCCCACGGTGGCGTTCGTGACGAAGGTTCCCCGTTTGGTCAGGGAGGCGAGGAAGGGCCAGGACCCCTTCCATCTCCGGAGCACGTTCGAGCCGCCGCCGTCCCAGACGACCGTGACGATCAGCCGCAGATCCTTGGACCGCCTGTCCCGAGGCAGGAGAGCCGATTTGATGGGGCGGCCGACGGCGGTGGCCGGAGCCGGCGTCTCGAGGAGGCCGGCAAGCGTAGGAACGACATCCGCAAGCGTCACCTCTCGTCCGATCTGCAGATCGCCTCGGGGTCTGATGAACCCGGGCCCGTACAACAGCAGCGGGACGCGCTGAAGGAAGTCCCAAGGGCCCGAATGGGTGGTGCTGAAGGTGAAGTCTCCGAAGGGGTTTCCCCGGTGGGAGATGAGGCTGAGATTCGGGCCTCGCCCGAGCCAATTCCCGCGCAGTGTCCGCCTGAGGAGCGTCTCGCTCATGCCGCAGGCGGCATCGAACCAGCCCTTGGGCTTGCCGCGCCGCGGCTCTTCCCTGCGATGTGCCGTGCGCCCTCCGGGCTGCGAAGCGATCTCCTCGGGGGCGCCCCCGTTGGATGCGCCCTTCATCCCCGGAGCGCGCGACGGCCCGGCGACCGGGCCTTCCCGGGGGCCGGGGGCACCCGAGCACCCGGCCGAGATAACCACGGCGACGGCGAGGACCACTGCGGCACCTCGACGCCTGATCTCAGGTCGAGCGGCTCGAGACGTCATCGGGCGCATCTTCTCAGACTCCCCCGGCCGAGTCGATGTTCTGGGCCGGTTTTGTGATCGGTTGGCTGAGAGGCGTAGTCAGAGCCGGGCGCCGGCCCTGCGCCCCGGGATGATCGAAACCCCCGGGGCGAGCCCACCGGCCATCGCCACGCCGAGGACGAGGCAGATCGTTAGAGTGTAGATGGGCTCGACGTACAGGTTCTGGACCACCGCGTGAGCCGCCGCCGCAACCACGCCCGCCAGGGCTGCGTTGCCGAAGAGGCCCTCACTGCCACTCCGCGAGCGTGCCGCGGCAAGCGCATGCAGGCCTGCAATGACGTAGAGGGCGGTGATCATAAGCGCTCCGGGCACGCCCGTCCGGAACAGGTAATTGAGGTAGGTAGAGTGCGTTCCGGCGCGCGGGATGTACCGCCCGAGCGCATGGGAGACACCGTCGCTTGTGCGCGGCTTCTCCGTCCCGTAGCCGAGCAGAAGGTTGAGGCCGTTGACCGATCGGATCGTATCGCCGTACAACTGGCTTCGGGTGTTGACACTGCCCCCGCCTTCGGCGCGCGCGTTATAGGGATCGACGTTGTACTTCACCAGGTAGAACGCCGAGAGAACGACTGCACCGATGAGGAAGCCTGCCGCTATTTGAAATTTGAGCGGTCTCGAGAGCCGCCCGGCGATCACCAGGAAGAGGATGCCGGTTGCGGCAGCAAGCCACGCCCCCCGCGTCAAGGAGAATCCAATGCCGAACAGGCAGGCTGCAACACCGGCCCAGCCTAGCCAGCCCATCCGGCGGCGACCCGTCCACGCAAGAAAGAAAGCAAAAGGCAACAGCACCGCGCCTATGCCGGCATAGGTATTCGCATTGCGCGGGAACGACCGCATGCGAGCAACGGTGCTGGCGGCTCCAAAGCCGATGTTGTCGTAGAGGAGCTCGACGCCGCGCTGTTCGAGCTGGTCCTGCCAGGGTCGCGCCGAACCTTGGAACCGGACGATCAGTTTCTTGGGAAAAACCCTGAACCTGGGTTGGAACACCTCAAAGGCCGGCAGGCGGGGATCGCGCTCGGCGAGGCTGTCGATGTCGCGCTTGAGCTCGAGGCCACCGCCCTTACTCGACTTTTCGTCCTTGATCATCCCGACATTGTTCTGGAAGGCGTCCACGCCGTAGGCGCGTTCCACCAACCTTGCCGTTGCCTTGTCCTGGAGATCCTCGAGCGGCAAGCCGGCCCATACCGCGATCACCGCGATCGTGAGTACCACGACGTAGGCGACGAGCCCGGTGACCACCCTGGAGCGGTCGTGGAGCTCGGTCAGTGTGTCGACCGCAGCCAGCAGCACTCCGCTGGCGAGGACCTGCATGGCCAGGAGCAGTGCGAAATGCCTCGCGTCGGCGGCGCTGATGACGAGGGCGCCGAACATCGTCCAGACGAGCAAACCTACGGGGAGAAGAGTCCACCTCGCTCCCCGTGGCCACCTCCTTGCCCGTACGAGCGAGACGCCCCAGCGAAGCACGACCGCTCCCCATCCTGCCAGGATGACGAACGGAAGCATGTCCACGAGCCATCCCGCCAGACCCACGTACAAGGGCGACACGAAAGCCCACGGATACGGCAGCACGACGGCAAGGGCAACCGCCGCGCCCGTGAAGCACCACAACGCGACGACCCCGGCCCCAAATGCCCATGCGAGCAGCCCGCCGACGCCACCGGCCAGGGTCATCCCCCAGAGCCACCGGGCCGGGGACCCCGAGTGCGGCGAAGGCAGGCGGTCGAGCCACCTCGGGCGTGCATTCGCCTCGGACGGGCCGGAGGGCAGGGGCTGGGGATCTGACGTGTTGGTGCGCAGGATCAACCACCCGGAGAAAAAAGCCGAGGCCCACGCTTGTCCCGGCCTGCCGGTTGTGACCTCAGGTGGCCGAGGATGGCGCGCGGGGTCGGAGAGACGGGGGCCATGGGTGACGCCGATACTAGTGCCTCGGCGCGAAAGTTAGTCGACGCGATCGCTCATCAGTGCGGGCGCTTTTTGAACGACGACCACGGCGGCCTTGGCGCAGGCGCCACTCTCGAGCGACGGAGCACCGGCAATGTCGGGCTACAGGTAACCGAGGTTGCGCAGAGACTCCTCGATCTGTTGCTCTTCGTCGGCCGAGTAGGGCGACGACTCGGTCCCGTCACCCGCAAGCGGAAGGTCCATGGTCCTGATGGCAATGGGTCGTCCGGCGACCATGCCCTCGGGGAGCGCCTCGGTGATGACGCGCCCGTCCATGATCGGGAGGTCCAGCCCGGCCAGGTAGAGGGTGGTGGGAGCTATGTCGAGCACGCTGGCCGTCAAGCCGGAGGCGTCCGGTACCCCGGGCCCGGCGACCCCGAAGATCCCGTTCATGTGATGGAAGCCCCGTGGCAGCGCCCTGTAATCGGTTAGCACATTGGAGGAGTAGAGGCCCTCGGACAGCTCATAGGTGTAATCACGGCAGACCGGAAAGAGGTCGGGCCCATCGGCCGCCTCGGGCCCTTCGATGACCTCCTCCCTCTTGTACATGCGATCGAGGACCGGCGCGCCGTCGTCGGGGTCGACCAGATCGTGGAACCTGGCGGTGATCTCGTCTCGCACCGCCTCGTAGTCGGACGGGTCCACGATGCCCCCCGACTCCCGGCCCTTGAGGTTCACATAGATGCCCTGCTGCGGGTTCGGTGCGGAGAAGGCTCTGGTCTTCGACCAGTCGATGGACGAATGGGCTGCGCCCTTCGCCCGCCGCCACACCGACTTCGGCACCACGCCCTTTGCCTTCCGGGCGAGCCGGCGAAGCCCCGCCGAGCTGCCGACGGTCCCGGCGCCGCCAACCGACAGCAGGCCCCACTCCCTCAGGGCGAGATTGACGTTGACGACCTTTTCCTTGGGCCCGAAGCCGTGATCTGACATCGTCACGGTGAAACCGTCGGGGCCGGCCCACCCTAGGAGATCGGCCATCACCGCGTCCATCTCGTCGAAGAAGCTCCAAATGCGCTCCCTGATTGGCTCTGCCTCGGCGCGCCTGTAGTGCTCGCAGCGCGGGTCGATGTACTTGTAGTGGGAGTGCATGAGCCGATCCGGGGCCTCGAGGACGACAAAGAGAAGCGGCACCTCCCCGCGCTCGGCCAGGAGGAACTGCAGAGCCCGCCGCTTTCTTGCGAGGTTCTCGGAGAGCCGGTCGATGATCGCCGTGGTCTTGTAGTCTTCGTCGTAGTCGACCCTGATGTCGATTGCGTAACCCCCCGCAACCCTCGCGATGTCGCCGGCGAGCTCCGGAGGATGGGTGAAGTTCTCCGGGGTGGCACCTCCGCCTTCCGGTGTCAGCATGCCGGCGACGGAGAACCCGTCCACGCTCGGGGGTGGGTAGGTCATGGGCACGTTGAAAACCCCCATGCTCATGCCCTGTGCGTTGGCGGCGTTCCAGATCGCCGGCGCCTTGACCCGGTCGAGCCGAACGAGCCCGCCCGGATCCTGAGCGTGTCCCAGAGTGAACCCGAAGATGCCGTGGCGGCCCGGGTTCACCCCGGTGAAGATGGATGTCCATCCGGGAGGCGTATAGGGGGGATGGGTCGAGGAGAGGACACCCGACGCCCCGTCGTGCAGAAGCTTCTTCAGCGTCGGCATGTGGCCCTCTGCGAACGCGGGGTCGAGAATGTTGTAGGTGACACCGTCGAGGCCGAGCATGAGCACCCTGCTCATGGGTTTTTCTTCAATCGTCTCCGGAGCACCAGGAGGGTTCCCGCGATCAACATCGTCACCCCCACCGCAAGTGAGGGGACCACGAAACCGGTCACCGGGCCGAAGATGAATGCGATCGCCCCGATGTCGGGCGTTCCGGGTGTCGGGTGTAGCCTCCGGCGTGCCAGGGCCTGGGACCATCTCCCCCCCAGGGCCGTCTGGGGTTCGCCCCGGGTTTCCCCTGAGATGTCTGCGAAGAAGAACGCAATCACCACGTAGGCGACGGCCAACCAGAAGCTCCCGCCGGTTCCGAAGCGCCACAGGTAAACCGCGAGACCCAGAGACGCACTGACCCGGCGCACCGCATCGGCCAGCTCGTCGAGCATCTCGCCCCGGTGGCTGGCGGTGCCGAGCGCCCTCGCCACCTTGCCGTCGACGCAATCGAACAGGAATGCGAGGTAGAAGAGCGCCGCTCCACCTATGAGGCCCGCCCGCGACCCCGAAGCATAGGCGGGGCCGATCGGGACGGCGAGCAGGATAGAGACCAGGGTGGCCTGATCGGCCGTCATGAGCCTGCGGTCCGCAAACCTCTGCGCCAACGGGACCGCGATGGGATCGACTGCGAGGACCGTCCACCAGTAGTCGCGCTTCTTGGCCTTCATTCCGGCAGCGGCGGCACTGCTCATCCCACAGCCCGCTGGGGCACCGGCGCGCCGTCCTCAGAGGCCGGGTCTATCAACCCCCTGCCGCGGCCCTGCTCCCAGGCCCCCATGAGAATGCCGGTGACGAGGCCGGGATCCCGGCGTGCGGTCGCCTTGACCACGTTGTGGATCAACAACCCGAGTAACCCCCACCACAGGGCCCCCTTGTGTCTGAGATCCTGCGGCATGTTCTTGCGATGCAGATAGAAGTGATTTGCGAGCTTCATGCGTTCGAGCTTGCGCGACGGCATGCGGTCGGTCCCGGTCTTGAAATGATCGCAACGGGCCCTCGGCGTCTGGATGAGGATGTAGCGGCGAGAGACCCTGTAGGAGAAGTCGATGTCCTCCTGGCTGGCGTAGCCGGAAAGCGCTTCGTCGAAGCGTTCGTGGTCGAAAACCTCGCGACGGTATGACATGAAATAGCCGACGAACGCCTCCTGTTTCCGGACGCCCACCGACTCGGAGGTGCCTTCCAACCAGAATCCGGCTCTGACCCGGCCGCTCGCCTCAGGCCACCAGGCGCCGATGCCGAAGAGCTTGCGCCACATGATCGAGATGAGCGGAGGACGAGCGGGGCGGACGGGAGCAGCTCTGACCCCACCCAGCTCGGGGCCCCAGCGGTCGTACTCGCCGAGGATGACCTCGTGACAGTCGGGAGCCAGGAAGACGTCGTCGTCGACCAGGAAGACGGGATCGCCGGAGGTGCGGTCGAGGCCGAAATTTCTCTGTCTGGGCAGGCCTCGCGGCGCAGGGTGCACGTAGTCGAGGCGGAGCCCCGAATCGGCGCACAGCCCTTCGATGTGGGAGCGCGCGGGTGTGTCGGAGCTCGAATCCACGATGCAAAGCTCGCCAGGCAGGACCGTTTGGGCCACGATGCTCTCCACCGTGACCCGAAGCTCCTCCGGCCGGTTGCGCGTCGCAATGATGAAGCTCGATGATGCCTTGTCCTGGTCGCTCATACGGCTTAGGAGAGTAGCCTAAGACGCAAGTGAGCTTGAGGAATGGCCGGCCCGGGGCGCGGCACGACCGGAGGATGACATGGTGTCTGGCCGCCGCTTTGGCGATAGGCGCCTGCACCGCCTCGGGTACCTCCTCAGGTCCCTCCTCGTCCGGCGCCTCCAAGGAGCAGCCCGAAGGCACACCGGGGCCCCGGTACACTCCTCCACCCCTCGCCACCGTGACCGAGCCGTCGGCCAACCCGTTCAGATCGGGATGCAGCCTCCCCCTGGAGACGCTGCGCCGAATCCGGAGGGGGTATTTTCCGGGGCGCTCACCGGACGTGATGGTTGTCCCGCGCGAGCCCAACTTCTTCGGTGCCTTTGTGGGACAGAGCCACTCGGGCCCGTGGGACTACGTGCAGCGGGTTCCCCTGGTGTTCTATGGGCCGGGGTTCATTCGCTCGCAGGGGAGCTTGTCCCTCGACCGGGAGGTGACCCTCGCCGACCTCGCACCGACGTACGCAGAGCTCCTGGACACGCCGGCCCCCGCCGATGTGGGCGCGCCGATCGACGAGGTCCTGGTACCTGAGGCAAACCGGCCGGGCCGACCGAAGCTGATCCTCACGATCGTGTGGGATGGAGGGGGAACCAACGTCCTCGACGCATGGCCCGATGCGTGGCCCAACCTGGCGAGGCTGATGACGGAGGGGTCCTCCATCGAGGATGCCGTCGTGGGTTCGTCCCCCTCGGTGACGCCTGCGGTGCACACCACGATGGGAACCGGCGCGTTTCCCAAGCAACACGGTGTTGTCGGGATTCCCGTTCGTGTGGACGGTGCAATCAAGGCGGCGTATCCGAACAAGACCCCCAGCAACCTCCTGATTCCCTCGCTCGCCGATGTCTACGATCCGACCACCGGCAATCAGGCACAGATCGGCATGCTCGCTTTCAAGTCCTGGCACCTCGGCATGATCGGACACGGTGCCTACAGGCCCGGGGGTGACAAGGACGTCGCCGTGATCGTGGATACGCAGGAGAGCCTTGTCACCAACCGCCGGTGGTACACGTTTCCCCAATCACTCAAGCAGGTCCCGGGATTGCAGGGAGACACCCGCTCGGTGGACCTCGACGATGGTCGCCTGGATTCCGCCTGGATGGGACACGAGATACTGCGTGACCCGACCCTGCGCCGCGACACCCCCGCCTGGACCCTGCATCAGACGGACTTGATAAAGGCCCTGCTGAAGCGCGAACGCTTCGGCGAGGACGACATCCCCGATCTCTTCTACACGAATTACAAACAGCCGGACGAGGTGGGGCATGCGTGGAACATGCTGCTGCCCGAGATGAGGCCGACGCTGAGGTACGTAGACGATGCGTTGGGCGATCTCACCAGTTGGCTGGACCGTGAGGTGGGGCGGGGGCAATGGGTTGTGGCCATGACGGCGGATCACGGACAGGGACCGCTCGCTGAGGCCAGTGGCGCATGGCCCATAAACATGACCGAGCTGATCGGCGACGCCGAGGAACGTTTCGGCATGGGGGCCGGCGACCTGGTGGCGGAGTCGAGCCCGGTGGGATTCTGGATCGATCAGGGGGCGCTCGAGAACGGGCGCATATCGGCCGAGGGGGTCGCCAGATGGCTCCTCGGGTACCGGCTCGAGGACAACGTCGAGACCGGGAGTGAGGTTCCAGAGGGCTACCGGGCCAGAGTCAGGGAGCCGATCCTCTCGGCCGCGTTCCCGAGTGATGCCCTGGGGCGGATCTGGGGCTGCGCGCAGCCCCGATGACCGTGCCCGAAGTCCCGGGAAACTCTTCGTGCGCCTATGGGCGACAGCGACCGGCGCCCACGTGGTCTCCTGCCAGGGCGGCGTCGAACAGCCGGTCGCCGGGGTCGCCCGCGTACGAAGGTGGTATCTGCTCGCCCTCCCTGAGGTTGGCCTCGACCCGGTAGCTGTAAGCCCACTGCGCCAGATTCTCCAGGGTCAGGTCGTTGGGGCGGAGATCATCCCGGCGCACATACATGCCGGCGGATTTGACGAACTCGACAAGATCGATCCCGTTGTCGGTGTGATCGAGGGCGGCGTTTGCGTCGGCCTGCAGTTCCGAGCCGGCAATCGCCCATCCGCCCGACTCATGTGGATAGGGCATCTGCCCGTGGTCGGCGGTGAGCATCAGCACCCACTGTCTCCGGCCCACGGTCCGGTTCAGAGTTTCGGCTAGACGCTTGAGGGCACGATCCTGCGCCCTCAGCGCGTCCGCCGTCTCCGGCGAAGTCATCCCCCAGCCATGTCCGGCGTCGTCGCTCATCTTGAAGTTGACGTACAGGAGGTCCGGAATCGAGTCTTCCCCAATGTCCGTCGAGGCGATGAAGCGCTCGAGTAGGTGCTGCTGGTAGGCCACGTGAGCGGGGCTGGCGTAACGCACGGTCTCGTCGCCGAGGTTGTGCCCGCGCCACCGCGCGTCCAGGGCCCCGTCTCTCGCATCGAGTGCGTCGGTGTACTTGCTCAGCGCCGCTGGGTCTTCGATCGCCGGGAGCGTGTAGATGGCTTCGTTGGAGAGCGTGGCTCCCAGGTAGTTGAGCAGGACGACCGGGTCGCGGTCACCCTCCGGCCAGTCCGAGCCCTGCCCGATCATTCCGAGATGCCAGTCGATTGCTCCGAAAGCCCCCGCGACCGGGCGGTTGCCCTCGGCCTCGTCGTACAGATCCGCCAGCGTCCCCACCCGGATGCGCCCGGGGTCGAGGCCCTCGAACGGATCAACGTAGCGGTTGTCCCTGGTGCGAAACTTCAGGGCGGGAATGCCGTGGGTCGCGGGCCACGCACCCGTGCCCAAGGTCGTGTGAACCGGCGGAGTGACCGAGGGGGACGATCCGATCGTCATCCTTTCAAACGAGGTTCCGCGCTCCATCATCGTGCGCAGGTATGGCCACGACCGGGGATGCTCCTCCAGCACATTGTTGCCGCCCCCGTCCCACACGATCGTGACCACGGCGCGCGGCGGTGTCGGGGAGCCCTTCGCCAGGGCGGTATCGAGCACCCGCCCGTCTCGGCGAGGCCAGGAACTGAAGCCGATCAGGCGCGCCTGGGTCGGAGCAAGGTCGGCCATGGTGGCGCGCCGGTCGACCGGGCCCCGGGCCCGGATGTGGCCCGGTCCGTAGAGCGCCAGCGGCACTTCGGCGAGGTAGTCCCAGGGGCCCGAGTGAGCAGGCATGGCTGCGGTGCCGATGTAGTTGGGCGCCCTGGGGATCAGGGAGACGTCCGGAGAGCTTCGCCCGGTGTAGCCGCGCTGGACCCGACGGACGAGCTGGCGAGTCTCGCCGCAGGATGCGCCCGCCCCGGCTCCGTCTCGGGCGGGGCGCGAGGTGCTGCTGGCGGATTCCCCCGCTGTGTCGGGCTGGGTCGGTGCGCCGGTACAGCCCGACATCAACAAGACCCCCAGCCAGGTGGCCAGCCGGCGTCTCATGCCATAGAGCCGGACGACAAGAAGGTCGGCATGTTATCAGTCGGTTTCCCTGCTACATCAGTGGGTATCAGAAGGCGTCAGAAGTTCACTAGAATACGGTTTCTGGCATCTTCCAGGCTGTATACATGTTGGCTGACACTACTGACTCTCGAAAGGGGCACGATGGTTGCAAGTGGAAGTGCCGTCAGGACACCGGGGCAGACCTTCGCCCTAGTAGCCGGTGTCGTGTATCTGGTCTTTGGCGTGGCCGGGTTCCTGTTTACGGGGTTCGACAACTTCGCGGCAGAATCGGGCGACACGTTGATCGTCTTCGGGATCAACCCGCTCCACAACATCGTCCACATTCTCGTGGGCGCGCTGTGGGTTGGCGGCGCGAGGTCGCCGGCCGGTGCCAAGAGTGTAAACACGCTCATCGGCGCCGTGTACCTGGCCCTCGGTGTGTTGGGCATCTTTGTCGGCGACAGCCTGTTCGGCTTCCTCAACCACAACGCCGCCGACTGGGTCCTGCACCTCGTCTCCGGAGGCGTTTCGCTGTATTTCGGCACGAAGGGCTCCGGAGCCTGAGCAACTGCACCATGGCAGAGACAAATAGGGCTCGCCATCAGGCGGGCCTTATTTTGTGGCCTCCCGAAGCAGCTAGACTATTTGGACTCCTGAGCAGCTTCTGCTCCTTGAGCCTGAGAAGCAGAGCCTCGTTGAGGGCGTCGATGGTCTCTGTGCCGCAGCGCCTCACGAGCTTGAGGATCGTAGTCGGGTGCGGAACCGGCTTGTCGAGCGGGATGCGGCAGAAGCGCCGCCACGTGATCGAGTCGGACACCTCTTTGCACAGGCTCTCGTAGCCGAGCTGGTAACGATGCTTGAGATACAGCATTCGCAAGAGCGTCTCGATCGGGATCGACGGACGGCCGACGGTCGCCGAGAAGTGTTTGCGATAGGGGGCGATGAAGCGCTCGTCGTCGAGCAACTGATCGATGTGGGTGAGCTCTTCTGACAGGCGCTTTGCCTCCTCGGGCAACAGCGCGTCCCAGATGGTTGTCTGTGGGTCGGACACTCGGAGCACGCCGGCCTCCCGCGGAGAAGTGAGGTGACGATGATTTCATTCAAGCAAAGCCGCGCGCCCATCGCGAGCAGTCTAAGAACAACCAGCGCGACGGATCAGACGCCGCCGACCACCAGTCCCGAAGGTGTCCTCGCGGCGCCCACCTCGACCAGCACCGACTGGATGAGGCTCGCGCGCATGAGCGCGCTCGACCGGCTGTCCAGATCGACGAGCGCGCCGGCAGCAAGCTTGTCGTCGAGCTGCCCGGAGTCGCGCAAGGCAATGACGGCGCGAGCGAGCGCGGCGCGCGCAACGGGCGTATCGGCGCGCGCAAGCACTCCCGGTAGGGCCGCGTCGGTCGCATCGGGGTCCATGCGCGCGGCCGCACGACACAAGCGGGCGAGATCGGAGGTGAAGACCTCCGGCAAGGGCGTCATCAGCGATAGGTCGTGCTCGGGGAGGTCGAAAAGCTCGCCGTACAGCCGAGCGAGATCAGCCTCACCCAAGGAGATCAGGTCAACAGCCGCCGCCCGCGCCTGAGCGGAGAGGAACGCCTTAGCCAAGGCGGCTTCCGAGGGGCCGCTGCGCACCCCGCAACAGTGCTTGACCTTGCGGCCGCTCCCGCATGTGCACTGGTCGTTGCGTCGAGGCTTTCCCATGCTCCCCCTGAGACGGATCGTGCCGCGATCGTCGCGCCGGAGAGGGCTCGATCGTTGGAGATCGGAGCTACTTTTTCAGGGGGAAGTAGACTAGACTAGGCACCTTGGCCCAGGTTCTGCATGAGGCCGCCATCCATGTAGTAGGTGGAACCCGTGACGTAATCTGCGTCCTGCGACGCGAGGAAGACCGCCAGCCGGGCGATCTCGCTAGGTTCTGCTGCGCGCTTCATGGGGATGCTCTGAACTTGCTCCTCCAGCACGTCCGGGTTGTCGATCGCGCCCTGGTTGAAAGGTGTCAAGACCATCCCCGGCCCAAGGTTGTTCACGTTGATGCCATGAGGTGCGAGCTCCAGGGCAAGCGTGCTGGTTAGGTTGCGCAGCGCTCCTTTGGAGCAGTCGTAGTCGGCCCCCCCGGCGTTCGGGATCTCCTGGTGCACCGACGTAACGTTGATGATCTTGCCGCCACCCCCAGCCTCTTTTCGAATATTGATGAAGTGCCGGCAGCAAAAGAACGCGCCGTAGACGTTCACCCTGATGGCCCGGTCCCATGTCTCCGTCGCCAGATCGGCAACCTCATCGCCCGACGCGTCGACTCCTGCGTTGTTCATCAAGATGTGAACCGTGCCGAACGTGGCCACGGCTTGATCGAACAAGGCTTCGACTTGAGCTTCGTCACTGATGTCGGTTTGGACGATTACCCCCCGGCGTCCGTGCGCCTCGACTTGTGCCAGCGTGTGCTGTGCTCCCTTCCGGTCGTGGAGGTAGGTGATCACCACGTCCGCCCCTTCTTTCGCGAACTCGATCGCGGTGGCCTGCCCAATCCCAGAGTCCGATCCGGTGATCAGCGCAATCTTCTCTTCCAGTCTGCCCGCCATATCGCTCCTTGTCCTCCGATTTTGGTGACCATCCACAATGGAGCTTCTCATCGGCTTCAGATCACATGTGCGGCCATCCCGTCCCGCAGCCTGGTCGAATCGCCGCCTGTCCGCGTTCGTGGTCCGCTGCCGAGAAGGTTAAGCCGCGATCCAGGGATAGATGCTGTGCGAGTCGAGACTTTCTCGTCTTTTAACTATTTCGGGAAACGATGGCGAGGGCAGGGCTGCCTCGCGAATGTGACTCAGGCTGAATACCCTTGTCCACGATCGAAGGGAAAGTGTCTCCTGCACACCTCAAATGACCTGCACCGGACGGGGAGGGGAGAAGGGCGCGCGACGATTTGAGCGATCACAACGTCTTCGCAACGTCCAGGTCGTCTACGGCGAAGATGAGCTCACTCTCGCCTGCGCTTCGGCCCGCCAGATATGCGCCCGAGATTGTCACCCCGGCGTCGGCGAGCCTCCGGCAATAACGCCCGAGCTCCCCGGGGCGGTCGTCGAGGGTCGCGGTCAACACCGCGCGGGTGGCCTCGACCTTGAAGCCGTTCGAGGCCAGGACCTCGCCCGCCTCCTCGCCGTCGTCGACGATCAGGTGTATACGGGCCAATCCCTGGTGGGTGAAGGCGCAAAGCGTTTGGATATTTACCTCGGACCGGCCGAGCATCTCTCCGACGTCGGCGAGGACTCCGGGGCGGTCGTCCACGGTGACGATGATCTCCTCCAGCATCCCAGAAGCGTACCGCTTCCGATGCTGGCGACGCCAGGCCTAGTGGGCGCCCTCGGCGCTCAGGACGGCTCTCAGGGTTCGCCACATGATCCACAGGTCCAGTGACAGCGACCAGTTCTGGATATAGAAGAGGTCGTATCTGACGTAATCGGAAAAGCTCGTTTCGGTTCGGCCGCTCACTTGCCAGAGGCCCGTCATCCCGGGCTTGACCTGCAGGCGGTTGCGGACCCAATCGTCATACTGCTCGACCTCAGAGGGCAGGGCGGGGCGGGGGCCGACCAGGCTCATCTCGCCGCGGAGGACGTTGGCCAATTGGGGGAGCTCGTCGAGCGAGTAGCGCCGGAGGACCTTGCCGCTCCTTGTGATGCGGGGGTCTTCCCTCAATTTGAACAACAGTCCAGGACCTTCGGACAGGTGCTCGAGCTCGGCGAGCCGCCGCTCGGCGTCCTCCTGCATGGTGCGGAATTTCCAGCACATGAACAGTTCGCCGTCTTGACCTGATCGCACTTGTCTGAAGAACACCTGTCCCTGGGAATCCCGTCTGATCCACAAGGCGACCGCCGCGAAGAACGGTGCGAGCAGAGTGAGTAGAACCAGGGAGCCGATGACGTCGATGGTTCGTTTGGTGGCACGCTGCAGCCGGGTCATGCCGGTGCGGCGGACATACAGAAGGGGCACTCCCGCCACCGACTGCACGATCATGCGAGAAGCAAGCAGCTCGATGGTGCCGGTCGTGATCTGGAGGTCGACGTCCGCGTCCTGCAATCCCCAGAACAAACGATTGATCTTCGACGCCTCGAAGGCGGAGGCGGCGACGAGCACGAGAGTTGCATCGAAGTCCCTGACGAGGTCGCCGAGCTCGGCCGGAGCGCCGATGACCCGGTGGCCATCGCCTATCTCCTGTCCCACGGGCGCCTGCTCGTCGACGAAGCCGACGATCCGGTATCCGAGCCACCTCTCGCGCTCGAGCGCTCGTGCGATCGTACGCGCCTCGTGATTGATTCCGACCACAATGGTTCGGGTGGCGTCGCCGCCGCGCCGCCGTAACCAGTGAAGCGTCTTTCTGATCGCAAGGCGCTCGGCGCCGACGATGGCCAGGCCGAGGCCGAAGGCCAGCAGCACCCACCCACGCGCGAGCTCCAGATCCAGCACGGAGTCCACCAGGAACAGCACCACCGTGCCGCCGAGGACTCCGTGGAAGGTCTGTTTGAACTCGTTGACGGGGCTCAGGACCTGCCTGGGCTCGTAGAGCCCGTAGAGCCAGAACAGCACGATCCAAACCGGCGTCGCAAGGCCGGTGATGAGGGCGTAGTCGATCTTCGCTGCAGGGGTTGCGCCCAGGATCTCGAAGCGCAGAGTCGACGACAGGAAGAGCGCAGTCGAGACCGCCACCGCATCCGCGAGCATGCGCGACGCGATCCGCTTTGCGCTTCGATGCTGGAGCGGCTGCCGCTGGGGCGTCTTGGCCGGCTCGATTGCCGGCGCCGTCTGTGCCATGGTGGTTTGAGTCCCGGCTAGAGGTAGCCGAGGCCCCTCAGGGATTCCTCGATGACCGCTTCCTCCTCGTCTGAGTAGGGCGAAGACTCGTCCTTCGGTCTAGATGATAGGGGTGCAAGCATCCTCACGGGGTTGTCCTCCAGGGCACGGGGGGTGAAAGCCTCGGTCAGCACGCTGCCGTCGAGGTCGTCGGGAACCTCGAGCCCGGCCAGGTGCAGCAGCGTCGGGGTCACGTCCATGACCGATCCCCGCAGTCCCGGATGGCCCGCCTTGACCCCGCCGCCCGCAACGATCACGACCCCGTCCGGGTGATGGACTCCTCTGGGAAGATGGTGCTGGTCGGTGAAGGGAGACCGGTGGAAGATCTCGTCGTCGAGCTCGAAGTGGTGGTTTCTCAGCACCGGGAGGAGATCCGGCGCGCCGTCGAGGGCGTCCCCGTGGAAGACATCCTCCGACCGGTGGACGTGGTCGGTCACAGGCCGTCCGTCGGGCCCGGTGAGGTCGTAGAAGCGGGCGGTGATGTCGTCCTTGATGCGGGACAGGTCGGACGGGGGAACCCAGCCCAAGCGCTCCCGCCCGGCGACGTTGACGAAGATCCCCTGCTGTGGAATCGGCGACGCGAAGGCGGTCGTCCTGGACCAGTCGACGGCGCTGAAGGTCACACCCTTGGCCCGGCGCGCTAGCTTCGCGGGCAGGGCCCGGCGGGCCAGGGGCACGAGGCTGCGGGCCGCCGGTGTCTGCAGGAGCCGAGCCCGCGGCTTGAGCTTCAGATATCCCCAACGCTCGAGCAGAGCGTTGGTGTGGACGCTCACCTCCCAGGCGGTGAACCCGTGGTCGGAGCACACGATCACGCCTCCGCTGCTCCCGGCGTAGTCGTCCACCAGGCCGACGATGTCGTCCATTGCCCTGAAACAGCGTTCGACCTCTACGCGGACGACGCGACCCTCGCCCGTGTCGTACAGCTCATCGTCCGGATCCATGTAGCGGAGGTAGACATGCTGGAGCCGGTCGGGCGCCTCCAGCACGGCGAAGAGGATGGCCGGCGGATCGAGCTCGAGCAACCCCTCCAGGACAACGAGGCGCTGATGGAGCGATGCCATCACGCGGTCGCACAACGTCGTGTTGCGCCAGTCCAGCTCCCAATTAGCGCTGACGTCGACCACGTAACCGGGGGCCCGCTCCAGGATCTGCGGCTCCAGGTCGGGGGGCCATGCGAACCCCTTCAGGTGTTCACCGTAGCCGGGCGTCATCATTCCGGAGACCATCCAGCCATCGAGCCGGCGTGGTGGATAGGTCAGCGGGAGGTTGTAGATGCCCGTCCGGGCCCCTTGGGCGTTGGCGATCTCCCAGATCGTCGGAGCCTTGATCCTTCCGGAGTGCACCAACTCGAGGTGCTCGTTCTGCGCGTTGCCACCAATGAAACCGTAGATTCCGTGGCGGCCGGGATTGACGCCCGTGGCTGCTGCGGTCCAGGCCGGCGGCGTGTAGGTCGGAACCGTCGAAACAAGAGTGCCGTGGGCGCCGCGCTTCATCAGTGCATCGAGCCGGGGCATGATGCCCGCCTCCAACATAGGGTCGAGCAGATGCCAAGCCGAGCCGTCGAGACCGATAACGGCTGCCCGGGTAGTCATCATCTCCTCCCTAAGTCCAGATGCGCTCTAGAAGGGCGCGGGAACCACTTTCGTCGAGGTCCGTATCTTCCAGCACGGTGAACCGCCCCGGGCGCATATACGGCGCGGCAAGCAGGATCTTGACCATGTCGTCCTCGCTCAAGCCGAGATCACCGGGGTGTTGTGGCAGCCCGAGCCGCGCCAGACGCGCCCGGAAACCCTGGGTGTCCTCACCGTATAGCTCGGTGGAGAGCAGACAGCCAAACGCCACCTGCGCCCCATGAAGGGCCCGGCCTCCGAACAGATGGTCGATGGCGTGCGAGATTTCGTGCTCCCCTCCCGAAGCCGGCCGCGAGTTGCCTGCGCACACCATGGCCATGCCCGAGAGAACGAGCCCGTCGGCGAGCCGGATGAGGAAACGGGGGTCTCTTGCGGATTTCGCCACGTCTGCGGCCAGATAACTCTCGATCGACTTGAACGACTCGACCGACAGGTTCCAGGCGCGCTGGTCGATGCTTTCAAGCCCGCGTCCGGCCGCTAGCTCCCAGTCCTTCAGTGCGAGGGGGTTTGCGAGCAGATCCCCCAGCCCCGCGCGGACGGCCCCGAGCGGCGAGCTCAGCAGGGTCGGTATCGACAGGTAGACCACACGCGGCGCAATGGCCCCGATGCTCTCTCCGCAGGCGCCCTGGGCGGGGACGACCGCGACCGGCGAGCAGATGCCGTCGTGGGACAGTTGAGTGGGAACTGCGATGACGGTGACGCCGGCGCGCGCCGCCGCGAGCTTAGCGATGTCCAGACAGCGACCGCCCCCTATTGCGACGATGGCGTCGGCGCCCAATCGCCGGGTGCGGGAGCCGAGCGTCGCGGCCCACTCCTGATTGGCCTGAGGGACGGGGACGACGTGGGGGAGCGGCGTCCTGATGCGCGCGCCGAGTGCTTCTCCAAAGGTGGACTGGACCACGAGGGGCGCGATGATATCGAGGTCCACCAGTTTTCGTGCGAGATCCTCCGCCGCTCCCTGCTCGCTGCCCGGAGGTCCGTAGACGAAGACCTGAGGAAAGTCCTTACGGTCTTCCATGGTCTATGTCTCGGTCCTCGCCGCCACCGGCTCGGGCCACGAGGCGCGGTGTCGTGTGATGACTTCGACAGCGGCGTCGATCTCGCTCGGGTTGTCCACCTCCGCGTAATGGTCCTCGGACACCGAAAGGGCGCGTGCGTCGAGGCGACGGAGCAACCTCGAGTACACGTCTTCGTAATAGAGGGCCGTCTCGGCGCGCCACTCGAGGTCGGTGGCGGTGGCGGCGTAGGCGCGCGCCGCCTCGTGGCGGAGGAGCGAGACCCCGACGAACTCGCCGTGGCTCTGTTCTAGAGGTAGGTCCTTGCCGATGGAGACGACACGGTCGGTTTCGAGCCGCACGCGCATCTCTTCGATATCGAAGTCGGTTCTCTGTTGCACTGCAAGCACGAGGTCGCCGGGTTTATTGATGACACCTCTGAACACGTCCGGGTGGATCACGATGTCTGAATTGACCAGCAGCAACTCCGATTGGGGAGATTGATCTATCGCCATGCGAGCGGAGTGGAAGTTGCCCCACGACGCGTAGCGCGCGTTGAAGACGAATGCCGCTTCCCCGTGCCAATTGTCCGTGACAAAGTCCTCCACCAATGACGACTTGAAACCCGTGACGACGAGCAGATCCTCGATCTTCGCTTGCTGAAGACCTGCCAGGATGTAGTGGAGGAACGGCTTGTGGTCACCGACGCCCATGAGCGTCTTGGGTTTGACGCCCCCCATACGCACCGACATGCCCGCCGCTAGAACAGCCGCCCTTACCCTTGCCATGTAACCTCCAGGACCTTGTCTTTTACCAGCGTTTTCTCCCACGTCAGGATGTCTCCGGACTTCGTCCATCCAGGCGACTTCACACCGGTGGCACCCGGCGGGAGTTGCAGCCTGACCTCGAGCGTTTCCGGCCTTACCTTGGGCTGATGCTGCACGGTGAGGCGGTAAACGTTGTGGTCGCCAACTTTGCGCACCACCCCGGGCACCCGGTAGTCGAAGCGCACCGCAGCGTCCTCTTGCGGCGGTATCTCGAGTGTAGTCGACCAGACCTTTTTGCCCAGTTCGGTGTGCTCGGGAGGCTGATTGCCGTTCCACGCTGCGAGCTCCGCCGTGGGCGACGCGTCGAGGCGCCGGCCCTTTACCATGTGGGCTCCGATTAGCTCCGCATCACCCTTGGCATAGAGATTGATCATCGGGCGATGGAGCGGACCGGAGTTTCCGTAGACGTACCGGGGCAGAGGGGCGAGCGCTCCGTTGTAGATGCGAACCTCAGTGGATACGCGTGCGTCCCGGCCTCTTAGCCTGATGTTCATCGAATGGGTCTGCTCCTGGAAATAGTCGAGCTTGTTACCCCCGACGTTTTGTTCGACGATGTAGAGATAGTCGCTGCCGGGTGCCTCCTCTATCCCGCCGTCCCAGTTCATCTTCTCTATGAACTCCTGTTCGCGCGGACGTTTTAGCCAAATCTGCATGTGTTTTTCGCTCAAGGCGCGGCCGAGGCCTGGAATCAATTCGGTGGGCCGGGCTGGGTTGAACAGGCTTTCGTAGAATCCATCGACCAGGTAGCTGAGACGCTGCCTGCGTATCCCCGGAATTGGAAAGGATGCGTATGCTTTGTAGAGGACGTAGTCCACGATATTGGCGGGCGTCAGCTTGAAGTCGGTTCCGGCGTTCGGGCGGCCGATCCCCGGCAGCAGGCGTTTCAGGACTTCGGGATCCACCCCAATAACGCCGTCCACGTCGGGCCAGGGAGTCCCGCTGGCGCGCGCTCCGGCCTCGGAGTAGGCAACGGTCAGGCGCGCCGACAACGGCCAGTCCGGAGACCAGTTCGCGTTGCCCGCTCTTTTGGCATCGTCGATGCCGGCGACGTACCAGGCGTCTTCGGGCAAAGGTATGGACAGCTGACGCCGGTCCTGATCGATCTTGTAGATCGACCCTGACCGCTCCTTCAACAGCTGGGGCCGGCCGTCTTTGAACTGCATGAGCTGGAACTGCAGCAATGAGCCGCCGGTTCCGCGCAGCTCTGCGGAGTTTTGGATGGCGAGAAAGTAGATGCGTTGGCCGCTCCCCCCCAGCACGCCGGGAAGGATGGCGAAGCCATCTTCCGCGTCGGCCAGTGTTTGATCTGTGCTGCGGGCCTTCTCGATCGAACGTGCAATGCCGCCTCGCAAAGAACGGGGAAGCGCCTTCGCATCGACGGCAGTGAGCTCCCGTTCCACGTTTTGAACGGCGCGCCGGACATCCGAGATGAGCTCACCGACAGCGAGGAGCCGCTCGATGCGGATCTTCTTGCTGTCCGGATCATCGGGATCCTGATCAATGAGCTTATAGGGTCCTTTGAGTGCGTTCTGGCTGATCCTCAATGTGCTGCGCGCGGCTTGGGCGGACTGCTCCACCGCATTTACGACGTGTCCCAGTTCGGGGAGCGCGTCTCTGACCTGTGCCGACACCGTCGCAAGATCCAGCAACGGCGCTGGGGCTTCGAAGGCTTCTCTGGCTTGCTCCGCCGCCGCGCTTCCTTTGAGAGTTGCAAGGCGTGCCTCTTTGTTGGCGCCGGACGTGAGGGCCCGCTCGGCCTTTCGCAGCTCGACGCGCGTAGCCACCAACCCATTCACCAGGCGCCATGGCCCGGCGAGGAGTGACAGCCACATGGACAAGCCCCCAAGGGCAAGTACCAGCACGACGGCGCCGAGAAGGGCACTCCCGGAGTCCCGTTGGGGTCGTCGCGCAGATTCTGAGACGCTCATATGTGGTTGGTCTCTCCGGAGTCGATGGTTACAGGCTTCTGCCCTATCATGGGCTGGGCTGCGCGCGACTTTACGCTCACGGAGGAGGCTACGCAGGGTGCCTATCTACCAGCGAAGGGGCGAGGTCCCGCCGAAGCGACACACCCAGCTTCGCAGAGACGGACTCCTTTTGACCGAGGAAGTGTTCGGTCTGGAGGGGTTTTCGGGTAACGAATCGATCCTCTATCACCTCACATCGCCCTGCCGGATCAAAGAGATCGGCAAGTTCGAGCCGATCCAGCGCGACGAATGGGTGCCCGACGGACATGCACATCGGCACTTTCTCACTGCGGACATCCCGGCAGAGGGTGACGCCGTCACGGGCCGAAAAGTGCTCATGTGGAACAACGACGTGGAAATTGCGATGTGCCGGCCGGCGGAAGCGATGGGGGACTTCTATCGCAACGGCGAAGGTGATGAGGTCATCTTCGTCCACGAAGGCTCCGGGACACTCGAGACGATCTTCGGGGACCTGCCGTTCCGGGAAGGCGATTACATCGTCATCCCACGAGGAACTACATACCGCTTCGCGGACGCCGCACCGCAGCGCTGCCTGGTGTTTACCTCTCCTGGTCTCATCGAGACCCCGCGCCGTTATCGGAATGCGTACGGACAGCTGCTCGAGCACGCTCCTTACTACCAGCGCGACATCCATCCACCGACGGAGCTGAAGACGTACGATGATCGCGGCGAGCACGTTGTCGTGCTGCGCATCAAAGACGGCTATCAACGATACCTGCTCGACTACCATCCGTTTGATGTCGTCGGCTGGGACGGGTACGTGTTTCCGTGGACCTTCAACATCGCCGACTTCGAGCCCATTGCGGGTCGTATCCACATGCCCCCTCCGTCCCACCAGACCTTTCAGGGTCGCAACTTCGTCATCTGTTCCTTCTGCCCCCGCAAGCTCGACTGGGACCCGAATGCGATCGCCCTTCCGTATCACCACTCGAACCTGAATTCCGAGGAGATGATCTATTACGTCTCGGGAAACTTCGGGTCGCGCCGGGGCATCGAGGTCGGCTCGATAACCCTGCACCCGTCGGGGATACCGCACGGACCGCAGCCCGGCCTGGTGGAGAAGTCGCTGGGGGTCACCGAAACCCACGAGCTTGCGGTGATGTGCGACACCTTCAACCCGCTTCGATTGTCGTCTTGGGCGCAGGGCCTGGATGAACCGGGTTACGCGTACTCGTGGTACGCGCCGGAGGGCGACATTCCCGAATCAGAGATTCCCACCATTCCCTGAGCCAATTCAGGGCGACGGGACGATTGCGCCCCGGACTTCGCCGAAACCGACGGCGGGTGCCCCCTCGGCGGGACCACAGACCCCGTGCATCGCGATCGTGTCGCCGTCCTCGAGCCAGGTGCGGTGGGATCCGTCCGGGAGTACGAGCGGCCGCTCCCCGGACCAGGTGAGCTCGATCATGCTCCCGTAGGTCCCCGGGCGCGGGCCCGAGACTGTGCCCGAGGCGAACAGGTCACCGGTGCGGACGCGCGCCCCGTTGGAAGTGGAATGCGCGAGCTGTTGGGCCACGCTCCAGTAGAGCGTCCTGAGGTTGGTGTTCGAGATGATCTCCGCCTCCAGGCCCTGCTCGGTCATCGCCTGTGACGCAAGGGTGACCTCGAGGTCTAGATCGATGGCCCAGTCCCGGTCGCTCCTGAGATATTCGAGCACGGGAGGTTTCTGCTCCGGGCCTGGGACGAAGTAGGGCCCGAGGGCGTCCAGGGTCACCACCCAAGGCGAGATCGACGTCACAAAGGACTTTGCGAGAAAGGGCCCGAGGGGTGCATACTCCCACCTCTGGATGTCCCGGGCGCTCCAGTCGTTGACGAGCACACAGCCGAAGATGTGCTCGGGCGCCTCCTCGATGGGTACTGGGGCGCCCAACGCGCTCGGGGCCCCTGCGATGAATCCGACCTCGAGCTCGAAGTCCAGCATCCCCGACGGGCCGAACGCCGGAGGGCCGTTGTCTCGGACGGTCTGCCCCCATGGCCGCACCACGGGCGTTCCGCTCACGACGACGCTTCCGGCGCGCCCGTGGTAGCCGACGGGAAGGTGGCGCCAGTTGGGCGGCAGAGGGTCGCCGTCGGGGCGAAGCATGGCCCCCATGTTCGAGGCGTGCTCCAGCGACGAGTAAAAATCGACGTAGTCGCCGATCTCCACGGGCAGAATCATCTCGACCTCGGACTGCTCGATCAATGCTCGACCTGCGAGCCCCGGGAGATCACGGACGGTATGGTTGCGATCCTCGAGGAGCTCGGTGACGCGGGCCCGGACGCTCTGCCACGCGCTCCGGCCGAGCGTGAGGAAGGGGTTGAGCGAGCCTCGGCCGAAGACCGCCTCGGGCAGCCTGCCACCGGCTTCCAGGAGCCCGTCTCGCTGCAGCGCGTCGAGGTCGAGGATGTGGTCTCCTATCGCAACCCCGATTCGGGCGGGCTCCCCGGCGCGCCGGAAAACGCCGTAAGGGAGGTTCTGGAGGGGGAAGTCCGAGCCCTCAGGCACCGGCACCCAGGAGCGCCCGCTTACGGTGGCCGTCCCGCCTTACTCACGTCCGGTCCCGGCCCACCCAGAAGCATGGCATGTGTCGTGGGCCGGGTCGCTACTTTGCGTCGCCGCGCCCGTTCAACCCCGGATACTCGCGCCCACCGAACGGGAACCGAGTGGACAGCCGCCACGCATCGGCGGCCTCGAAACGAGCGTGGTAGTCGAACATGCCGAGCCGCCGCCCTTGAGCCCGGCCGGCCCTCAACCATATGGATGCCGTGCGCTCCGCCCTCTCCTTGGCTGCGAGCTCCTCGAGCGCCCGGGCGATAGCCTGCCTTTCCTCCTCGCTGGGTTGGCCGTCGATCGAGACGACCTCGAGCATGCTGCGCCGTCTGTGGGGCTCGCTCACAGCGGGATGCTCCCGTGCTTTCTCTGAGGGATGGTTTCGCGCTTGGAACGCAGCATCTCGAGCGACTGCGCAAGCCTTATGCGCGTGTCCCGCGGTTCGATCACGTCGTCGACGTAACCTCGTTCGGCAGCGATATAGGGATTGGAGAACCTTTCGAGGTAGTCGTCGAGCAACTCTTCACGTCTCGCTTCCGGATCGTCGGCGTCCGTAAGCTCCTTGCGGTGGATGATGTTCACCGCCCCCTCTGCGCCCATGACTGCGATCTCTGCTGACGGCCATGCGAACGATATGTCGGCGCGCAGATGTTTGGAGTTCATGACGAGATAGGCGCCTCCATACGCTTTGCGGGTGATGATCGTAACGCGCGGTACCGTCGCTTCAGTGAAGGCGTACAGGAGCTTTGCTCCGTGCCGGATGATGCCGCCGTACTCTTGGCCGGTGCCGGGAAGGAAACCGGGCACATCGACGAAGGTCACGAGTGGGATGTTGAACGCGTCGCAAAAGCGCACGAAGCGGGCCCCTTTGATCGATGACGAGATATCGAGGGTGCCGGCCAACACCTGAGGTTGATTGGCAACGATGCCGACGGGATGCCCTGCAATTCGAGCAAAGCCACACAGGATGTTTTGCGCCCAATGCTGGTGAACTTCGAAGAATTCACCGTCGTCTGAGACCGAGCCGATCACGTGATGCATGTCGTAGGGCTTGTTCGACGAGTCGGGCATCAGGTCGGTCAGCTCGTCACATGAACGCATGGCATCGTCGGTCGGCGGGAAGAAGGGCGGTGACTCGAAGTTGTTCGGAGGCAGGAACGACAATAGATAACGCATTTGCCTGAGGCAATCTTCATCGTTTATGGCTACGAAGTGGGTTGCCCCCGACTTCGAGGCGTGTGTCATGGCGCCGCCGAGCTCTTCCTGGGTGACATCCTCTCCCGTCACCGCCCGTACGATTTCCGGTCCCGTGATGAACATGTGGGAGGTTTCGTTCACCATGAAAGTAAAATCGGTGAGCGCCGGAGAGTAGACCGCGCCCCCTGCGCACGGGCCCATGATCGCCGAGATCTGCGGAATGACTCCGGAGCACCTGACGTTGCGGTCGAAGATGTAACCGTATCCGGCGAGCGACACCGCACCTTCTTGAATGCGCGCGCCGCCCGAATCATTGATCCCGATAACCGGCGCGCCGGTTTCGAGCGCAAGATCCATGATCTTGCATATCTTTTCCGCCATGACCTCGCCCAGGGAACCCCCGAAAACCGTGAAGTCCTGTGCAAACACGAAGACCTTTCGATCATCGACGGTTCCCCAGCCGGTGACGACGGCGTCCGAGTTGGGGCGGCGATTCTCGATGTCGAAGCCGTGGGATCGGTGCCGGACCAGCATGTCGGTCTCGACGAAGCTGCCTTTGTCTAGGAACAACTCGATGCGCTCACGAGCGGTCAGCTTTCCGCGGTCGTGCTGCCTTTTGATCGCGCCCTCGCCGCCGGCGACCATCGCCTCCTGCTTCTTGGCCCGCAGGTCTGTGATCTGGTTGTCGATGGGGGTGGCGTGTTCGGGGATCTGCTCCTCGGTGGCCATTACCGGGAGTCTAATGGGGTCGCGCCACGGGCCCCTTCACAACTGGTCGCAGGGCCTCAACAGATGAGAACCTGCTCTCGGATCCGCTCAGGGACCCGACCAGACCCACGGGCTCGATGACCACCCGGCCGGCGGCGTCGCTCACAACACCCATCAGCGCCGCCTCATGGCCCGCCCGCCCGAGGCGGTCGAGGGCGTCGGAAGCACCACCGGGGCGACTGATCACCACGAACCCGACACCCATATTGAAGACCCGGAACATCTCTGCGTCCTCGATGCCTCCGATCTCCTGTATGAGCCGGAAGATGGGAGGCGGGGGGGGCAATGTCTCGATGGTGTAGCCGACGGGCGCCTCGAGGCGGCAGAGGTTGACGAACCCGTCGCTCGTGATGTGCGCCAGTCCGCTTATCGGCAAGCCCCGCAGGGCTCTGACCGCAGAAGTGTAGATGAGAGTGGGCTCCAGGAGCTCCTCGCCCACCGGGCGCCCCAGGGCGTCGACGTGAGCATCGAGCCCGCCACCCTCCTCCGCGAGCAAAACCCGGCGCGCCAGCGTGAGCCCGTTCGAGTGGATCCCAGACGACGCGATTCCAATGATTGCGTCCCCCGGTTCGATGTCCGCACCCAGCATGAGCCGGTCGGGGTGCACGATCCCTACGCAGGTGCCCACCAGATCGAAGGCGTCATCGCCGGGACCAATGACCTCGGGAAGCTGCGCGATTTCGCCGCCGGGGATGGCAATGCCCGCCTCTGAGGCGGCTGCCGCGAGGCCCCTCAGCACCGCCTCGGCGCGCCGCGGATCGAGCGAGTGCACCCCCAGGTAGTCGACCATGGCGATCGGGGATGCTCCGACACAGAGCACGTCGTTGACGTTCATCGCCACGCAGTCGAAGCCGATCGTGTCGTAGCGATCCAGTGCCGATGCGATCAACGTCTTGCTGCCGACCCCATCGGTCGATAGCGCGAGCGCTACGTCGTGCGACACCTTGAGCACGCTTGCGTAATGGCCGAAACCCGTAATCACCTCGGCGTCGTCGGGTAGGCCGAGAGTAGGCCCAAGGTGCCGGAGCACGGATGAGACGGCGAGCCCCTGCCCCCTCACCCCGGCCTCCTCGTAGCGGCCGCCGCTCACGTGCCGGCGCAATTTCGCCGAGTGGGTGGGAGATGTGAACCATGCACGCCCATCACCCACTCCGCCGGCGGGGGAGCTTCAGGGAGGCCAGGAATACCAGGGCGGCGGGAAGGGCGCCGGCCATGTAGGCCGCGCCGAAGCCGGAGCGTTCGGCGAGCGTCCCGACGGTCAAAGGTGAGGTGAGGTAGCCGAGATCGCCCGCCATCTGGTTAACTCCGACCGCTGCGCCCGAGCCTCCCCGGGGGATCGCATCGGCCAGGAGCCCACCCGAGGCCGCGCCAACTGCGGCGATTCCCATACCGACGGCCATCATCAATGGGTAGTAGGCCCAGGCGGAGCCGGCGTCGATCAGCCCTATCGCAGCCGTGGCGGCCGCTGCGACCGCCAGCGACGGCGCCAGCACTACCCGGCGCCCGTAGCGGTCCGAGGCGCGTCCGGCCACGAACAGGATGAGGACCTCACCCACCGAGAGCATCGTGATGGCGAGCCCGATCTGGCTGCTGGAAAGCCTCAGGACCGCTCGGGCGAACACCGGCCCCACGGTTTGCGCCGGTCCGGCAACCGTCCACCATGACACGAGGGTCGCCAGCAGGGCGATGATGTAACGCCGGTCGCCCAACAGCGGGCGCGCCGCCCGTAGCGCCTCGAGAGGCGAGCGTTTGGCGCCATCGTCGACGAGGATTCCACCCTTCATGACGTACCAGGTGATCGCCGTCGCCACCAGCAGACCGGTTGCGTAGAAGATGAACGGCGCGCCGAGCCCGAAGCGCGCCGCGACGATCCCGCCCACCAGGGGCCCGGCCGACGCTCCGACGAGGAACGATGCTCTGAACGCGCCTGTGGCGCTTCCCATTGCCGACGGTTCGATAATTCGCAGGATGCGGTTCATCAACCCCGAGATGAACAGGGCCGACCCCATGCCACCTACTCCGCGCGCCACGACGAGCTGGGGGAAGCTGGCGGCTAGTCCTGCGCCGTAGGAGGACACAGACACGATCAGCAGCCCTGCCATGGTGCAAACCCGGTCACCGTAACGGTCGACGACGAGCCCACCGACGAGCCCGAACGAGAAACGGGTCAGGCCGAACACAAGCTGGATGAAGCCGATGTCGGCGAGTCCCACCCCAAACGACTCGGCATAAAGAGGAAGCACCGGAATCACCATCCCGAATCCGAGAGCGACGGTTATCGAGATAGCCAGTAGCTTGCGGAACTCTGGTCGCTTGAGAGGCGGCACGACGGTGTTGGATCCCAGGGTCGCAGGGGGCATCCCTATGTCTTCGTGGATGTCGGCCGGGCCGCCGTGGAGCGGGTCGTCGTCGCTCAGGTCGCTCTCATCGACCGGAGCCGGGATGGAACCCTTGGCGCCGAACGGGCCGGTGGCTCTTGTCTTGGTTCCGGCAGGAGCGCGCTTGTCCGACCGGCGCCGTGGCCTATTGGCGTCGCCCCTCACTGAGGCCGTTGAACCAGTTCGATCAGAACCCCGTTCTGGCCGCGCGGATGAACGAATGCAATGAGGCTCCCTCCACCACCGGAGCGCGGCGAGTCGTCGATCAACTCAACCCCCTTGTCCTTCAGGTGCTTCAGGGTGCCGGCGATGTCATCGACTCTGAAAGCGATGTGATGGAGGCCTTCACCCCGCCTCTCGAGGTAGCGCATCAGCCTGCTGTCCTCACTCGCGGGAGCCACGAGTTGCAGGCTGCAGTCGCCGAGTGCCAGCATCGCTTCCTCGACTCCCTGTTCTTCGACCCGTTCCCGGGTGGCCCTTTCCAACCCCCAGATCTCGTGGAAAAGGGCGAGAGAGTTTTCGAGATCGCTCACCGCCAAGGCGACATGGTCTATTCGTCCGAGCACCTGCGAATCCTAGTGCTTCGGCGCGCAAGGAGCGCCCCTGGCCGCGCCGAGGCTCTGGCGCCGCCGATGCACCCGGCGGACTCCGGATGAGCTCACGCGCCTACAATGGAGGCCGCCCCTACGGCGCAATCCTCTCCAGAGAAAGGGGCTGCTCAGTTGGCCGGCTCAGTGATCGTGTCATCCGCTCGCACTGCGGTCGGGAGGTTCGGCGGCGCCCTCAGGGACATACCGGCCGTTGAGCTCGGTTCCCATGCAATCAGGGCGGCACTGGACCGCACCGGCGTGAGGGGCGAGCACGTCGACTACGTGATCATGGGTCAGGTCCTTCAAGCCGGAACCGGGCAGATCACGGCGCGGCAGGCAGCTATGGCGGCGGGGATTCCCCAATCGACGCCTGCCATCACGGTGAACAAGGTTTGTCTCTCGGGCCTCACAGCGATCGCCTTGGCCGATCAGCTCATCCGCGCCGGAGAAGTGTCCGTAGTGGTGGCCGGGGGAATGGAGTCGATGGACCAAGCGCCCTACCTACTGCCGAAGGCGCGGTGGGGCCACCGGATGGGTGACGGCGCCCTTGTCGATTCGATGCAACTCGACGGACTCGTCGATGCGTTCTCCCACAAGACCATGGGAGCACAGTCCGACGAGGTCAACGGAGAGCTCGGCATTACTCGCTCCGATCAGGATGCCTGGGCCGCACGCTCCCATGGCCGCGCCTATGCCGCTACTGATGACGGACGTTTTGCTCACGAGATCGCACCTTTTCAGATCGCGCGAGGGAAAACAGAGCCGCAGACGTTCGGCCGCGACGAGGGTATTCGCGCCGACGCGACGACCGAATCACTCGGCGCTCTCCGTCCTGCGTTCGCCGAGAACGGAACCATAACCGCCGGCAATGCGGCACAGCTATCCGACGGTGGTGCAGCCGTTGTCGTGATGAGCAAGGAGCGCGCCGAGGAACTGCACATAGAGCCCGTGGCCGAGATTCTGGCGCATGGCATGTCCGCGGCCGAACCTCCCTATCTGCACACAGTGCCTGCCCTGGCAGTGCAAACGGCTCTCAAGAAAGCGGGACTATCTCCAGAAGATCTTGATCTGCTCGAGATAAATGAGGCCTTCGCTGCGGTCGCTCTGCACTCGACGCGCATGCTTTTCGGCGATGACACAGCGGCCGAGAGCATAGTGAACGTCAACGGCGGCGGCGTTGCGCTTGGTCATCCGATCGGATGCACGGGTACACGCATCACGGTCACCTTGTTGCACGAGCTGCAGAGACGCGGCGGGGGAATCGGTGGAGCTGCGCTCTGCGGCGGCGGCGGGCAGGGCGATGCCCTCATCTACCGGGTGCGCTGAAGTAGCGGTTCTCCGGCCGTTTTGTGGTGCAGAAGCCTGCGAAGAGCTTCAACGCCGCAGGCACGGGTAACATCATGGGATGAGCGAAGGGCTTAGCTTCTCCCTCACCGAGGAACAGCAAGCCTTTCGCGCGGCGGTGCGAGAGCTGGTAGAGGACAAGATTTCCCCCCGTGCCTCCGATATCGATTCCGAGGACGAGTACCCTTGGGATATCGACGATCTGCTCGTCAAGAACGGTTTGTCGGGTGTGTCCTACCCGGAGCAGTACGGGGGCGCGGGCGGGGGCGCGGTCGAGCTTTGCATCCTCGTCGAGGAGATCTCCCGCTGGCAGGCGGGTGTCTCGCTCATCCCTGCGGTGAACAAGCTCGGCGCCGTAGCGGTCCTGCTCGGGGGCACCGAGGAGCAGAAGTCCGAGGTGTGTTCGGGCATTGCGACCGGCCGGCACCGGATGTCGTACTGCCTGACAGAGCCGGACTCAGGATCGGATGCAGCCAGTATGCGGAGCCGCGCAACGGCCGACGGTGACGACTGGATAATCAACGGGAGCAAACGCTGGATCACCAACGCGGGAGCCTCCGACCTCTACACCTTCTTCGCAGTGACAGACCTGGAGGCGCGCAAGGGGCAGAACATCACGGCTTTTCTGGTGTCGAGCGACATGGAGGGATTCTCGCTCGGCCGCAAGGAGAAGAAATTAGGGATCAGAGGCTCGCCCACGCGTGAAGTGATATTGGAGAACTGCCGCGTGCCGGGTTCGAATGTCTTGGGCCAGGTGAATCACGGCTGGGACATCGCCATGCGGACGCTCGACTTCTCGCGCCCCACCATTGCTGCCCAAGCGCTCGGTATTGCGCAGGGCGCATTCGATTACGCAGTTGGCTACTGCTCGGAGCGTAAGCAGTTCGGCAAGCCGATTGCGTCTTTTCAGGGGATGCAGTTCATGTTCGCGGACATGGCTATGAAACTCGAGACCGCCCGTTTAGCGGTTTATCGTTCTGCGATTGCCGTTGACGAAGACGATCCAGACGTTTCTTACTGGGCGGCGATTGCAAAGTGCCACGCATCCGATGCCGCCATGGCCATCACCACCGACTGCGTACAGGCCCTCGGTGGATATGGCTACATCAGCGACTATCCCGTTGAGCGGCTCATGCGTGACGCAAAGATCACGCAGATTTACGAGGGCACCAATCAGATTCAGCGAGTCGTCATTGCCCGCAAGATCTTCGGGAAGCTCGAGTAGGCGGATGCCCACTAGATTGCAAGCACCGCCTCCACCAGCACGGACGCGCTCTGGAGGCGGAGGTGGCTCCGGTTGGATCGAGCTCCTCAAAGCCCCCGATGACATCGAGGCACACCTCTTGGCCGGACGTCTGGCCGAAGCGGGCGTCGAGGTGCAGACCCTGCCCGACCGAGCGGCACCGGGGGCGTGGCTCTACGGTGGATCGAACCCGTGGGCGCCCGTCACGGTGCTGGTGCGACGCCGGCAATTGGAGGAGGCGCGCCTGGTTCTGGTGGAGATCTCCTGGTCGAGTCCCACGGCCGAGCGGCGTCAACCGGCGCCGCCCAGACGTCCCGTGCGTCTTCTCTGGTGGGCAACCGCCATCGCGCTGGGGACCCTCTTCATCGCCGCTGCGCTCCTACAGGCGACGCGTGCGACCACCGTCTGTGTGGTGCCGGTGTTCTGTGATGATTCGGCCCGGCCGAGCCATGACGGAGGGTCGCCGAGGATCGACCGGGAGGTCATCAGATGAGCGCCACACGGACAGAGAAGGACACACTGGGCCAGATCGAGGTTCCGGCCCAGGCCCTCTACGGGGCACAGAGCCAACGGGCGCGCGACAACTACCCGATCTCCGGTCTTCCCCCCCAGGCCGACTACGTCTGGGGCATGGTGACGATCAAGAAGGCGGCCGCCTTGGCAAACATGGACACCGGCCGGCTCGACAGGAAGATCGGAGAAGCGATCGTCGAGGCAGCCGATGAAGCTCTCGACGGCAGACATGACGAACATTTCGTGGTCGATCCCTGGCAGGCGGGCGCAGGCGTGTCACACAACATGAACACCAACGAGGTGCTGGCCAACAGGGCTTCTGAGCTGCTCGGTGGCGAGCGCGGCAGGGACCGGAAGGTTCATCCCAACGATCACGTAAACATGGCGCAGTCGTCTAACGATACGAATCCGACCGCCGTGCGCCTCGGGGCATTGCGAGCATCCGACCGCCTGATACAAGCACTCGACGGCCTCGCAGCTTCACTCGGCGGGAAGGCTCGAAGCTTCGATGACATCGTCAAACCGGCGCGGACTCATCTGCAGGACGCGGTGCCTATCCGTTTGGGCCAGGAGTTTTCCGGCTGGGCGCGTGCAGTGGAGCTCGGCACCGAACGTCTGCGCTCATCTGTGGAGGCGGTCGAGGAAATCGGGTTGGGCGGGACCGCCGCAGGAACCGGCATAAACGCCGAGCCGGCCTACATCGAAACTGTGGTCAGGCATCTGAACGAGCTCACAGGCTTCGACCTCCACCGGAGTGACAACTTCTTTCGGGTCACCCAATCGGGCGCCGATATGACTCATGTTTCCAGCGCGGTAAAGAACGTCGCGGTTGAGGTCTCCCGGATTGCGTCCGACATCCGCCTGCTGGCGTCCGGCCCTCGCACCGCCATCGGCGAGATCATTCTGCCCCCGGTCCAACCCGGATCTTCCATCATGCCGGGGAAGGTGAACCCGGCGATGGCCGAGATGATGAACATGGTTTGCTTTCAGGTCATCGGATTCGACGAGGTCTGCACGCTTGCAGCCCACAATGGCCAACTCGATCTTAACGTGTGGTGGCCCTCGTTCGGCTTCAACCTGTTGTTCGGCATGACCATCTTCGCCAACGGCGTGAAAGCGTTCACAGAACGCTGTGTCGACGGCATCGAGGCAGATGAAGAGCGCTGTGCGTACCTCCTCGAACAGTCGCTAATGCTGGTCACGTCGATGACCGACTACATCGGCTACGAGGCAGCCGCCCGCATCGCCAAGCAAGCTCACGAGGAGCGCCGGACGATACGCGAAGTGGCGTTGGAGCACGAAGTGATGTCCGAGGCTGATCTCGACGATGTACTCGATGTCAAACCGATGACGGAACCCGGAATCCCCGGACGCGCCTAGGCTCCGGAAGGACCCGAGCGCGTTCTTTGGTCGAGAAATGTCGCTCTGCCTGCATTTTCGACCAAGGTTCTTGAAATAATGAGTGGAATGTCTGATTCCAAACACTCATACCCGTACAAGAAGCGGCACGTCTGGCGGTGGGTGCTCGGAGGAATCGCGTTGGTCCTCTTTGCAGTCGGGGGCTACGGCTGGTGGCTCTACAACGACACCGAGGAAGCGATCCAGGACCCTTCCATTCCCGAAGGGGTGGTTGTGGCCAAGAAGCCGGGAGATCCGTACAACGCGCTGTTGGTGGGATCGGATTCGCGTTCCGGGTTTACCGCCGAGGAGCAGCTCGATCTCGGCGCTGGCACGGAGGGAGTAACGGGTCAGCGCGCCGATACCCTGATCATCGCCCACATCGATCCCGAGTCGGGTCGGGTGACGATGGTGCAGTTCCCTCGCGATCTCTACGTAAAGATCCACGGGGGCCCAAAGGACAGGATCAACATCGCGCTCGACGGTGGAAGCACGAAGCTGATCCGCACGGTCAAGGAGCTCACCGGGCTCGAGATCCATCACTACGCAATGGTCAACATCGCAGGTTTCCGGGACCTCGTAGATGCGGTGGACGGGGTCGATCTCTGTCTTACAGAGCCGATCCCGTTCGACGACGCAACCGGAATCGAAGTCACCGCCGACGAGCTTCCCCTGGTGCATTTCGACGGTGACAGGGCATTGCGTTTCGTCCGCTCACGCAACTTCCCCAACGGCGATCTCGGCCGTATCCAGAACCAGCAGAAGTTCCTTGCCGCCGCGTTGGACAAACTGACTTCGGCCTCGACGCTCTTGAACCCAGCGAAGCTTTTGCGGCTGCCGGGTGTCGCAACCAAGAACGTGAGTGTCGACGCAAATACCGGCATCCCGCAGCTCCGAGCCCTGGCCGGACAGCTTCAGAGCTTCGATCCCAAGCGGTTCGAGGCCTACACGGCCCCGATCAAGGGCCCGCTCACGCTGCCGGACGGCCGGCAGGTCCTGCGCCCCGACCGGCGCGCCATGGAGAAGATGTTCGGCGCCATCGCCCGGAACATCTCGCCTGCCGATGCAAAGGGCAAGCCGAAGCTCAAGCCGATCCCGATCCCGGAGCCGAAGGAGCAACCCGCCGCCTGCCGTACCTGAAGACGCGAAGGCGCTGCAAATGTGACTACGTCGCACCCGTCACCCGGCGGGCGGCCTCAGTTCGGCCCCCATTGCGTGGTAGCCGCCGTCGACGTGCAGAATCTCGCCCGTGATGCCCGCAGACCAGTCGGAAAGAAGAAACGTCACCGCGCGCGCCACGGGCTCGGGATCGGAGGTGTCCCAAGTGAGAGGGGCGCGGCCCGCCCATGCCGCGGACAACACGTCGAAGCCGGGAATGCTCTTGGCCGCCATCGTTCGCAACGGGCCGGCCGACACGCAGTTGACCCGGATGTTGTGCGGCCCCAGGTCACGCGCGAGATAGCGGGCGATGGATTCGAGCGCCGCCTTGCTCACACCCATCCAGTCGTAGATCGGCCAGGCGACCGACGCATCGAAGTCCATGGCGACGACCGAACCGCCGGCCTCCTTCATCAGAGGCAGCAGCCCGACGGCCAGTGTCTTGAGCGAGAAGGCGCTCGTTTGAAAGGCGGTGCTGGCGCTGTCCCATGGCGTGTTGAGGAAGTTGCCGCCGAGTGCGTCGCCCGGTGCAAAGGCGATCGCGTGGAGAACGCCATCGACCGAGCCCCAACGCGACCGGATCTCGTCGGCGACGGCCTCGACATGGGAAACCTCGTTCGCGTCCATCTCGAGCACCTCGGGCGGCTGCGGAAGCCTGCGGGCGCTCCTCTTGGTGAGGGCGGCGCCCTTTCCGAAGCTCGTAAGCAGGATCTCGGCGCCCTGCTCCTGTGCGACTTTGGCTGCTGTGAAGGCGATGCTCTGCGGCGTGAGCACCCCGGTGATCAGAAGCTTCTTGCCCTCGAGCAACATGGCGAGAGTGTAGTGGTTCGGCGCGCCGGTAGCGCCCATCGAGAGGCGGCCAGGCGCGGGGGTGCTCAGACGCGTCGGTGGTCTACACGACGAGAAGTCAATGGTCCGTTGCGGTCCCGTCGCGACTTGCGGCGAGCTCTTCGAAGAGGTCCTCATAGGAGGCTGCCACGGCAGCAGGGGAGGCCCAGCTCCGGACGAAGCGGCGCGCCGCAAGCCCCATGCGGCGCGCCTCGTCGGGGTCGTCGACGAGACGTCTGATCGCCTTGGTCAGCGCCTCGGCGTCGCCCGGAGCCACGGCGAAACCGGCGTTCGCCCGTTCGACCAGGAGCGCCACCTCGCTGCGTTCGTCGACGCTCGCCACCAACGGGCGCCCTGCGGCGAGGATCGAGTACACCTTCGATGGGACGCTCGAACGTGCAAGTCCTTTCTTGAGCGGGACCAGGTGCACGTCTGCGGCTCCCAGCACCTGTGGCAGGCGCGAGGCCGGCTGCATGCCGACGAGCCGCACATTTGGCAGCTGACGAGCGCGCCGGGCTACTTCTTCAAGAACAGCTCCGCCGCCGTTGATGACGAAAACGATGTCGGGGTCATACTCCAGGGCCATCGCGGAGTCGAGGACCGTGTCGATCGACTGCGACAGACCGACGTTTCCTGCATACATCACGACCTTCTTGCCCTGCAGGCCGAACTCGGTGCGATACGCATTCTCGAGGGGGCCTGGTTTGATCCAGTCGGTATCCACAAAGTTCGGTATCACCCGCACCTTGGCGGGATCGGTCTTGGCCCCGACGTTGTCTTTGAGCTCATCGGAAAGGACTGTGATCTTGTCGGCGCGCGCATAGCAGAACCGCTCGAGGCGCGTCGCTCCCTGGATAACAAGACGGCTCTTCAAGACTCCCAACTCGACGGCGACATCGGGGTAGACGTCCTGGACGTTGAAGACGAAAGCCGCCGCGCGGGCCCGCGCTATCAAGTATCCGGCGGCTCCCAGGGTCAGTGGGGGGGACACCGCAAGGACTGCATCAACCGGTTCGCCGCGCACGCCGATGGCGCTTGCGACTGCGCTGAACCCCACAAAGGCAGCGCCCCGCTTGAAGAGATTGCGCTTGTCGGAGGTGGCGAAGGGGTTAACGCGCGCGATGCGGCCCCAGGGCGTGTCTTCCGATCGAACGAGCCTGCCTTCGTATCCGGGCTCGATGCGGTGATTGCGATACCAAGGAAGCGACGTGAGCACCTCGATGTGATGGCCCCGCGCTGCGAGCTCGTGCACGAGCCGCGTCACAACTTCCCCGGTGGGAGCGACATCGGGCTCGAAATGCGGGGTGACGACCACAAGTCTCATGGCGTCCGCCCCAACGCCAGGCGATACGCGTCCTCGAGGAGGCCGGCCGCGCGCGACATTGTGAAGTGACGCGCCCGTTCTAGCCCGGCGGCCGCCAAAGGTCCTCGGACCTGGGCGTCGACGATGAGCTCCTTCATTGCGCCCGCCCACCCCTCGACGTCGTCCGGAGCCACGAGCCTCCCGGCCGGCCCGACGACTTCAGGGAGGGCGGCAGCGTCGGCCGCTATCACCGGACACCCTCTGGCCATCGCTTCGAGCACGGGCGCGCCGAAACCCTCATAACGCGAGGGGAAAGTCATAGCGATTGCTTCGAGATAGAGCGAGTTGAGGTCACCTTCGGAGATATACCCCAGTCGCTTCACCTGCGTCTCGATGCCGAGTGTTTGCACCCTTCGGAACACAGCGGCCTCTGCAGGCCCTCTGCCGCCCGTGAGCACCAGCGCCAGGTCCGGGTGATCTTTGAGCACGGCGGCGAACGCGTCGAGCAAGACGAGGTGGTTCTTGTGTGGATAGGTGATTGCGGGATAAAGGAAGAACGGGCCTGTCAGGGCGTAGCGAGCGCGCACGTCTTCTGTCGCGTCACCTCCGAGCACGGGAGCGATTCCATGCGGGATCACGCGGACCGCGTCCGGGTCTACATGCATTCGCTCGATGACGGCGAGCCGCGTGAATTCACTCGGCGTGAGGATCAGGCGGGCGATGCGGGTTGAGCGCGGCACCATCCGTTTGAGGTATTGGAGCTTGGTCGGAGAGAAGTAGTCGGGATAGCTGAGGTATTGCAGATCATGAACTGTGATCAGCGACGTTCCCCAACGCACCAACGGAAGGATGCCTCCACCGTGATGGACCAGGTTGAGCCGCCGGCGCCGGCATTCATACGCAAGCCATGAGTTCTCCCCTGCAACGCGCAGAGCTTTGCTGTTCCCCGAAACAGGGGCATAGTCGACTCGGAAAGCTCGGGACAGTGTGGGATACGCGTCTGCGAACGAAGGCAAGGCGAAGACCGTGAAGTCGAGCTCGGAGGAGCGCTCGGCGAGCCCATTCAACAAGCGCGTGAGGTAGCTTTCCGAGCCGCCCACGGTGCCCGGCACCATCCACACCAGATTCAGGCCGACCCTGTTCACGCGCGACCCTCCGAGCGGGACTTTGTCTCGGCGAGCTCCCCGTAGGCGCCGGCGACCAGGGCGGCGGTCCGCGTCCAGGAGTAGCCGGCCGCCTGCGCGCGCCCCTCGGCACCGAGCTCTGTCGCCCTGCTCGAGTCGGTGAGCACCCAGGTGAGACCACGCGCAATGTCGCCGGGGTCGAGAGGATCCACCAGCACCCCCGCACTTCCTGCCAGCTCTTCGGTCGAGGTGCCTCGGGAGGTCACGACCGGTGTCCCCTGGGCCATGGCCTCCAGAACCGGGAACCCGAAACCCTCGAGCAAGCTCGGAAGGCAGAACACCGCGGCGCCGGCGTAGAGAGCCGCCAGGTCGGTGTGGGGTACGAAGCCGAGCACCCGCACCCGCTCCCGCAAGTCGGTCAGAAGCTTGTCGAGGTCCTCCTTCCATCCCTTCGGCCCGACGAGGACGAGGTCGACCTCCGCCTCCAGATCTCGGAAGGCCTCCAGAAGCCGCGGCAGGTTCTTACGGGGCTCGATGGTGCCGGTCCACAAGACGTAGGGGCGCGTCAAGCCATAGTGGCGGCGTACCCGGGCGACAGAGGCCGGATCTGCTTGGGGCGCGTCGACGCCGAGCGGCACGTGACGCAACGCGTGGGGCCTGAAGCCGGCTTCGTGGCAGTCGCGCATCGTGGCCTCCGATGAGCACAGGACGAGGTCGGCCTGCGTGCGGGCAAGATCGAGACCGCGGTGGAAGAAGCGCATCCCTCGAGCGGTGAAATGCGATGGATCTTTGAGGAAGGCAAGGTCGTGGACCGTCACGACGAGGGGAGCGGACTTCGGCGGAATCGCGATCGAGGTCGCGTGAATGAGGCCGACGGTCCCGGTGGCCCGTTCTACGGTGGGTCTCCGCAGGCGGTGCCAGCCCTCGTACAGAGCGGCGCGGGGAAGCGGCAAGTGACGCACTTCGACGGGCGGTGTCCAGGGCGGCGCGGGCGGGCCGCGGTGAAGTGCGGCAACGCCGACGATATCGAGCTCATCGCGGAGCGACAGGGCACGGGCCATCCCGAGAGC
>JACDCD010000051.1 GCA_013694625.1 Actinomycetota bacterium | reverse complement strand
TGATGGCCGGGATGGACGGAATCAAGAACAAGATCGAGCCGCGGGAGCCGGTGGACAAAGATCTCTACGACCTCCCCCCTGAGGAGCTTGCGGCGGTCCCGCAGGTCCCCGGCTCGTTGGAAGAAGCCTTGATAGCCCTGGAAGACGACCACGACTTCCTGCTCGAAGGCGGCGTCTTCACGCAGGATGTGGTCGACACCTGGATCGACTACAAACGGGTTCATGAGGTCGATGAGCTTCGGCTTCGTCCACACCCATGGGAGTTCTACCTCTACTACGACATCTAGTCCGCACGGCGCCTTGAGCCGAGGCCCCCCTGGTCCCGGTGCTTGACATTCGTAGGTTCACCACGGCCGAGGCATCCGGAGACCTCTTGACGGCGATCCGGCGCCTCCTCGACCTGGCCTTCGATGAGGACTTCTCACCGGAGGATTGGGAGCACACAATAGGTGGCTGGCACGTCGTCGTCGCCGGCGGCGGCAGCCCCCTCTCACATGCGGCCGTGGTCCCGCGGATCCTCGAAGTGGCGAAACGACCTCTCAACGCCGGCTACGTCGAAGGTGTTGCGACCACCCCCGGGAGACAGCGGGAAGGGCTCGGCTTCCTCGCAATGGCCGAGATCTCGAAGATAATTCGCGGCGACTACGACATGGGCGCCCTCTCGACCGGCCGGCACGACTTCTACGAACGTCTGGGATGGGAAAGATGGCGTGGGCCTACATTCGTTCGGCGCGGCTCGGAAGCGGTCCGAACCGAAGAAGAGGATGACGGCGTGATGGTCCTTCGATTCGGCCCAAGCAGAGGAATCGACCTCACAGCTCCGCTCACTTGCGAAGGCCGAAGCGGCGACGATTGGTAACGCCGGGGGCCATGCACGGGGGCCGCCCTAGCCGTAGATCAACCGCTCGGCCACCTTGCGCGCCCGTCTGGTGGTGCGAAGGTGTGCTTCCTGAAGCTCCTGCAACGGCTGATACGAAAAACCCAACGCCACCCCGAGTGCCTCCAGGTCCTCTACCTTCGAGGGGAGCACGTCAACCGGCTGCCCGGTCATGAAGAACAATCGGTTCCTGAGCATTGTCAAGAAACGAAGAGCGTCAATCAGGGTTGCCGCGTCATCGCTCGAGAGCACGCCAACTTGCGTTGCAGCCTCCAACGCTTCCATCGTCCCCGTCACACGCAGCGCAGACAACTCATGGGCATTCTGCAGTTGGAGCAGTTGAGCGGCGAACTCTATGTCCGAGATACCACCGGGACCCAGCTTTATGTTCAGTCGAGCATCGGTGCCTCGACGAATGCGCTCTCTTTCCATGCGCGCCTTGAGATGGCGGATCTCGTCAAGTGCGCCCTGTGGGGGAGTCTCGGGCCAAGCAAGCGACCTCGTCCCATCCACCAAGCGTTGGCCCAGCTCATGATCTCCGGCTACGACGCGCGCCTTGATCAGCGCCAAGTGCTCCCAGGGCTGCCCCCAGCGGTGGTAGTACTCTAGAGAAGAGTCGATTGACCTCACCAGGGCGCCATCTTTGCCCTCGGGGCGAAGGCCCAGGTCGATGCGCCAGGTCTGCCCCTCGGGAGTGACGTCGCCGACCGCCCTCACCAATCCGGCACCTACCGTGACCGCAAGTGCTGGGTCCATGTCGTGCACGAACATGACGTCGATGTCCGAGGAATAGTTGAGCTCCCGGCCCCCTAGCTTGCCCATCCCAATGACCGCAAACGGGCCCTGCACGCCCTCGAGGGCCGCTTCGAGGCAGGCATCCGCAAGATGCGCCAGCCCTTTGCCGACCTCGGATGAATCGATTTCTCCACCAAGGTCGGCCAGCGCCACCCCCACCATCTCCCTGCGTTTGAACCGGCGCAGCCCCTGGAGCCGGCCCTCGGGCTCGCGCCAGGCAAGCGATGCCTGGGCTTCATCCACCAACCGATCCCTGTCCTTGAGCTTCCGCTCGTGCTCGGCGCTCGGGCTCGCCGCATGTGTCGCAATCGTTATGAGCTCCTCGGGGACATGCTCGAGCAGCTCCCCTAGAACCCGTCCACTCCCCAAGACAGTGGCAAGAAACCCGAGGCCCGGTGGATTGTCCCGGAACCTGCCCAGCACCGCCGGACGCTCCTCCAGCCCTTCGCTCAAACGTAGGAATGCCAGCAGACCTCCATCAGGGAGCGGAGTCTGAGCAAGGAATCGCAGCATCGCAGGGGTCAGCAAGCGCAACAACACGGCGCGCCTCGAGATGCCGGACACAAGTTTCCCCAAGTTGCGAGCGGCCCTTTCGGCATCCCGGAAGCCCAGCACCCTCAACCGCTCTCGAAGAGCCTCTTCCGACAGGCGAGCGCCTGTCGCGTCTGATAGTGACTCGATCATGGGCCTGTAGAACAGTTTCTCGAACCGCGAACGAACGTCGCTCAGAACCCGTCTGTGTGCAGCATCGAAGTTCGCGGTGGCGCTCAGATCGACGGTGTCACGAAAACCCATGGATCGCGCGACACGCGTACGATCGCTCTCTCTGTCCGACAATGTGTGCACCTGGCGCTCCTGCCACAACTGCAGTCTGTGCTCAACGCTTCTGAGCCAACGGTAAGCTTCTGACAGAGCAATGCCGTCATCCTCTGCCACGTAACCACCATCCGCCAATGCGGCGATCGCTTCGAGGGTGTTCGGGCAACGCACCAGGTCGTCGGATCCCCCATGCACCAACTGAAGCAGTTGAACCGAGAACTCAATGTCCCTTATGCCTCCCGGGCCAAGCTTGACGTCGGCCGCATCGGGCTTGCGGCTCCGAACGGAACGTGCGGCATGGCTCTCGATACGCTCCTTCATACTCCGGATACTGCCAATCCTCTCTGGTGATACGTCGGAGGGAAAAACCAGCGGACGCGTCCTGTCGACGAACCCCTTGCCGACAGAAGCATTGCCCGCCACAACCCCCGCCTTGATCAATGCCTGGTGCTCCCACGGTTGCGCCCAGCGCGTGTAGTACTCGATGCAGCCTTCAAACGAACGGACGAGCGCCCCGCTCCGTCCTTCGGGACGGAGATTCAGGTCAATCCGAAAGGGCTGCCCTTCAGGTGACGGCCGGCCCAGCTCCGCGGACAGCGAGGAGGCCGCCCTGGTGGCGCCGGGAAGATCCTCATCGGTCACATACATCAGATCGATATCGGAGGCGTAGTTGAGCTCGTGGCCCCCAAGCTTCCCCATTCCGATTACCACCATGCCTGCCGGTGCCTGCAAGTGGGTGAGGACAACCTCGAGCCACGCGCCCGCGAGGTCGCTCAAGGCGGCCGAAACCTCTTCGAGCGAAAGTTCGCCACAGAGGTCACAGGTTGCGATCTGGGCGAGCCGACGGCGCTTCTCTAGTCTGAGGGACGGCATACCACCATTCGTCGCTGCCGTCTCCGCAATCACCACATAGGCGGCGCGGGTGGGTAGTACACGCGTTTCGTTGATCAACTCGCGAGCTGAGCCATCCGACGCAATGAAGGTTGCCAGTGATGTGCTGGCGTCTCTCAGGACCCGTTCACGTGCTTCCATGGAGAGCCAAGCGTATCCGGTTAGCCCGGCCTTACCAATTTCCTCATTATCAACTTCAGAGGCAGCATGAGGGCCACACTTATTGTGGCTGCGACAGATAAAAGAGCGGCCCGTCTTCTGCATTGTCTCTATAGACGGCCTTTGATTGCGTTACTAAGGTTCCCAACTTGTGCGTCTGAATGACGCATCCGGGTCGCTTTCAAACAGCAGAGCGTATCGAGTGGGAGGTAAGCGGTGAGAGCTACCTGTACGCGTCTGCGCCCAACGCGCACGGCATCTGTATTCATTGCGTTGATCGTTGGCATCACAGCGTCATATGCGGTGGCATTACCAGCGAGCGCCCACCAAGTCGCTCGATTTCGAAAAGAGCGGAGCCACGTCAAGAAAAGAGCTATGAAGCAGCTCGGCGCGCCGTATGTCTATGGTGGCTCTTCGTCCAGCGGGTTCGACTGCTCTGGATTGACAAGCTGGACGTACAACAATCACGGCGGAGCACTCCCGCGCCGGGCAATCGACCAGTTCTATTTGGCAAAGAAACCGAGAATAAAGCGCATCTGGCAGCGTTCGCATCTTCGGAAGGGCGACCTTGTTTTCCACAAGACCACAAGCGCGCGCGTCGGCCACGCCGGTATCTACATCGGTCACGGCAAGTTCTTATCCACGACTTCCTCCGCTGGAGTAAGAGTTCAGTCGATCAGGGATCCCTATTACTGGGGCCCCCGATGGGTCGGTGCAACGAGGTTGCCGTCAACCAGAAAGCGCTTCGGATAGAGGTTAGACCGGCTACAGAATCGGCAGGTAACGGCTGATCTCATAGGGCGACACATAGGACTTGTATTCGTCCCACTCGGTGTGCTTGTTGCGCAGGAGGTACTCGAATACCTGCTCGCCGAGAGCTTCAGCGACGAGCTCGGAATTCTCCATCTCCAGCAGCGCCTCATGGAGACTCCCGGGGAGTTGAACGATCTTGCGGGCGCGCCGCTCTATGTCGGTCATCTCATAGATGTTGTCGGTTGCTTCAGGGGGCAGCTCGTATCCATGGTCAATGCCTTCGAGCCCGGCCGCCAATATCACCGAGAAGGCTAAATAGGGATTGCAAGCCGGGTCGGGTGAGCGGAACTCGATGCGGGTTGATTGATCCTTACGCGGCTTGTACATCGGAACCCTTATGAGTGCAGAACGGTTGTGCCGCCCCCAGCAGACATACACCGGTGCTTCGGGCACGGGGTACCCCGGTCCGGTGATGAGCCTTTTGTAGGAGTTGACCCACTGGTTGGTGATGGCCGTGATCTCCCGCGCGTGCACCAGCAGGCCCGCAAGGAAGGCCTTGGCCACTTTCGAAAGGTGATAGTCGTCCGAAGAATCGTGGAACGCGTTCTGATCGCCCTCGAACAGTGACATGTGGGTGTGCATGCCGCTGCCGGACAAGTGAGTGGAGGGCTTGGGCATAAAGGTTGCGTACATCGAACGTTCGGCAGCCATCTGTTTGACGATCAAGCGATAGGTCATGACCGAGTCGGCCATGGTCAATGCGTCCGCATGCCTCAAGTCGATCTCGTGCTGTGATGGGGAAACCTCGTGGTGGGAGAACTCCACCGGTATGCCCATGCGCTCGAGCACTCCGACCGTGTCACGCCTCAACTCCTGTGTAAGGTCCAGTGGCGTCAGGTCGAAGTAGCCACCTGCATCGATGGGGGAAGGGTCCTGGGGGCTCTTGAAAAGGTAGAACTCCATCTCAGGGTGCACGTAGAAGGTAAAACCTCGTTCGGACGCCTTCTCGAGGTTGCGCCTGAGGACGAAGCGCGGGTCGCCCCGGTAAGGGCGCCCGTCGGGAGTGTGGATGTCGCAGAACATGCGAGCGACTCCGCCTTCTGAGGCTTCCTGCCGGAAGGGGGGCCTCGCAGGACCGGGATATTGCGCCCCTTCGGGGGGCCGGATTGCATTCTCTGAAGGCATAATCTGGAAGGTGCCGGCGTCAGGGCGGGCGAGCATGTCCGACTCCTGAATCCGCGCGAAGCCCTCGATGGCCGAGCCATCAAAACCGATACCTTCGTCGAATGCTTGTTCGAGCTCCTCAGAGGTGACTGCGAAGGTCTTGAGGAAGCCGTGGACGTCAGTGAACCACAGCCACACAAGGCGGATGCCGCGCTCTTCGACGGTTCGCAAGACATAATCCCGCTGTCTCTCCACGCCTGGCAGCCTAGCCCGCCCGGATTACCGGGAGGTAACAAGCCCGAGAGCCAGCAGTGGTCGGTCGCCTGACGCCGGTAGTCTGGTCACATGGTTACGGTGGCGCTCGCGCAGATCAATCCGGTGGTCGGCGACATCAACGGCAACACCAGGCGAATCCAGGAGGCCATGAGCCGCGCAGACGACCTGGGAGCACAGGTCGTCGTCGTGCCCGAGCTCGCCCTGACCGGCTACCCTCCGGACGATTTGTTGCTGAAGACGTCTTTCATCGACGCCAACCACACAGCGCTGGGTGAGATTGCGTCGTCAAGCGGCGATGCGCTCGCCGTACTCGGCTTTGTGGACCAGAGGGATGGAAGTCTCTTCAATGCCGCTGCCGCGTGCCGGCGGGGACAAGTTGTGGGCGTTTACCACAAACACCTGTTGCCAAACTACGGCGTGTTCGACGAGCGTCGCTATTTCGAGCCCGGCGAGGACCATCTGCTGTTCGATACCCCTGAAGCCGTCTTGTCCGTCAGCGTTTGCGAGGACGCCTGGAGCGAAGATGGGCCCGTGGTGCAGCAAGGGCTGTCGGGGGCGCAGATAGTCATCAATATCAATGCTTCTCCATATGACAAGAACAAACTGGATGAACGCACCGCAATGCTCGCAGATCGCGCCCGGCGCGCCGGTGCGTCGATCGTCTACGTCAATACCGTCGGCGGTCAGGATGAGCTTGTCTTTGATGGCAGCTCGCTTGTTGTCTCTCCGTACGGACAAGTGATGGCTCGCCTCAAGCAGTTTGAAGAGGACTTTGCGCTCGTCGACGTGCCGTTGGGCCACAGCAATGCGGTTAGGGCCGAAGGGCCCGGCGCCTCGATTCGTAGAGTCAGGGTCGGACTTCCTCCGGCGCCCTCAGGTGAAGTTCGAGGTGTTGTCGCAGAGGCGCTGTCTGTCGAGGCGGAGATCTACGGCGCCCTCTGTCTTGGATTGGCCGACTATGTGAACAAGAACAACTTCAAGAAAGTGGTTGTAGGACTATCCGGGGGTATCGACTCCGCACTTACGGCTGTCATAGCCGCCGACGCACTGGGGGCCGAATGTGTCCTTGGGGTGTCGATGCCGTCTGTGTACACCTCGCCGGGCTCACGAGACGACGCCGACATCCTTGCGCACGCTCTCGGGGTTCAGATGATCGAAGTGCCCATCAGGCACATCCAGGATGCCTACCTAGAAGCCCTACAATCCGCCTTCGGACAAACCCCGGAGGGCCTGGCAGAAGAGAACCTTCAGGCCCGCGCACGCGGCAACATACTGATGGCAATTTCAAATCGCTACGGTCATCTGGTAATTGCCACCGGCAACAAGTCCGAGATGGCATGCGGGTACGCGACTCTCTATGGCGACATGGCGGGTGGCTTCGCACTGCTGAAGGACGTGTTCAAGACCGAGGTCTACTCTCTGTCGCACTACCGGAACTCAATCTCTCCCGTAATTCCAGAGAGCGTCCTAACCAAGGCGCCGTCGGCCGAGCTGCGATCCGATCAGAAGGATGAAGACTCGTTGCCTCCATACAGTGTTCTCGATCCCATACTCGAGGCGTACATTGAAAGGGAAGCCGGTGTTGCCGACATTGTCGCCTTGGGCCATGGACGGGATGTCGTGGGACGGGTGATCACTCTGGTCGACCGAGCCGAATACAAGCGTCGTCAAGCGCCGCCGGGCCCGAAAGTTACGGATAAGGCTTTCGGCCGCGATCGCCGATTGCCGATCACCAATCAGTGGAAGGAGGGGCCCGACGAGGATCTCCCCGCAAGGGCTACCGGAGGAGGAGGTGAAGCTTAGTTCAGCGGCCAGGAACTGCTTGGACGGTGCTGCTGCTGTCCGACCAACTCAGCGATGTCCAGGAACTACTGCCTGAATGGCCCGTCCTCGCCTACCGGGTGGTACCGGGAAGCCTCAAGAACACCGGTACGCAGGAATTGATCGAGACTCACCCGGACCTGCTGCTGATCGATGGAACTGCCGACATTCAGGCGGCTGAGGAGACGACCCGGCGCTTGTCGCTCGCGTGGGAAACGGGCCTTCCCCCCATCGTCGTGGTGGTAAGTGAGGCACACGTCGCCCGCTTCCGCTTCGAGGTCGGCGCAGACGACTTCCTGCTTCTGGATGCGTCATCCGACGAGATATCTGCGCGCCTGGCTTTTGCCTCGAGGCGCGCCGGCTTCCGAGAAGACGTTGGCGTAATCAAAGTTGGAGAGCTCACGATCAATCCCGACAACTACCAAACCTACGTGCGCGGACGGCCTCTTGATCTCACTTACAAGGAGTTCGAACTGCTCAAGTTCTTTGCCCAGCGCCCCGGGCGAGTCTGTGGACGCGACCTGCTCCTGCGGGAAGTATGGGGGTATGACTACTACGGAGGTACTCGGACCGTGGACGTACACGTGCGCCGCCTGCGCGCCAAGCTCGGCGCCGAACATGAAGCTCTGATCGAGACAATCCGTAACGTGGGGTATCGGCTCGTGCCGCGCCTGCGCGACTACTAACACCGTTCCTTGATTCTCGTCATTGGGACTCTGCTGTCGTTTACGTTTCTCGATGTGCCCTGGAGGTACGTCATTCTGCTACCCCTGGCTCTTCTGGAGGTAGCCGACGTCCTCCTGTGGCTCAGGTGGCGAAAGATCCGGTCGGTCACCGGAGCCGAAGGTCTGAAAGGAGCTCGGGGGCGAGCGCTGACCGATTGCCGCCCCGACGGCCAGGTCCGCATAAGGGGTCAGACCTGGAAGGCGCATTGCACCGAAGGGGCCGGCCGTGGTGATGACGTGGTGGTACGAGGGCTCGAGGGTCTCTGCCTGCAGGTTGCGCCGACGCGTCCCGCTCTGGCCGAAGAGCGCCGCCCGAACCAGTAGCCTAGGACGGCGGAGGGCCGCTAGCTCATCAGGTAGAGCACCGGACTTTTAATCCGGTTGGCAGGGTTCGAGTCCCTGGCGGCCCACACCCATTCCTGGCGGCCCACAGCCCAGTTACCGGCTATCAGTGGATTCTCCCTAGCCCCAACTCATTCTAATAATGGATCTCCTTCAGCTTCGTGTTCTCCAGGCTTTGCACCCGATTTCGGCAATCACCCTCAGCCCTGATACGGGGGGCCCAACCTCTTGAACATCGGGAAGTGTCTGACATTGCTCGTAGCGAGATCGGCCCCGAGCTGCTCGGCAGTTGCCGCGACGACAAGGTCCGGGCTGCTGATCCCCGGATGGCTCTTCCTCCATATGCGCCCAAGATCTCCCGCCCGTCGCGCAATGGGCTCGTCAAGTGCGACCCAATGAAGCTGCATAAGGAGACGCTCCGCGGGCCCTCGCTCTGCGCTTCGCAAGCCTCGCATCACCTCAACTCGCGTGATCTCGCTGCAGGCAGGCACGTCCTCGAGCCTTTCGACATAGCCCACGGCGGCAGACAGTCCGCGAAGGATGTCAATGATCACAGAGGTA